>JAUJNC010000041.1 GCA_030446525.1 Armatimonadaceae bacterium
CGCGTTGGTTTTTGCCTGCGATAGCGTGATTATGCGACGCGACGGATAAATCCTTCATGGACGCCCAGGTCGGGTGCGTTTCCTGATTCTGGCAATTTCAGGCGGGTACGGCCTGCGGCCTGGCAGGCATAGCACACAAAGGCGTCAGGTCGGGGGGGAAACTCGAGCGCAGCCCCGCCCGCAGCCGCACAATCGCCTCCGCCGTCTCTTGGCGCCAGTGCATCCCCGCCTGATCCAGTCGCAGCGCCACCACCTGTTTGCACGCTGCTTCCACCACGCCACTGCCGATGTGGTAGCCTTTGGCCCGGAACGTGCCGTAGCGCATCCGCTCGGCATTACTCCGGAAGTAACGGAACTCCCGACGCCGCAGACGGTAGCCTTCCTTGCTCGCAGGCTTCCAGCGCGCGATCGCCCGCAGCACATCGACGACCCGGTCAGCCAGCAACTCCTCCTGCCGCGCCTTCTGCCAAAGACGGCTCTCTTGACTTGCCATCCCGAAGATCGCATCGGCTAGGCTCGCCAGATGCTCACCGGCGTGGAAAAAGTCCACGATCTGCAAAGCACCGGGGAAGTACTTGGCCGCCAGTTGCCAGATCCAGAGCGCGCCATCGCCGATCACCACCCGCTCGCGGGCAAAGCCACCGCCGAAATGATGCACCAACAGCGCCACCTCGGGACCCAACGCGTGCGCATCAGCCAGGGTGGCCGTGTAGGCATGCAGGCGTACCCGCTCCTCGCCGTGCCTTCCCGCGTAGGCTTCATAGACCACGCCCAGTTTGCACTCACCGAAGCGGCAGGAAAGCTCTCCCTGACTCTTGTCCTTCTTCCCGGGCTCGCGCAAGGGCACCATCAGACCGTCCATCCCGATATCGACGCGGGAAGGACGCCGTCCCACAGGTTCCGGCAGGCGCTCGCTTTGCAGCAGCCTCACCTGTCGCTGTTGCTCCTGGTGCAGATTCTTGCCCACCGAGACGGCGATGCGCTCGATGGTGGCGGCGCAAAGACAGACGCCGGTCAGAGAGAGCAGCGTCTGCGCTCCTTCCTCAAAGGGCTCTTTGGATGCCAACTCCGCCGCCCAACAGCGCACCTTGGTCGTGGTGCTGCTGCTGTCCAAGTCCAAAAGGTCGTCCACAGGAGCGAATCCGGCTTTGCAGTGGGCGCAGTAGTAGTAGGGACGGACCAACGGCACCTGGCCATGGGCGCTGACCAGAGTGCGCGGGGCCATGGCTTTGTAGGGGGCTTTGCGTCCACAAGCACAGGTGCTCTGGTTGTCTCGGGCTTTCTTGTGGGTGCGTCTGTCGAGGACCTTGTGCTGCAGATCCTGGCACAGGCCATCGCCGATGCGGGTCAGGGCCTCTTCTATTTCGTCGAACGTAGCCGTGTCGCCAGGCAGCTCTTTTTCCAGTCTGTTTCTGAGTTTTTCCAGCGTTTCGTCGATCAAAGTCTGGCGCTCAGGATCGGGAGCCGTATCAGCGGGCAGGAGTTTGCGGGGCATGCGTGTCTTTTCCTTGTGGCGTGAACTGCTGCCAGATTCACGCAGCGAAGGCGAAATTCATGCTCCAGAACCACTACCAGAATCATGAAACGCACCCCGCCCAGGTCGGCAAACTGCTCGACACACTGGACGGCTGAAGCTGTGGCACGACACCGTCGTGGTGCTGTTCGGCGACCACGGCTACCACCTGGGCGAGCACGGGAACTGGGGCAAGCCGACCCTGTTCGAGGAGTCCGCGCGGGCGCCGCTCCTCATCGTGGCCCCCGGCCGGAAAGCCAAAGGGGCGGCATGATGAACACATCTCCTGATAGATCTCAGCGGCGTGGCCCGGCGGTGTCTGTCGGGGCCTACGACTGGTCGCCTTTGTCGTAGACCCGCACGTAATCGATGAGGTACCGCTGCGGCAGGATCGAATCATCGATCTCTTTGCCCCAGCTGCCTCCCAGCGCAAGGTTGATGAGCAGGAACTGGGGTTTGCGGAACGGGTTGTCCTCGCCTTGGCCGGCTTTGTCGAGGAGGAAGGTGTGGTATCTGATCTGGTCGAAGAAGAAATCGATCCGGTCCGGATACCACTCGATGGCGTAGATGTGGAAATCTTCGTACGGGGCTTTTGTTGTGAGCTTGCCTGCGTCTGAGCGGTGCTTGCCGTCCACGGCGAAGTGCGCATTCGCGTGCACCCGGTCGGGATCATGGCCGACGAATTCCATGATGTCGATCTCTCCGCACCCGGGCCAGCCGACCTGCGCCTTATCGGCGCCCAGAGTCCAGATGGCCGGCCAAACGCCCTTCCCCCGGGGCAGCTTTGCCCGCACCTCGATCCGGCCGTACCGGAAATGGGCCTTGTTCCGAGTCACGAGGCTTGCGGCCGTGTACTGGGCGAATTCGCGGCTTTCCTTCCAGTTCTGCGAGCCGGGCTTGTAGCCGGGGTTCTTGAGCCGTTCCTTTCGCCCCTCGATCACGAGCATGCCGTTCTCGACCCGGGCGTTCTCCTTGCGGGCGCGGGTGTAGTACTGCATCTCCTGGTTGCGGACGAATCCCGTCTCATAGTCCCATTTCGCCGCGTCCGGCAGGCCCGGGCGGTCGAACTCGTCCGACCACACGAGCTTCCATTCGCCGGCGCGGGCGCTCCCCTTGCCGCCCGCAGCGGCGCCCGCGCCCAGCCGGCGGGCAAGCTGGGCTTCGCGCAGGTTCTGGGGAACGAGGCTGGCCGGCGCGATGGCCTCGAACCACTTGCCGCTCGGCTCGGTGACCTTGGGCTGGTCGGTGTGGAGACCGACGAGGTTCATCGACGGCGGGCCGAAACCCGGCGGCGGGTACGCCAGGGGGCGGGCGGCGCGGATGTTCCAGAACGTGCCGCGGGCCGCGCAATGTTTGCCCAGGGCGCTCCCGCCGCCGCTGCGCCAGAGGCGCGTGCCCGCACCGGCATCCAGGTCGGTGAAGAGGTTCTCATAGGGCGCGCGGCGATGGTGGTCCAGGCAAAGGTCGACGCCGCGTCCGCGCGCGACGACGTTGCCCGCGCTGTGGCTCACCGACACGTCGTGGATGAAGCGGAACCGATATCGAAGCCGGTGAACAGGTTGTCCTCGCCGCCGAGGTAGATGCCATGGCGCTAGCCTGGTTGCCGCCCTGGTCCGGCTTGCGCGTGGACTCGTAGACGACTCCCTGGACCGTGTTGAAATGTCCGCTCACCATCGGGCTGCCGTCCGGGTTCACGATGCGGATATCGCGCACCCAGCAGTGGGCCACGCCGCTGAGCGCGACCGGGTTGTTGCTCACCTCGGTGAAATGCTCCTGGTAGTCCGCACGGGAACTAGAAGCAGAGGTTTTCGCACGCCGGACTGGTTACCGTCGGCTCGAAACGGCGCACCTCCGGCTTCCACTCGGGCCGGATGTCGAAGGGCAGCGGGCGGTCGAACACGATGCGCTCCCTCCACCGCGGTGATCCGCAGGGCCAGGAAGGACGGGCCTTTGTGCCGCCTTTGAGGTTGTCGATCGGTCCTGGATCGTCGGAGTACAGATGCCGCGCGAGCGAGCTTGTCCGGCGTGTCCGAGACGCGGAGGAGGACGGACTGCCCGACGCGCAGGGGCGAGGCCGAAGAGACCGTCACCGAGTGGTCGCCGCGCTTGGCCGCGCCCCCCACCGTCGCCAGGGTCTTCTCCCCGTAGCTGCTGCGCAGCCAGACGAACCCGCCGGACCAGGAATAGTTGGAGGTGCGCCGGGCGTCGGTGGTGGCGCCCCAGTTGGGCTTGATGTCGTTGAGCGGCTTCGGGAAGACGAGGACGGCCTTGTCTGGCCCGGCCCGCGCAGCACGAGGTTCGGCCGGGTGATCTCGAGGATGCCGGTGATGCGGTAGCGGCCCGGCGGGACCTCGATCGCGCCGCGCTCCACCGTCGCCAGCGCCTTGAGGAATGCCTGCGGTGTCATCGGCCTGCCCGTCCCCTTTGGCCCCGAAGTCCTTCACGCTCGCCGCGCGCGGGACGTCCGGCAGCGGCTTCTCGCCGCGTTGGTAAATCGGCATGCGAAAAATCCGGGAGGCGGCTGGCCGGAGACCAGAGCCTTTCCCCTGGCGGCCCCACAGCCGCGAGTGCTTCCGCCCCTGTGCGGCCGGGGCGGCGCACAGCACGGCGAGCGCCGAGCAAAAGCGGCCGCCTTGTGCGGGGCACGCGCCTCGGAAGGGCGGCTATCCGGATGCGAATACGGTTTCTCCATTTGATCCTCTTCTTTACGGGCCCGAGGTGCGCCGCCCGAGCGGCCGGACGGACGGGTGTCATCTCGGGTGTCTCTGCACGCCGAGACCGAGGAAAGGGACAGATCATAGGCAGTTCGGGACACCGGGATGGCGTGTGACGCTGCTGTCCTCATCCTGGGGTATTGACTTAGATTCCGAGTTTGGGTCGCTTTATACCATCGTCGGGCTACCGCCGTTTATGAAGAGCAGGTTGTAGCCGCCTGAATGCATATAGTTGTTGGGCCTGTTTACATAGGCAACGATGTCGTCACAGTGGCCTGGCCAGGGACGCAGATAAGCCGCGTTATGGGACAGCCCCCCTCCCGGTCTCGCGCAGCACGAAGAGGTTCGCAGGAGCCACGATCGCGGCGGAGGAGGAGAGACCCGTGGGGGTGATCACGTTCCCATTCATATGGTAGCCCAGGTTGGGGGGACGTACCGGTAAAGTACCGTTGGGGATATTGGTGGGGCAAAGCCAGATCTGCTGGTTCTTCGTGTAAGGATGCACCCGGTCATAGTAGTTCCAGGGAAGAGCGCCAGCGATCCCGGAGTCTTTGACGGGCATGTTGGGGGCGATGGCGGTGCCATCGGCCGACTGTGAGGGCCAGAGCTCGTCGTAATCCTGGATGTATTGCAGGAAGCCGAGCCCGAGCCTGCTTGGTTGCTGAGGCAGGCGGTCTGCCGTGCCTTGTCGCGTGCCTGCGCGAAGACGGGAAGCAGTATCGCTGCCAGGACCGAGATGATGGCGATAACGACATGTTTTTCGATCAGCGTAAACGCCGATGTGATGAGCGTGAACCCCGCCCCGGGGGGGGAGACGGAGGTGCGCTGCACCGGGGACGCGGGGGCACATCGTTGCATCGGTTGTTCCTACCTTGTGGCCGGAGGATGTGCCGGAACGGGCTTCCGCCACGGTTTATCTGATATTGGCCCTGAAGAGCATTATACCTCCGTTAAACGGCACGGCCGGCATACCGAAACCACGGGGCGCTGTGAGAGCCCCCCGGCAGGCATCCTGGCAGGTATTCGGGGGCGGTGCGGCGAACGGATACCCGGACAAGGTGGGGGAAGGGAACGGATGAAGCCGAATTTCCTGGTGATCATTGCCGACCAGATGCGCGCCGACTGCACGTCTTATCAAGGGCATCCCGATATCGTGACGCCGAATCTGCACGCCTTGAGCCAAAAGTCACGTAGCGTCTACACGAACCATATCGCTGCGGGCCCGGTCTGCCTGCCTTCGCGGATGGCCCTGATAACCGGGCGCAACCCCTGAGCAACGGGTCCGTCAATAACCTGGTCGGCACGGGAGGGCACGAAACATCGTACGTTCAGATCCTGGCCGAGGCCGGTTATGATTGCGTCAGCTTCGGCAGCAACCATCAACCCGGAACCCTTCGGCTTGACTATTTTGCCGCCGCTAATACGCACCGGACTCCGTCTTACCGGGAGCATCTGGCGCGCCTGGGCCTGGACGTCGACCCGACCGCCTTTGCGCCGCCCAATGGGTTGCCGCACGATCACAAGATCCCCTACGGGCTGCTGCCCGTGGACATGAAGTACCATTACGACGCTTTCACGGATGACTGATCGAGTATATGGCCCGCCTGGGCGGGCGCCCTTTATCAGCAGGTCTGCTATCACCTGCCGCACTATCCCTTCACCTGTGACCGGAGCTACTTCGACCTCTACGACCGCCGCAGTATCCGCATCGCCGACTTCGCGCCCTGTATTGAGCGCTATCCTGACCTGCAAGGGGGGTGTATGAGCGCCTGGGCTGTGACCGGCTCACCGAAGAAGAGGTGCGCGACATCACGGTGTGCTATTACGGCGCCATCTCCTTTATCGACGGGCAGGTCGGCCATTGCCGGAAGCGCTGAAGAGCCGGGGGCTGGATCGAAACACGCATGTCCTCTTCACCTCCGACCATGGGGAGTTCTGCGGGGACCTGGGGCTGTTCACGAAGGCGGTGGAGGTGCCCGTCAAACCGCTCGTCCATGTGCCCTTCTTATGGTCGCTGCCGGAGGGGACCCAGGAAGTGATCCCGGATTTTACCGAACATATTGACGTCGCCCCGCGGATCCTGCAGACCGCCGGTCTGGAATGCCCCTACCTCTTCGAAGGACAGAACCTGCTGGAACGCCAGCGCGACTGGGCTTATTCCGAGATAGCCAAGGTCACTTATGATCCCAAAGACGCAAAAAGTATCGAAAGTCCCGCTATTAGTGCCTCCTACCTCGATCCCTGAATGGCAGTACGTGCACTCCTCGGATGCGGAGTACTCGGCCCTGTATCACCTGCGCGATGATCCCCGTGAGCATGTCAACGTGATCGAGAGATATCCGGGGAAGGCGAACGAGCTAAGACATGCCTCGCCGGACCGGGTGCTCCTGACGACGCATGCTCACCAGGGCACCACGTACCGCACCTGGCAGGATTTGCTGAGCGAAAGACGCCGGCGATGAACAGTCTGGCGCCGTAGTCTGGAGAATTCGGGCATCTGTCTACGCAGCGCGCCACTGTCGCTGGCCGCGATCAATTTCTCTGCCGAGACCTAACTGAGGTCCGGTCATAATTCTTATTGGATATTTGTTGATGAACAATGGCAACTTAGTTCTGCAGAACGCACTTCCTGTTCTGGTAGATCGGTCATCGCTCAGGGCTGCCCGCAGAAACGGCTTGAGACCGACGTTGAGTTCCAGACCATGCTCGAAGCGATACAAGAGAGCCAACTGATACACCAAGATCGCACCAAAGCGAAGGAAAGCCGTCTGCCTTACCCTTAGACGGTGTTATGAACTCGGTTTTTTGCATTTTGTCACAACGACGCAGAAAAGGCAGAAAACAGCGTGAAACGATTTCTGCTGTTCCGATTCGTTAAATGACAAGATAATCAGCGTCGCGTAGCGTAGAGCGTAGAACCAGAATTGTACGCCTGCTCAGCCTAGCGATCAGGCTAAAAGAAAATGCTAGCTGCTAACAGCAGATGAGGCAGAAAAGTTCATAACACCCTCTAGTCGGCACAGGACCATGCGCCGCAAAGATACCCTTAAAGTGCTCGTTCAAGTTCTCCATCGCCAAAGAGCGCAACTTGTGGAAGATACGCCGCACTTCCACGCCATCGTCGGTGTGCGGATACTTGCCCGGCTGACTCGTCACCAGGCTGTGGTCCCGAAGATGGCAGTCCGCCCGCAACTCCTCCCGGTTGTAATGCTGATCGCCAAGGACAAAACGCACCTCCTGGCACTTCCACCAACAACTGCCGGGCAACTTCGCCATCATCGATGTTGGCAACCGTCAGTTGAGCCGCAAGAGGAATCCAGACACCGGCTACTACCGAAGCGATATGCAGTTTCCAGCCGTATACCCACCCGTGCCAACCGGATTTCGTCCAGCCCGCCTCGATATCGATGCGACTGTGCGGCACAACACCTCTGTCTCTGTCCTTCTTGTGCCAGAGCGGCCCATCTTTGGCTCGAAGTACCGTGCTGTCCATGGCTGCTGCCCGACCGCAGTGCTGCCGGGTTGTACAGAGCGCCCCGCGGCGTCCCAGGCAGCCATCTGGGTGCTGGCAGCGTCTGGGGAAGTGCTGCCAGTCTTCTATCAAAGGTTTTTCGTGTCGGGTAGCGCCCGTTCTGCATCAGCGAAGCACGCAGGGTGCATTTGGGTGGTCGGCTGCTCCAAGACCGACAGGAGTTCGTGCACCCGGTGCAGCTCCTCGCACGATCATGATCACCAATGCTTTGAGAAACAGGCGATCCGTGTAGATCCTAGGTCGGCCCCGTCCGCGTTTCTTGGGCGGTGCGGGCATAGGATTTTTTTGATCAATAAGCCTCACGAGCAGGGCAAGAAGACTTTTCCTGCGGTACCATAAAGTTGCCTCCGACGTGGGATGTGTCGCAACTTCTATGGTACGGTGGCCACCGCGCCCGGGGCTTGCCTGGGCGCGGTGTTTTCTGCCTGCCTGAGCGTTCATCTTGCTATATTGTTAATACTCAGCAGCGGCTGTCAACAAGAATTATGACCGGGCCTCACCTAACTGGGTCGCCGATGGCAACGGCAGGCACCCGGTAGGCTTCAGTGCCCACCTCCTCTCCAACGGCGAGGTCACGAACGGCCTGTACGGCCCGAACGCCTTCAACCGGCTTAGATTCTCCAAGAATTGCGCGGGCTTAACAGATCCCAGTGGCTGGGTGGCGATTCCCGCCGACCACCCGAACCCGGACAGCTGCGCGCGCCATCTGGGGGGAACATCATCGTCTTCGCCGACGACCACGCCAAGTGGGAGAAGTGGAGCCAGAGCGTCCCGCGCAGAGCAGACCCTACCCGCACCACGCCGTAACAGCGAAAGCATCCATGCCCCGCGCCTTCCAAACCGGAAGGCGAAGAAGGAGCGGCACGGGCGCGGCGGTAAGGCAGAAAGGCCGCCGGGCTGCATAGCCCGGTCTTCTCTGTTGCAACACGATGAGCCATCAGGATAGTGTCCCCGTTGCCGGAGATAAAGAAAAATGCGTAGCCGTTGGCTTGTCGCGACCGTAGCCCTGCTCCTTGGGGCGGCTCCGAAGGCATTCGGAGGCGAGATCGTGCGCATCACTGAGGAGAACTGGCGGCTCGTTCCGGGCGGCAAGGAAGTGGACGCGATCTACGGCGACTACCTGATGCGCAACGACCGGGTGGCGGCGGTGATCGGTGATGCGGTGCCGGGGCGGCACGCGCACATGAGCTGCCCGGATGTGCAGGGGGCGGTCATTGACTTTGCGCTGCTCGAAACCGACAACGACCAGCTCACGGCGTTCAAGCCCCATGGCGAAGCGGAGGGCGGACCCGCGGCCACGCGCGCCGAGATCCTGGCCGCCAGCGGACCGGAGATCCGCCTGCGCGTCACCCGCCCGCCGCAGGCGAACGATCCGGTCGAACTAATGACCGAATACACGCTCCGCGACGGGCAGCCGTTCCTGCGGGTGACCACGCGCTACCGCAACCGGGGCCAGAAGGCGGTCCGCCGGCGTATCGCCGACAAGATGCGCTGCAATCAGACGTTCGCGCAGAGCCCCGAAGGCGCGTTGGACTGTCTCCTCTTCTATGACAAGTGGTTCCGCGCTGCCTATGAGGGACAGACGGCCCGGGTTGCGGCGCGCCTGGTGCGCGCGGTGGACAGCCGTGGCTGGATCAGAGCGGACTTCCACAGCCACTCCTCCGAGAGCGGCGATAACACCACGGAACCGGAGAGCCGGATCACCTGCCTGGCGGCCGAGGGCGTCGAGTTTGCGCCTTCCACCGAGCACAACCGGATCCAGACCTACCGCCATCGCCTCAGGAAGCTGAGCCTGGAGCGTTTGCTGGCCACCTCGGATGGCATCGAGCTGACCGGAAGCCCCTTTGCGCTCAACCACCAGAACGCCTTCCCGCTTATCCTGAAGCCCGGGATGCAGGACGGCGGCGCCCCGCCCACTGATCCGCAGCCGCGCTCCCAGGTCCGGCGGCTCTTGGAGCATGACTCCCGCAGCGAGAAGCTGGTACAGCAGAACCATCCGGATATCGGCTGGCTCTTCTTCGATAAGGATGGCGACGGGAACCCGGACGAGGGCTTCGGCAGGTTTGAGTTCACCCACGTCATCGAGAGCTGGGCCACCAACATCCTGGCCATGCAGCCGACGAGGCGGACGGGCAGTGGTGAACTGCGCAACAACCCGGTTTTCAACTGGCTGCAGCTGCTGAACCAGGGCTTCCGCCTTCCGGGGGTAGCCAATACCGACGCCCACTACTGCTTCCACCAGTCCGGCACCGTCCGCAACTACGTCCGGTCTTCCACCGATGACCCCGCCCAGGTGGAGGAGATGGCGGTGGTGCGCGCGGCGAAGCGGGGGCGCATCGTCATGACCAATGGTCCTTACCTGGACATCTCGCTAAGCGGCGCGCTGCCCGGCGATGACGTCCGGCTGAAGGGGAAGGGGCGGCTGCGGGTGCGGGTGCAGTGTGCTAACTGGCTCGACGTGGACCGCGTGCAGGTCCTGGTCAATGGCCGCCCGGAACCGGCGTTGAACTTCACCCGCGCCTCGCACCCGCAGTTCTTCGCCGATGGCGTCGTGAAGTTCGACCGTGAGATCGAGATAGCGCTGGAGCGGGATGCCCACCTGATCGTGGTAGCCACCGACGCCCACGCCACGACCGGACCCATTATGGGCCAGCGGGGCGAGCGTCCCCTGGCGATCAGCAACCCGATCTACGTGGATGTCGATGGCGGCGGCTTCAAGCCCAGCAAGGATACACTCGGAGGGCCACTCCCGACCAAGAAAGGCTAGAGGCGAAGGCTTGGCAATCCGGAAGCCTGAGGGGTCTGCAGTTTCTGTTACAGACCCCTCTGCGTAGGTGTCGGAGCAGCGCGTTCCATGCGGGCTCGCGGGATCAGTCCACCTTCCCGTCGGCGCGCGGCACGTTCCACCACTGCTTCCAGTGATCCTTCTGCGCCTGAGTGGCGGAGTCGTAGGGGATGCCCTGGCCCTGCGCGGGCAGCGGCATCGGGCCGAACATCTGGCCGGACTTCATGGACTTGGCATGCCCGTCCGCGAAGGCGACGTTGGACTGCTCCTGGTGGCGGAAGTCGACGTTCCACCAGTAGCCGTTCGATTCGGGGAACTGCATGGTGGGCGCGACCGCGTAATACCCCCAGTTCGTGGTGTTGGTGTCGGTCGAGCGGCGGCGCGAATCGGTAATCATGATGAGACTGGCAGGCTGGTCATGGCTAGTCAGACTGACGGCGTTGCGCCGGCCAAACGCACCCCGGTAGTTCGCCCCATAGGAGCCGGTGTTGCTGCCCGACGCCGGGAAGCCCCTGGGTTTGCCGAGCGAGGGGCAGACCATGACGTCGAGGTTCTTGATATAGGGCTGGATGACGAGCCACCAGTAGCCACTGGTGGTGTACGGCCTGCCGTCCAGGCGCGTATAGGTCGCCGGCCCGGGATGCTGGCTGATGGGCAGCGTCTCGTCGTAGTCCTGGGCGTATTGCATCACACCCAGCCCCAGCTGCTTCATATTCGAAAGGCAAGAGATCTGCCGGGCCTTCTCTCTTGCCTGCGCGAAAACGGGAAACAGGATGGCGGCGAGGATCGCTATGATGGCGATGACGACGAGAAGCTCGATGAGCGTGAATGCACGTCGTGCATTCGTGAAAGCGGCTCCCTTACGGGGACCAGAGGTGCGACGATGCATCTGTGTACTCCTCCTTGGAAGTATCGAAGAAGATCTGTTGGTCATTCAGGCCACAATGAAGATGTCCTGATCTTGGGCTATGCGTTCAGCGCGAGAAGAGGGCTAGCAACGTTGCTCGCGACCTCCGGCGTGATGTTCGCTGCCACTCGCGGGTCTTGCTTCGGGGCTGCTACGGAATCGCGCAGGATCAGCTCCGTCGCCAGCACCTCCGGCGCCCCGTCGTCCTCCCCGCGCAGCATCTGCAGCACCTTGGCCAGCGCCCGGCGTCCCAGCTCGTAGGCTGGCTGCCGGAGCACCGTCAGTGCCGGAACAAAATGCTGGACTGCCTGCACCTCGTCGATCACGATCACGGAAAGGTCTTCCGGTATCTTCACGCCATGCCGCAGGAGCAGTGACAGCATGCGAGCCGCGACAGAGCCAGAACCGTCCAGTACCAGCGCCGTGGGAGGGACCGTCATGCTTTGCCACCAGGCTTCCAGCAGGGACGCATCCATATGACGGCTGGTGATTAGCAAGTAGAAGGGGTCCACAGGCTGGCCTGCGCGCGCCATGGCATGTTGGAAACCCGCATACCGCTCCATGACGTCGCTGT
Source organism: Armatimonadaceae bacterium (assembly GCA_030446525.1). The sequence goes on from JAUJNC010000041.1 coordinate 12,026, forward strand.
TCTGGATGTTCCGGGTGACAAACGCAATACGGCGATGTCCCTCGTCCAGCAGGTGCTCGACGGCCTTGCAGACGCCTTCGAAGTTTTCCGTAGAGACGAGCGGCAGGGAAAATGTCCGACTGCGCAGGGCGAGCCCAACCACAGTCAATCCGGCGCGATGCAGCGACAGGATGCCCCGCAAGTCGTCTGTTTCCCAGCTCAAGGCAAGAACAGCATCCACGCCCAAATCGCGGACCACATCGGCGGTCGGTACACCGGACTTGTCGTAGTACACGATATCCCCATGCTGCGCGGCCGCCTCCTTGCGGATGCCGGCAAAGAGCGGGCTGCCGTAGTCGTCTTCCGCGGGAAAGGCCCGTGAGCTGACCAGGATGCGGTAGGTGCGATCGACCGGTCGCGGCTCCGTAAGATAGGTGCCACTGCCCTGCACCCGTCGGAGCACGCCTTCCCAGACCAGCTCATTCAGCGCCCGGCTGATCGTGACGCGGCTCCAGCCGAAGTCACGGCGCAGCTCTTCCTCGGTGGGAAGGCGGTCACCCGGTTTCAGGCCGTGCGCGCCGATGTACTCCAGGACCGCGCACCGGGCCTGTTCATACCGCAGCGGACGCGCCCCATCCTTCCGAGGATTTGTCTTGTTTATTGCCGTCAATCCCCTGGTCCTTTCCCGAATAGTACTGCCGGAACTCGGATTTGTCAAGAGATTTGTATGATAAATTTCGCCCGTAACCGGCATGCCCGGATGATTTGTCTTACCTGCAGGCGATGATCGCTTGACTTTGCCGGGATTTGTCGGTAGAATTTCGCCATGAAGATCCACAGACGCACCTTTTTGTTGTTGCCCCTCCTTATCGTCCTCGCCGGCGCTGGCATGGCCGCGCAGGCCGCGCCGACCGATGTCTTCGCGCGCGCCCCGTATCTGCAGATGGCGACCCCCGATTCGATCTCTGTGGTCTGGCGGACCAAGGCGCCGATCACCCCGGTGGTCCGCTACGGCGCGGCGCCCGACGGACTGGAGGGGACCGTCAGCGGCGCGGCCATCGTGACGCGGGTCGCGGCGCCGGAGGGCGCGGCGGCCGACCTGCCCCGGCTGCACAGCGCGCCGGACGGGACCTATCAGTACGAGGCGCGTATCACCGGGCTGGCGCCGGACACGCGCTACCACTACGCCGTCTTCGACGGCGACAAGCGGCTCACCGGCGCGGACGGCAGCTATCATTTCAAGACGAACCCGGCGGTCGGCGCCGATAAGCCGATGCGCTTCTGGGTGGTCGGCGACTCGGGGACCGGCGGAGCGGCGCAGGCGGAGGTCCATTCCGCGATGGTGGAGCATACCGCGCGGGAAAAGCGCCCGCTCGATTTCTACGTCCACGTCGGGGATATGGCCTACAGGGACGGTAAGGACGACGAGTTCCAGAACCATTTCTTCGCCATGTACGAGCCGACGCTGCGAAACACCGTCTGCTGGCCCGCGATGGGCAATCATGAAGGGCATACGTCCAGCGGCGTGTCGGGGGTCGGCCCCTATTACGATGCCTACAGGCTGCCGACGAAAGGCGAGGCGGGCGGGGTCGCGTCCGGCACGGAAGCCTACTACTCCTTCGATTACGGCCGCGTCCACTTCATCTGCCTCAACTCCCACGACCTGGACCGCGCGCCCACGGGGGCGATGGCGCAGTGGCTCAAGGCCGACCTGGAAAAGACCAAGGCCGATTGGCTGATCGCGTTCTTCCACCACCCGCCTTACACCAAAGGGTCCCACGACAGCGACAAGGAAAAGCAGTTGATCGAGATGCGGACCCACATCATGCCGATCCTGGAATCCGGCGGCGTGGATGTGGTCCTGACCGGCCATTCTCATATCTATGAGCGCTCGATGCTGATGGACGGCGCCTATGCGACGCCCACGGTGGCCGAGAACGTCATCCTCGACGACGGTGACGGCGACCCGAGCGGCGACGGCGCCTACAAAAAGAGCACCGGTCTGAACCCCAATGAGGGCACGGTCCAGATCGTGGCCGGCCACGGCGGCACGGGCCTGCGCCGCAAGGGGACGATGCCGGTCATGAAGAGGATCATCCTGGAGCACGGCTCGGTGATCGTCGATGTGGGGGGCGACACCCTGACGGCGATCATGCTGAACAAGGCCGGCGAGAAGCGGGACCTTTTCCGCATCGTCAAAAACGGCAAGGTGACGCCGACCCGCCTGTCGAGCCCCTGGCAGCCGCCCGCCTACATGCCGGAAGCCGAGAAGGCGGACGTGCGGCCATGAAACGCTGTTTCGGTGCCGCGCCGGTCCGCGCCCTGGCGCTCCTGGCGCTTTGCGCGCCGGGCATGGTCCGGGCGCACGACAGCCCGGAGCATGTCGTCGAAGCGCTCACCGCCCGCATCGCCCGCGAGGGAAAGACCGCGCCGCTGCTATACCGCCGCGCCGTGGAGTACCGCGTGCTCGGCAAGCTGGACCACGCCGCCGCGGACCTTCTGGCGGCGCTGAAGGTGGACCCCGCCTATCTGTCGGCGCACCGGGAGCTGTGCCTGGTCCGTCTGGCGGGGGGCCGGGACGGCGAGGCCCTCGCGGCCATCGACGGGGCCATCGCGCTGGTCCCCGGCGAGCGCGAGCGCGCCCCGCTGTACATGGTCCGGGCGCGGGTCTATGCCGACGGCGGCAGGGACGCGGCGGCGCTGGCCGACTGTGAGCGCGCCTTCCGGCACCACACCGGGGAGGTGGACTGGTATCTCACGCGCGCCCGGCTTCAAGCCCGGCTCGGAACGTGGGACGCCTGTCTGGGCGGGCTGAAGCGGGGGATCGAGCAGACCGGCAGCGCCGTGCTGGAGGTGGAGTTCGTCGAAACGCTGATCGACGCCGGTCGCTACCGGGAGGCGCTGGCGCGGATCGAGCCGGAGCTGCAGGACGCGCGCTGGCAAAGCGCCTGGCGCCTGCGGCGCGGCCGCGCGCTGCTGGGCCTGGGCGAGAAGCCGCGCGCCCAGGAGGACTTGCGAGCGGCGATCGCCGAGATGGACCCGCGCATCCGCCCCGGAACGCCCGACCTGATGTTGGTGGCGGATCGCGGGCTGGCGTACGCCCTGCTGGGAGATCGGGCGCTGGCCAAGCGGGATCTCGCGGCGGCGCGAGAAGGCGGCATCGACAGCTGGGTGACGCACCGTTTGGAGGCGGCGCTGGCCATCCTGGACCGCGCGTTTACGCCTCCTGGCCAGAGATTATGAGCGCCTGCCCGAACCGTAGTGATGCCCCCACCCGGTTTCCGTGAGGACACGTTGAAACCGACCATCTTACGACCCGTTACGGCACGGTTTGCCCCCTGCTTCCTTTCAGCGCTTGTGTCGCTTTCTGTCGTGCTTGGCCCGGATCACCGTTGATCGGCTGCACGGCGTTCCTGAAATCCACGGGAAGCATCGAACTGAGCGGCCGCCCCGGCCACCAAATCGGAGCGCCTGCCCGGCCCTGATCTGCAACTCCCCGTTCCCGCTCTGGCATCTTTGTCGCCCCGCCCGTCCACGCCCGCCGTCCGCGTTCCCTGTCACACATTTGTGTTACCTCAAATTGTCTACTCCGAAAAAGGGACTCGCAATCCTTTGTCATACCGCGTATATTCATCTCTGACGCCATTCTCTCGAAAGGAGGCATCGTCATGCAGACGAGGGAGAGCGAATTGGAGTTCGAGCTGGAAGGCGAGGACGAGTACGAGGACGAGTACGAAGGCGAGGAGTTCCTCGGAACGGTCGCCAACGTCGGAAGAAACCTGCTCGGTCTCGGCGAGGGCGAGTACGAGGAGGAGTACGAGGGCGAAGACGAATTCGAAGGCGAGTTCGAGTACGAAGGCGAGTATGAGGGAGAGGAGTTCTTACGCCGAATCGCGCGCGGCGTTGGCCGGTTCGCCCAGCGCGCCGCGCCCATACTGCGCAACGTCGCCCGCGTCGCCGCGCCGATGGTCGGCACCGCCGTCGGCGGTGTCCTCGGCGGCCCGCTCGGAGCGCGCGTAGGCAGCATGGCCGGACGCGCGGCAGGCTCACTGCTGCGTGAGGGCGAGTTCGAAGAAGAGGGCGAGTTCGAGTACGAAGGCGAGTTCGAGGAGGAGTACGAGTTTGAGGCTGCCCCGACCGGGCCGATGACCCAGCAGCAGGCGCTCGGCGAAGCCCGATGGCCGCCGTTGCCGCCCGCGCCCGTACGGACGCCGAAGCGGAGGCGATGGTCGGCGCTTCCACCGTGGTCTCCATCTCGCCCGCCGACCGGGCCGCGCTGCGAAACGTCCTGCCGCACCTCGTGCGCGGCACGGCGGTCCTTACCCGCGTCCTGCGCCGCAACGCGGCCACCCGCCCGGCGGTCCGCGCCGTGCCCGCCATCGTCCGACGCACGACCCAACAACTGGCGCGGCGCGCCCAGACAGGCCGGCCCGTCACCCGCGGCGCCGCCGCCCGCGAGATGGCGAACCAGACCCGGCGCGTGCTCAGCAGCCCGCGCACCTGCGCCTCAGCCATCCAGCGGAACGTTCAAGGTACCCGCGCCGCCGTCCGCGGCGGCACCGCCGCCGCGGGCACCGGCCGCCGTCCCCGTCCCGCGGCCGCCCGGTAAAGCGCAGTAACGACAGCAGGCGGCGGATGCCGCTGGAAGAGAATGGCGCTCAGGCGAGGGGGTCGGCATCTCCGGCCCCCACCCGCCGGCGCCAGGGCAACCCGCATTTTTGGGACGCCGGGCATCGGCAGAGAGCAGCAGCCATGACGAGGATGATGTCAGAATACGAGACGGAAGACGAGTTCGAAGGCGAGTTCGAGTGGGAAGACGAGTTCGAATGGGAGGACGAGGGGAGAGCGAAGAGTTCTTCCGCAGCATCGCCGCGCGCTGGCCCGGCGGCCGCGTCCTCGCCCACACCGCGCCGCGTGGGGCAGACTGCAGCGCGGGCCGCAGCGCGGGCCGCGTCCTCGCCCACACCGCGCCGCGCGGGGCTGTCCGCCGCGCGCACGGCGGTGGGTGGCCTGGGCGGCATCGGCGGGGCTATAGGTGGCGCGCCCGGTTCGCGCGGGGCGACGGCGGGCGGCGCGCTGGGCGCAGCGCTCGGCAGCGTCCTGACCGACATGCTCCCGCAGCAGGAAGCGGAATGGGAGTTCGAGAGCGAATGGGAGGTCAACCCGCTTAGCGCCGCGTACCCGGACATGCGCAACCCTGGCCCGGCCAACCCGGTCCGGCGGGTCTACCCCGACGCCCTGATGGAGCATCTGGGCCACGCCGCCGCTCAGGCCGAATCGGAGGCGGAAGCCGAGGCGTTCATCGGCGCGCTCGTTCCGATGGCCGCCCGCCTCCTGCCGCGCGTCGCCCCGACGCTCCTGCGCGCCGCGCCGCAGTTGGTTAGCGGCGTCACGAACGTGGCCCGCACGCTGCGCAAGAATCCGGCCACGCGCCCGCTCGTGCGGATGCTGCCGACGGTGGTGCGCCGCACCGCCGCCAGCCTGGCACAGCAGACGGGGCAGGGGCAGCCTGTCGGTCCGCGTCAGGCGGTACAGACGTTGGCGCGGCAGACCGCACAGGTGATCGGAAGCCCGCAGCAGTGCGCCCGCGCCTGGCAGCGCTCGCGCGCCCTGGACCGGCGCTACCACCAGGCCGCGCAGAGCGGGGGGCGCGCCGCCGCCGCCGCGCGCGCTGTCGCGCGGCGCGTCTCCGCCACCGCCGCTCCGGGCAGAATGCCCGCTTCTGGAGCAGGGATGGGTGTCGGCGCCGGCCCCGGTGGCCGGTGACCGAGGCCCGGGTAGTGCCGCAGGGCACGCAGCGCCGTGCGCGCCGCCTGCAATGACGCGATGACACGGTGACCGGGAACCGGATTGGGGCAAAACATGGGCACGAACGGAACCGCGCACAATTTAAGGGGCATGAGGACAGCGCCCCCGGACCTGTCGCACATCCTGAGCGCCCCCGGCGAGACGCGGCGGCGGGGTGCGCGCCCGGGCAAGCCGGCCTTGATCGGCGGGACGGAAAGGGCCGCCGCCGGTGGGCCACGGCCCGCGGCGGCGTCCCGGCCTGCACCCTCGGCGCTCCAGCCCTGGCTGCGCGCGCAGTCCGTCAACGTCACACGCCACGCCGCCGCGCTGCGCCCGTTCCGGCGCGACGAGTTCGGGACCGGCGCTGTCGCGCCCACCGAGGCGCACCTTCGCGCCGCCAACGAGCTGCTAAGTCTGCTGCGCGCCGACCTGCTCCGAAAAACCGGCCTCGTGACGAATGCCGTCGCTGCGGCCCAGGCGGAACCGGAGCGCCGTGCTCTGCTCGGGCGCCTCATGCGTCTCAAGGAGCAGGCGCATGAGCACGTGCGGCGCGTTGAGCAGATCTGGGACTTCTACTTCGAGCTGTTCGGCCAGCGTCAGTCCCCGTTCGGACCGTGGCTGCTGTCCTGCGACCGGATCGCACTCGACTGTTACCAGGCCGCCTACATGGGGCTGGGCGCAGCCCGTTCGATCCCGGCCCCGCCGCCCTTTTCTTACATGCGGACCGGCTTCTCCCCGGCCACCTTCCGGCGGGGCATCCCGCTGCGGCGGCTGGGGCGGCAGCTCAACCCGTTTCCGCTGATCCAGTTGCCCTACCACCGACTCGTGAACCCATGGACGCTCGGCGCGGTCCTGCACGAGGTCGGCCACAACCTCCACAACGACCTGGGGCTGGCCCGTGCCGTCCCACAGGCCATCGGGCAGGCGCTCTTGAATGCCGGGCTGGGGCGGGACGTGGCTGCCATCTGGGTCCGTTGGAACCGGGAAACGTTCGCCGACCTGATCGGCCTGCTGCTAGGCGGCCCGGCGATCGTCGGGTCGCTCTTAGACGTGATCGGGCGCGGGCGGGAAACCGTCGTCACCTACAGCCCGCGCGGGCCGCACCCGACGCCCTACCTGCGCGCCTTCATCAGCTTTGAGCTGCTGGCGCGGATAGGCTTCCCGGAGCAGGCCGGGCAATACCGGCAGCTGTGGACGCGCTTGTACCCGGACCCGCGCCGGGGCAGCCTGCCGCCCCGCCTGCTGGATACGTTCCCCGAGGCGAAGCGGCTCGTCGTGGACGCGATCTGTTACCAACCCTACCCGTCGCTCGGCAACAAGAGCCTGGCGCAGGTTGTCCGGTTCGCGCCCAAGGAGCAGCAGATGGTCGAGGAGGCCGCCGCCCGGCTCGCCAGCGGGACCGATCCGGGCGTGATCCCGGAGCGCCTTCTCATCGGCGCGGCCCGGCACGCCCTCGACCGGCGTCTCGCCCGTCCCGGCGTTATCACAGAAAATTTTTATAAAGAGTTGGCAAGGAGGTAGCGGACATGGCCCTGCACGAGGCGATGGCCGCGCTCGTCGAGAAGGTCGCGGTGTTGGAGCAGGCGCTGGACGACGTCGTCTGGGCGGTCGAGCAGGGGCAGCCGCCTCAGGGCGGCGGTCACGCCCTCGCGGACCGGTACGAGAACGACGCGGGCGATCTCAGAGATCTGGGGCGGCAGGCGCGCGAGGCCGCCGTCCTGGGCTGGGAGGCGCTCGCGGCAGCCAGGGGCATCCCTCCGAAGACGCCCGGGAGGCCGCGCGGCAGGCGTCGCTGCGCTGCCAGGACACGCTGTACGAGGCGCAGGAACTCTTCCATACCGAACTTACGAGCTTCCCGTCCCTGAGGGCTCTGGAGACTTTGGCCCGGGAGCGCAGGCAGCCCTGGGAACCGTGGGTGCGCGGGGTCCGCGACGCGCTGGAGCACGGCGCGCCCGCGCTTGCCGGCGCGCTTCGATCACTGTCGCCGTGCTGGCGGGAGGCGACCGCACCGCCGGCGCGCCCCATCGTCCTGGCGCACGTCACCGCCACCGCGGCTACGGCGGCGCGCCGGCGCGGCTTCTCCGATGCCGCCGGTGAAGGCCGCCGACCCGCCGACGGGGAGAGCGCCGGAACGTAAGCGCAGGGGCGAACCCTGTTACGAACTGCCAACAGCACGCACCAAAAGGGGCGAACCATGACACGAAGAAAAATCGACGAAGAGCGGCGGCCGGACGCGGAACCCGGGGCGGAGCAGACGCGCGCCGGTGCGCCGGATCCGACTGCGAAGGTCCCGGCGGTGGCCGAGCGCGCGCCGGGGGACACACCGACGGCCGCAGGGGGTATCGGCGGTCGATCCACGGAGGACGTGGACGCCATCGAAGCCGGCAGTTTTCTCGCCGAGCGAATGCCTATGAAAGCGGAAGAGGAAGAAGACTTACATACCTCGGTGACGCGGGAGGAGATCGAGGCGATCCGCGCCGGCGTGGAGCAGGCGCAGCACAGCGCGCAGAAGGCCCTCGAAGAGGTGGCGGCCTGCCGCGAGGAGATCCGGGACGCGCGCGCCGGCCTTCACGCCGATTTCCAGGAGATCAAGGGGCGCTCACTCTCTGCTCGCGCAGCCGGAATACAGCCACGCCGTCGCCGCCGGGTACGACGCCCGCCGCGCCGCCGGCTGCCAAGGGCGCCGGCCACGGTGGGCGCAGGGGGCGCCGCCTCCGGAGCTACCCGCGCGCCGCGTTCGTCTACGGGCGGGGACAGACGGAACCCTGTGAACCGGAGCCACCCCACGATAAGCCCGACCTGGGGACAGTCCAGATCGCCCAGCCGTGCCAGGAGGTGGCGCCCCAGCCGGAACCGTGCGGGGACGGGAGTTTCGTCGCCGTGTTGCGTTGCGCCGGGCCACAGGGAGATCAGCCCGTTGCCCAATCGTCCGTTCTTCTGCACTCGCTGCCCTACGACCCCTGCAGCGAGGCGCGCTGCATCCAGACGAATGACCAGGGCCGAATCGAGCAGGCGTTGCCGCCTGGAAAGTACATGATGGAGATGGACGAGGTGATCGCCGCCGACGGTCGGCCCCGCCTTCGGCTCGCCCCGCAGTTCCCGGACGTGCTCCAGTTCGAGGTGTTTTCCGAGCGGGTGACAGACATCGGCGTGGTGCGCTACACGATTGCGGGGGGCGCGATCACCGGCACGCTCTTCGTGGACCGAAACCGGACGGGCACGCCCTCCGGCAATCCGGGGGCATCGCGAACGAGCAGGTCGTTCTGCGCAACCTCGATACCGGCGAGACACGGGTGACCACCACGGACGGGCAGGGCATCTACCGGTTCCTCGATCTGCCCCGGCGCGCTACGCGATCGACACCCAGCCGCGCGTGGATGTCCGGGAGCGCCACCTTGGCGAGGAACGCTGCGCCGCGCCTCGCTCGGCGGTGGGGCGATCCACATCAACGGGGAAACGAATGGATCGAGGACGTCGCCTACCGCTCGCTCGGCGGCGAGATCCGGGGCATGGTCTTCTTCGACAGTGACGCGGGGGGAGATCTGTTCGAGGAGGGCGGCATCGCGGGCATCCGCGTCGCCCTCGATGGCCGCGATGGCTTCCACGAGACCTTCGACACGCTGCCGGGCGGCACGTACATCTTCTCGGATCTTGCACCCGGCGACTACGTCCTCAGCTTCCCGAGCGACCAGCGGACCGGACGAGCACCCGGATGGCCTGTCCCTGTCCGAACGGGCGAAGGCGGCGCGGACTGTTCACGTCGAGGCGGGCCAGTCCGTACCCGTGGCTCCGGTCGGCTACCAGCCTGGCCGCACGCCATCGAGGGGCACGTCACGAACGAGGACGACTCGACGCGGCGGGCGTGCTCGTCACGGTGCTGGACAGGGGGGCGGTCACGTGGTAAGCCATGCGGTGACCGACAACGAAGGCCGCTACCGGATCGATGTTCCGCCGGGCCAGTACACGGTCCGCTTCCTGGAGGCGCCGGACGGTCAGCGCGTCTTCGCGCCCGACGAGGCGCGGATTGCCGTGAACTCCGTTGTCGTCCGGAACGCGCGGGGTTCGGCGGCGGGGCCGGGGCGGTGCGGGCCGGGGCGGTAGCGGCCTTTTGCCGCCGGCGGGGGCCGGGCCTTCCCGAACGTCACCGAGGCCGTGGGCGACATCGCCGCCTACATGCCCACCGGCACGGACGTGGGCGGGTACGCCGTCGTCCGGGGCGGGCAGCGCCGCGCTGACCGGCGCCGCGCCCGCGCTCGACACGGTGGTGGACCGGGCGCTCATGGCCGTGCTGGGCCGGCGGCTGCGCCGAACGACCCCAAAGCGTTCAAGGCGTCGCTGGAGCGCGCCTTCACCGTCAAGGTAGATGCGGAGGGCAACCGGACGATCACCCCTCGCCGCGCCCTATGCGGTCCAGACCGAACTGGGCGGCATGATCAGCGGGGCGCAGGCCAGCCTGTACCAGCGCGCCCAGAGCGCCCTGGAAGACATCTTGCCACTGCTTCGTAACCTGAAGCCCCTGAAAACGGACGCCGACGAGGAGGACATGGAGGCCGCGCGCTCGATCTTCCAAACCGGCATCACCGCACTGGTCGAGGAGATGGGCAAGGACACCGGCCCTATCGTTCTGCGCGTAGATACGCTCTTCAATCTGTTGTCCGGGACAGGCTTGGGCGAGATCGAGGAAACCTTCGGCCTGAATAGCGACAGTTACAACACCGTAGACGAGGAGCGGCGGAATACCGACTTTTTCGTGATCCGCGACACCATCACGGGGCTGGAAGCGGCGCGAAACAGTTCCGCGACAGCCTGACCGGAGGGTCGGGGGACAGAAGCCGCCGCTGGGCTGGTGGTCCTGCTGGGCAACGCCCTGTCCACGGTCGCAGAGCAGGTGACCGAGGTGGAGGCGGCGATGAACGCCGTGGCGCTTGGGCCGATGGAGCGGCGGACGGTCCAGATCACGTTCCTCGCCGATGTGGTCGTGGCCGGGCCGGTCTCCATCGCCGACCTGCTGGAATGGGTGCGCGGGGTGGCGACGGAGGAGGACGCAACCTCATCTACGAGGGCGGGCGGCGGGGCGTACAGGGCGCAGTTGTTGCCGACGATCGAGAACCTGCAACGCCTGACGGAGGGCGCGTCGCGGGCCGAAAACACGCACACCGGCTTTACTCGCGAGCGTGTTCGCCGCAGCCTGCGCGAGCCTGGCCGAGCAGATTGGCATCGTCGAGCGCCTGATCGCGGCGCTGTAAGCCGGGGGGCGAAATGAGGGCGGATATGGCAACCTATGATGAAAGCGTAAATTTCCAGGACTTCAAGGGGCACGCCTCGGAACTGGCGAGCGAGCAGTTGGGGCCGAGCCGCTACGTCTACCCAGGCCTGGACGCCGCGCTGACCGACCGCATCGGCCATCTCGCGGAAGCGGCGGAGGAACCTGAACGGGACTGATGGGCATGATGGGGGTTTGGCCAGCCTGATCGGCATCGGCCCGAACGCCGCCGAAGGCCTGGAAAAGACCTACCTGCCGCCCGGCGTCGTGCCCTACGACGGACGGTCACGTCGAGCGCGTGCTGGCGATCGCTATCTCGGCCATCTACCAGCACGAGCGCATCGGCGTCTTCCGCGTCATGCGCAAGCGCTGGAGCTGGTCCGGGCGGGCGCGATCCGGCTTTCATCCGGCCCGGGCGCCTACGCGCTTTACCAGTTCGACCGGCGCGAGGTGCTGCGCTTCACGCGCAACGATCGGCTGTCGGCCTACTGCCGGGCCTTTGGTTACTGCGCCCGGCCCGCGCCCCCAAGCGGCCGCGCAAACACGGACTTCCACCGGATGTTCACACACTTCAACAACCAGGTCGCCCTGTACTGGCGCGACAAGCGCATCAGTGACGTGATCCGCGAGCGCGCCTACGATCCCTCGTTCGGCAGCGTCGCCATCGTGCGCCGCTCCGGGCTGGATCTCAGGAACAACCTGAAGTTCACCTCCTACGGCCACCTGAACGTGCTGCGCGTCGAGGTGATGCAGCTCCTCAAGGAAGCGTTCGACATCCTGGGTTCGCAGGACGTGCGTCGCATCTTCGGGGCGGAAACGGCCTGGGATGTAGTGGAAGACGTGCTGACGCAGCACTTCCGCGAGCGCCTGGTCACCTCGCCGCGCCAACGCATGGCCGTGGCGGGCCGGGAGATACTGCGCTGGCTCGCCCAGCCGCACATCCTGCGAACCACGCGGGCGCAGTTCGAGTCCCTGCTGCTCCAGATCGCCGAGTACGCCGAGGAGTGGCTGACGAGCGCGCAGTCGCTGGGTCTGGCCGAGCGTGCAGCGACGCCAGGCGGCATCGCTCAGGATCGCATCCGCCGCGTTCCACCCGCCGCCGTGCCGCCGCCCCCGCCGCCGCGCCGACCCGCCGGGGCACCGTCCGCCGCCGCGCGCGAGTACGAGTATGAGCTATAGCCGCGGCGAGACCGAGCTGGAGGAGCTGCTCCGGGAGGTGGACGAAGTCGCCCGAAGCAGCAGCGCCCCCGGCGACGAGGACGACGATGGGGACGACCCGGCGTGGGAACCCTACTGGGCGGCGTGGCGGTCGCTGCCCCTCCGGGTCCGCGACTGGCTGCTCTGGGCGGCACCAGGCTGGTACGTGCTGCCCGCGGGTCCGTTCCGCCGCCTGTTGCTCTATGCGGCGGGCCTGATCGTCTGGTCCGGCCTGCCGCCGCGGGCGGCGCTGCTCCGCGCCGGGACGGGGCTGCGTCTGCCCCCGCCGCGCCGCGGCGCGCGGATCGCTTCCCGCCGGTGGCCCCGGCCACGTCCCTGGCGCTTGCGGCCGGCCCTCCGGCGAACCGGTGGCTTCCGGCCCGTGCTGCGGCGACGGCGCTGACGGGGCATAAGGAGAAACGGATGAACGCTGTACCGCAGGGCGAGGCGGAATTGGAGCAGTTTCTGGAACAGTTGAACCAAGCGATCTACGCGGCATCGCAGAGTAGGCTGGCAGGCCCAGGGCAGCCCCCGATAGACCGCGAGCGCGCCGTTCGCCTGAACCGCAGTTATGCGAGCGGTCCCAACATCCTCCTTAGTGACGCCGCCGTTTTTCCCTACCTGCAACCGGCGGCCCGGGATGCGCTGTACAAGGCGGTGGCGCAGCGTGGACAGCCTATCATGATCACCTCGGCGTATCGCACCGTGGCGCAGCAGCGCCTTCTGTGGCTCCAGTTAGACCGGGGGATCTGCGGCAGGACTCGAGTAGCGACGCCGGGAACCAGCAACCATGAAGGTGGGCTTGCGCTCGACGTTGCGGACCCCGATGGCTGGAAGCCGTATCTGGAGAGCTACGGATGGAAGAAGCTCGTTTCGACCACGGATCTCGTCCACTTCGACTTCTGGGGGGGCGGGACTGTCAACGGCATCGGCAAGATCGGCGTGCAGGCGTTCCAGCGCCTGTGGAACAAACACAACCCGACCGATCCGATCGCGGAGGACGGGTCATTCGGGCCGCAAACCGGGCTACGGCTGGACAATTCGCCCGCCGAGGGTTTTCCGCTTTAACACTGTGGCGGGTGCTGCCCGCCGGTCCGTTCCGCCGCCTGCTGCCCTACGCGACGCACGGATCGCCTTCCGGCGATGGCCCCGGCCGCGCCCCTGGCGCCCGCGGGCATCCCTCCGGCGGCCCGGGCTCGGTGGCTTCCGGTCGCGACGTTTGTGCTGAGGCCGATACTTGGGGAGAGAACGATGTACCCTTTGCGAGACGGTGAGGCGGAGCTGGAGGCGCTGCTGCGGCGCGTGGATGGGGCGCTGGACGGTGGGTCGGGTTCGGGACTTGCGGGGGAAAGTCTCACGGCTCCGGAGCGGGAAAGCCGCGGCCATTCCCGCGCGGTCGTCGGCCTCAACGACCTGATCGCCACCCTGCTCATGGGCGGGAACGAGCGGCGGGTCGCCGTGGACCAGCCCCAGAGGGCCTCGCCCCGCGGCCCGCGCCTGGGCCGTCTGCGACCGGATGTCGCCTACACGGACCGGGCGACGCGGCGGCGCGTCAACGTCGAGGTGGACACGGTCGGCGGGAGGAGCCATCGCGCGCAGGCGCGCAAGCGGGCCACCCTCCAGCAGAACGACCCGCGTTCCACCAACGTCTTTGTCGATGTGGACCGCGGCACGGGCCGCGTGCGACGAGTTCAGATCTTTCGTCCCGGCGACGGCACGCCGTCCAGGGACTTCCGGCCGCAAATCGACATGACTCTGCCCATCCCCCGACGGTATCAGCAGCAGTATCGCCGCGTCGTCCAGTCGCTCCCGGGGCTGTCCGCCCCCGCCCCGCGCCCTGCCCGCTCAGGAGGGGGAGGAGGATCTACGCAGCGGCGGCCCGCTCCACGAAAGAGACGGCGGCAGCGTGAGGCGGAGATGGCGGCGGCGATGCCCCTTTAGCTCGGTTAGCTCGGTGGTGCGGCGGAACCTCGGATCCGCGGCTGCGCGGAACCTTTTCTGCTCCGTTATTGGGGCGCCGCGGCCCGCAACGTCTTCGACGCCTGGCGGCGATTGGAGGGCCTGGCAGCCCTGCCGAAATAGTTAGACGAGGCGAGTGGAACCAGGGACAAGAAAGACTCTGGTTCGGCGCGTTCTCCCCGGAGACCTTTCGGATCGTTCGACTAAAGAATGGATCGAGTCGAGAGTGTTTTCACCGAGAGGAGTTTACGATACGCTGTGACCCGGACCTAAACGCATACGCCCGTTCGAGTCCCGGCGTCTTCCGAATCGTCCTCGGCAAATATTGGCTCCAGGCTCCGTCGGAGCTCATGGAACGAGTGCAAGCATTCATCCATGAAGCGGCGCACATTGCCGGAGTCCCCACGTTGGGAGAGCGCAAAAAACAGGGGCAGAGGGAGGCGCGTTGTTTGGCTCAGAACCCAAAGCAGGCGCGCGAACGCCGAGAGCTATGGGTACTGCGCGATGTCGCAGGCCATCGTCGCGCACCTCATGACCACCCCCGAGACCTGGACGGCGGGTTCCGAGACCTGGACGGCGAGTTGATTGTGAACCATCGAGCGGCGACGACCACGACATTACGGGAAAGCGAGGGAACTGCACGGCAGGCCGCCCCGAACCGGCCCACGCCCGTGCTCGCCTACGCCTGCGCCAACCGCGTGCGCTTTGTTGTGGAACTGAAGGACTTCGTCCGCTTTCCCAGCGTCAGCGCGCAGCCCGAACACGCCGCCGACGTTAGGACCTGTGCCCGCTGGCTAGCAGACCACCTGCGCCGGATCGGCATGGAGCGCGCGGCGGTCGTGCCCACCCCGCGCCATCCCCTCGTCTGGGCGGAGTGGCGGCGCGCCGGGGCTGGCCGCCCCACCATCCTCCTCTACGGCCACTACGACGTGCAGCCCGCCGACCCGCTGGCCGAATGGAAAACACCGCCATTCGAGCCGACCCTGCGTGGTGACCATCTGTACGGGCGCGGCGCTTCCGACGATAAGGGGCAGATCTTGGCACAGATCAAGGCGCTGGAGGCGTATCTGAAGACCGCCGGCTGCCTGCCCGTCAACGTCCTGTGTCTGTACGAGGGCGAGGAGGAGATCGGCAGCCCGAACCTGACGCCGTTTCTGGAGCGCAACAAGAAGGCGTTGCGGGCGGCGAACGCGGCCATCGTCTCGGACACGCGCATCCCCGCCCCGGATCGCCCGGCGATCACCTACGCGCTGCGCGGCAGTCTGGCGGCGGAGCTGGAGGTGTTCGGCCCGCGGCGGGACCTTCACTCCGGGGCGTTCGGCGGCGCGATCCACAACCCGCTCCAGGCGCTCTGCGAGATGATCGCCCGCCTGCACGAGCCGGGAAGCGGCCGCGTCGCCATCCCCGGCTTCTACGACCGCGTCCGGCGCTGGGATGAGGCGGAGCGGGGATACATGGCGCGCACCGGCCCCTCGGACGCGCAGATCCTGCGGGATGCGCAGCACGCCGGGCCGGGATGGGGCGAGGCCGGCTATACGCTCTACGAGCGCACCACGCTCCGTCCCGCGCTGACGATCAATGGGCTGTCCGGCGGATATGGGGGACCGGGCGGCAAGTCCATCATCCCCGCGCGCGCCTCGGCCAAGCTGAGCTTCCGGCTCGTGCCGGACCAGGACCCGCGGGAGGTGGAACGGCTGTTCCAGCGCCACATCGCCCGGATCACCCCACCGTCGGTGCGCAGCGTGGTGCGCGTCGGGGCCTCCTCCCCGTCGGCCCTCATCGCCCGCCGACATCCTGCCCTGCGCGCCGCCGCCGTCGCTTATCGGCAGGGATTCGGCGCGGAACCGATCTTTTTGCGCTCCGGCGGTAGTATTCCCATCGTAAATACCTTTAAGGAGATGCTGGGCCTGCCGGTCGTTTTGATGGGCTTCGCCCTGACCGACGATGGGATGCACGCCCCGAACGAGCGGTTCTATCTGCCGAATTTCTACAACGGCATCGCGACCTGCATCCGGTTCCTGCACGAGATCGGTGCGGGCGGCGGCAGATTAAAATGAGCACGGTAATCGATTTCCACTGCCACGCGGGCGAGGGCGACCGGCTAACCGCCCCGTGGAACACCGCCGCGCCGCTCGACACTTATCTGCGGCGCGCCCGTGCGACGGGTATCCAGCGGACGGTCGTGGTCCCGCCGTTCCATAGCGACTATCGGAGGGCGAATGCGCACCTGGCCGGGCTGGTGGCGCGTTATCCTGATCGCCTGATTGGCTTCGCCGCCGTGCATCCCGTGCGCGATTCGGGCCGCATCCCGGCGATGCTTTCCCAGGCGGTGCGGGAATGGGGATTTCGCGGCGTCAAGGTGCATGGCAGCGACGCCTTCCCGACCCGCGAGGTCTGCGAGGCGGTCCGCGCGCTCGGCCTGCCGCTCCTCGTGGACGTGTTCGGGCGCGCCTACGTCATCGAGATGCTGGCGCGGGAGTTTCCTGATGTGCGCTTCGTAGTGCCGCACCTGGGCAGCTTCGCCGACGACTGGCGGGCGCAGCAGCAGGTGGTGGATCAGCTGGCGCGCTTCCCGAACCTGTACGCCGACACGTCGGGCGTGCGCCGCTTCGATTATCTCGTCCGGCCGTGGAGCGAGCCGGCCCGGCGAAGCTCCTCTTCGGCTCGGACGGACCGTGGCTGCACCCCGGCGTCGAGATCCACAAGATTCGGCTACTGGGCCTGCCGCCGTCCGCCACGTCGGCGATTCTGGGAGGGAACGCCGCCCGCTTGCTATGCCGAGGGGAAGCGCCGGATCAGAATGCAGGATACCACCGGGATAACGATAAAATATATGGTAGAATTCCGTCGCTGACGGGCAGATCTCCCGCCCGGGCGAGCCGTGTCGTTCGTGCACAGCGTCGCGATTCGTCCTAAAGATTTTGTCTTCTCGTTCGTTGCACCATCGCGTTCGCGGCGTCCCGATTGTGGTGCGGAGGGGCCGACGCCCCTCCCCGCCGAGTGTTGTGACGGGCCCCGCTCGAAAGCGATCTTCCTGTAGGAGAAGAGAGTCATGACCCACCCGCAGCTGGGGGAGATCTTACGCCCCGCGCTAGTCGCCGAAGAGGGCCTCGCGCTTGGAACGGCAACGGGAGCCGACGCAGCCCCCGACGATGCCGCGTTGCTGGAGGAACTGCTCCTTCGTCTTGTGGCGCACCGAAACGAGCACGGGATTCTTCCCCTGGATCACGACGGGTGCGAGATCCTCCTGGACGCCGAGCTCCGGGGCGTGCGCTGCCGCTTCACGCGGACGCGGCCTCCCACGCCGGCCGTGGACCACAACGGGCGGATCACGCTCAGCCCCCGCGAATTGGAGATCGCCCGGATGGTGGCGCGGGGCTATCCCAACAAGACGATCGCCTCCGTCCTGGACATCAGCGCGTGGACGGTCTCCACCTATCTGCGCCGCATGTTCTCGAAAATCGGGGTGTGTTCGCGGGCCGCCCTGGTCAACCGCCTGCACGAGGCGGGAATTCTGATCGAACCAAGCAGCCAGGATGGCCTTTGACAATCGACGAGGTGCTGCCAAATTAACGCCTGCCGGTCCGGAACCTGCCCGCCAAAGTTACGTTGGCAAGACCTTTCAGCCTTTTCGGGACGCCACAATGGCCGCGTCGTGGATCTCGGACGCGGCCCGCAGGCCGCACTCGATAGCGCCCTGGATCCAGGCGTGGCACAGCGAGGCGTGCTCCCCGGCGAGGATGTCCGGCTGGCGGGAGAAGGCAAGCGGAAGGTGACGGTACAGTGCGCCCCGTGGATGGAGATCGACCGGGTCAGGATTCGGGCGGGGAAGACTCCGCCCGGGGCCACGGCCCGTCGGGGCCGAACAGGTGCTCCAGCGCCGCGTCCATCAAAGCGGTGCGCGCGGCCAGATCCAGGACGGTGAAGCGACGCCGGATGAAGTACGCCTGGCGGTAGCTGGCACGCAGGTGCGTGCGCGACAGGCCGATCTGCTCCGGCTCGTCGGGGCAGCCGGCGGCGCGAAACTTTTCCCGGACCTCCGCGAAGCCGTACCCGTGGAGGTGCCGCGCCAGCCGGGGACGCACCTGCGGCCACGCCTCCCGGACCCGCAGAAGCTGCGCGCGCAGGGCGTCGGCCGGCACGTACTTGGCCTGCATCTCCCGCCGCGCCACCGCGCGCAGCGCCTCCGCATCCAGGCGCGCGGCGATCTCCCGCTCGACGTCTTCCCATGCCGGCCAGAGCCGCACGGCGCGCTCCACGTCGTCGAGCGCGCCGAGGAGGTCCTCCTTCGCCAGGAGGCGCTCGTACAGCGCGAGCGAGGCCAGCGTGCCGATGCCGACCTGGAACCCGTGCGACGCGGCCGCCCCGCCGTGCGTGTGGCGCTGCATGTCCCAGAGATGGCTGAACTGATGCTCGGCGCCGGACGCGGGCCGGCTCGACTGCGCGGCCTGCAGGGCGAACCCGCTGAGCATCAGGCCGAACACCAGACGCCGCAGGGCCTCCGGCTCGCCGCCGGCGATGTCCGCCGGGGCATCCAGCCAGGCGCGCAGGCGGCTCTGGACCGTCCGCCAGACGGCCGGGACGATGGGTTCGGCGCCGGCGGCATCGGCGACAATCCAGTCGGCCCCGGCGGGGCATTTGGCGAGCAGGTCGGCGTACCCGGAGGCGTTCAAGCCCTGCGGGGCGGCCGCGATGACCTCGAGGTCCGCCAGAACCCCGCGCGGGGCCGGGCAGGCGAATGTCTGTTTCGCGCCCCGGGAGGTGATCGAGGCGCCGAACGCCGTGTAGCCGTCCATCGAGGCCGCCGTGGCGACCACCAGGTAGGGCCGGTCCTGCTGGTGCGCCGCCAGCTTGGTCAGGTCGTTGATCGTCCCGGACCCGACCGCCACCGGGATCGCGTCGGTACGCGACAGGCGGGCCGCCAGCGTCTCGACGAACCCGTACTCCGCGTGGACCTCGTCCCCCAGCAGGATCGGGGCCTCGCCCGCGACCGCCCCGGCGCGCAGACTGTCCACCACGTCCCGACCGGCGGCGGCGAACGTGTGGGTGTCGGCGACGACCACGGCGCGCCGGGACCCGAAGAGCGCGGTGAAGGCGGCGGCGGTGTCGTGCCGCGCCCCGATGCCGACGCGCAGGAGGCGCGTGTCGCGGGCGGCGCGCAGCGCCTGCTCGGCGAGCTGTTCGTCCACCGAAGGCGCTTCGTTCATGCCTTCCCCCCGCCGGGCTGTGCGTAGTACTGGCGCAACGCCTCCCGCACCACGTCCGGGTGATCCGTGGCGAAGCTGGCCACCCCCAGGTCCAGCAGCCTCCAGAGCGTCGGCGCGTCCCGCACGCCGTAGGGCAGGACCTGGAACAGGATGTGGCGCGCGCGCAGGCGTCGGCCGGCCTCGGCCAGGAACGGCGACGACGGCAGGAACGGCTCGCCCCCGGCGCCGGGGTCCTCGGGGTTCCGTCGCACGTGGATCTGCAGCTGCGTGATCGCCTCAAAGCCCTGCGCCTCCAGCTCGCCCAGGCGCCGGGCAAGCTCGCCCTCGGCGCCGCCCATCCAGAGGAGTGTTTGCCCCGCCGGCGCGAGCGCCTTCCAGCGCCGCAAAAGGGAAGGATCGGTGCTGGCGAGGATCAGCTGCCCGGTCACGCCCGCCGCCGCTGTCTGGCGGGCGAGCCGCTCCAGATCCACGTTCTTGATGTCCGCGTACATGCGGCGGTCGGGGTGGGCGGCCAGCGTGTCCAGGATCTGCGCCAGGGACGGCACGCGCGGGCCGCCCGCGTCGCCGAACCGGCGAACGGCGTCCCAATCCAGGTCCTCGATCCCCTGCCGCCGGCGCTCCTCCGGGGCGTCCGGGAACAGGCGGCCCAGGGCATTGTCGTGGAACGCCACGATGACCCCGTCGCGCGTCGTCCGCAGGTCCGCTTCGGGAACGGTGCCCAGGCTCCAGGCGAGCGCGAACGCCTCCGGCGAGTTCTCCGGCAACAGGACGCCCGCCCCGCGGTGGCTCTGCACCGTGACCGCGGCGAGCGGGATATGATCGCGTACATTCCACGCGACCGGCGGTGTCGCCTCTTCACGCCTCACGCCGCGCTCCTTCGCCAAAACTGCACGGGGTTCTTGCCATGGTTTCGCGCTCTATGTTTTGCGTTTGGCCGGTAGATCCCTTCTTGATGGAAACGCGGCCCGAAGGAGGAATACGGCTCGCCAGGGTGAACCTGATCAAAACCATGGCCCCAGCCGACTCCGGCGGATCGTGTGGCCACAAACGAGGAAGAACCCATGCGTCGACGCAACCGCAGCCTTACTCTTGCCGGATCTGCCTTCACGCTGATCGAGCTTCTCGTCGTCATCGCCATCATAGCGATCCTCGCTGCGATCTTGTTTCCTGTGTTTGCCCAGGCGCGCGAACGCGCCCGTGCCGCTCAGTGTCTGTCCAACCTGAAGCAGATCGGCACCGGCCTGATGATGTACGTCCAGGACTACGACGAGGCCTACCCCGCTGCCCAGGTGCGTCCCGTCCCGCCTGTCAACGGCGGGGGCAGCACCAATATGCCTATCGACTCGCAGCTCGCCCCCTACATCAAGAACGATCAGGTATGGGCCTGTCCGAGCGACGGCAACCCGACGTTCAATCTCGGGTCGGAGCGCTTCTACGACGGCAAGTACGACCCCGCCAAGAACGGCGGGAAGCGCCACCGGCGCACCTACGCCTATGTGCTCGAGATCAATACGCAGCAAGGGGGTAGCTCCGCACCGGATCCGAATACCGGCCTTTCCCGCCGGAACCCGGTGCCATTAGGTCATTCGCTGGCGTCTGTGGACCAGTCTGCAGATACCATCGCGATCACCGAGGCCTCTTCGATCCTGGGGGTTGGCCAGATGGGCGCCTATGACGGGGGCTTCTTCACCGGCTGTGACACCTGGAAAATACCGGGGCGCCAGGCGGGGACCGACGGCGCGAACACGGGCGGCTGCGACGCCACTTTCAATAACGCGGCCAACATCCCCTGCAGGGCCACTTCGACAAGGGCACCTTTATCTTCGCCGACGGCCACGTCAAAAATCTGGGGTGGAAGCAGGCACGCGCCAATGACTTTTACCTGTTCAAGCGCCAGAAGCCGACCCAGACCTTCGTGCCGTAGAAATAGGGCCCGCCCGTAGCAGGGCTTTGATGAGGAGCGAGCACTTTTGAAACGCATCGGACTGATGGGCTGCGGCACGGTGGCCGACTACGGCCACATCTGCCTGCTCTCACCGCCACGCCCGGCCTGGAACTGGTTTCCATTTACGAGCCGGACCCCGTACGGCGCGAGAAGGCCGCCCGCAAGTTCGGCGTGCCGCAGGCGTTCGGGGACGAGGAGGCGTTCTTCGCGTCGGGCCTGGATGCGGTCGTCGTGACCTCCCCGCGCCTTGCCACTGCGAGAACGTCCTGGCCGCCGCCCGCCACGGGCTGCACGTCCTGTGCGAGAAGCCTTTGGCGACGGGCGACGCCGAGGCGGCGGAAATGATCGGGGCGATGGAGGCGGCGGGGCGGATGCTCTTTACCGCCTTCATCTGCCGCTTCAACGCCAGCGCCATCAAGATCAAGGAACTGCTGGCGCAGGGCGCCATCGGCCAGGTGCGCTCGCTCCGGCTGATCTACGTCTGGGATCTGCACGGGCGCTACGTCCGCAACGCGGCGGGAGCTGGTGGAGAACCCGCGGCGCGTGGGCCGTCTGCTCGAAGGCGGCCCGATGGTGGATTGCGGCGGCCACATGATCGACCTGGCCCGCTGGTGGCTCGGCTCCGAGGTGGTCCGGCACCGGGTCGCCGCGGCCTGGGTGGAGGATTATGAGGCCCCCGACCACCTCTACCTGCATCTAGACCATGCCGACGGCGCCCACACGATGATAGAAGAGAGCCCTGCACCGGCTGCATCACACGGCGGCGGAACCGATCTTTCTTTACCACCACCACCTGATCGGCACCTGGGGGCGTCATCCGCTATGAAATGGAGTCCGGCCTTTTCGGTGCGTCATCACAGGGAACCCTGCGTCTGCCGAAGCCGGAGGGAAAGAACTTCCATGCCCTGTACGCCGCCTTCGCGGAAGCGTTGAGACCGGCCGCCGCGATCTCCTTCCCTCGGGCCAGGAGGGACGCATCGCGACCCGCATCGCTCGGCAGGCCACCGACGCGGCCATCGCCGGCCGCCCGCCTCGCTGATCGAAAAAGGATGCCGCGTCGCCGGCCGGGCGTCTTCCGCCGCGCTTCCGGCAGCCCCCGGGTGAAGGGCGGCCCGCTGGCCCTGGCTAAGACGGCGCGCTTTGGGGTATAACCGGGACGGCACTGTAACGAGCGGAGGTAAACGTGACATTTGGCAGGAGTCGGCTCGTCCTGGAACTTTTGGAAGACGCTGAAAGAGATCTCGCCCAAGGCCATCGAGAAGGAGGCGGCGACCGTTCGCGACCTGGCAGCGCCCTGGTGGGAGACAGCGAGAACGTGTCCCGCCTGCGGGAAGCGCTGCTGACCGACAAGGCGACCGGAAATCGAGCGCGAGGAGGCCCGGCAATATCTGGCGGAGCGCGCCGCGCCGACGCGGCGGAGATGGACGATTTCGCCTTCGTGCTCTACGCTTCCGGCCCCGCGGGGACAGTGGGCGCGCGCGGCCCGAACTCCGTGCCCATCGTCGGCTCGCCCGAGGACGTGGCGGCGGGCATGATCGCGCAGCGGCCCGACCTGGCCGTGACCCTGGCGCGCCGCTTCCCTGTGTTCCGGGTGGCCGCCTCGAACCGGCTGATCAACGACACCTGCCGCGTCAAGCATACTTCGCCCTGATCTCGGCCCTGCCCGGCGTGCTCCCTTCACGGCCGTCTTCCTGCCCACGTCGCCGATCGCGGACACCATCGCCTCACCAAGAACCAGATCATGATGGTGATGCGTCTGGCGGCGATACACGGGCACAGGCCGGGCTACACCAAGCAGGTCAAGGAGCTACGGGACGGTCGGCACCGCCCTGGGCTGGCGCACCCTGGCCCGGCGTGGTGGCCCTGAGTCCCGGCGGGTATCGGGGCGGCGCTCCGGCGGCGGGCATCGCCTGCTCGGGCACCTTCGCCCTGGGCAAGGCGGCCCTGACATACTACCAGACCGGACGCGCCCTGCTGCCGCAGAGGAGATCCAGGGCATCTGAGAAGCTCAAGGGCGCCGCAAAGAGGTCGAGCAGCCGCGAGGGCGAGCGGTAAACAGGCCCTCACCCGGCCCCGTCTCCCGCCCACCCCGGCCCCGTCTCCCGCCCCTCACCCCCCGGCCCCCTCTCCCAATTCTGGGAGAGGGGGAGCTTTACCGCGCCCCCGCGAACCGCACGTTTTGCAGGACCCGGAGCCTGATAGATCGTCAGCCCCGGATCAGGAGCGACCCCATCAGCCAGGCCGCCGCCGTGGCGTAGCCGAACTGGTGCGCTACGAAGGCGTTGTACCAGATCTCCAGGCCGATGGTGTGGGTGGCGTAGTCCGGCCGCCGGCGGTGGCGACCAGGACCGGCTCCATGATCTTGAACGCCCCGATGGTCGCGCCGACCAGGTTGATCAGGATCAGCGGTGGCGGTGGGGTAGGAGGGTGACGCGTTGGCACTTGGTGAGCACGCCCGCGCTGCCCAGGTCCGCCGCCTCGTACATCTCGTCGGGGATGCTTTGCAGGGCGGCCAGGTAGATGACGCTGCCGTGGCCCGGCGCCCGCCCAGACCAGGGGAAGTACGGTGGCGAACATGGCCTGGTTCGGGTCCTGAGCCACTTCTGCGGCTCGACGCCGAGGGGGCGAGGAGGGAGTTGAACAGGCCAGCTTGGGCGTCGGGTCCCAGAACTGCTTCCACAGCATCACGACGACGACGCTGTGGTGACGCAGGAAGGTAGTACGGACACGGAACAGCACCCTTGCCCCGGGGGACTTCACCAGAGCAGGGCGAGCAGGATGGGCAGGAAGGAAGCCCAGGCCGAGCAGCCAGCCGAGGAAGTAGATCTGTTCGTGATGCCGCGCCAGAACGTCTCCCGCTCCACCGCCTCGATGAAATTGTCCAGGCCGATCCACTGTCCGCCCCCAGGATCTTGTAATCCTGGAACGCCATCACCATGCCGCGCGCGAGCGGGAAGTAGGCACAGGGCCATCGACGCCACGGGTGCCATGAACGTCCACGCCGAGAGGTGGGTCCGCACGGCAGGCGTGTCGTCGCCCGCCGCCCACGCCCGAGCGCGAGGAGACGGCCCACGGCGGCGAGTCCCGAAGACGCCCCCCACGATCAGGAGCAGGGCTTGTGGATCGCCCAGGCGGTGCGCGTTTCCTCGCCATCGTGCCGGGGGCGTGTAGTTCAGGAGCTGGTGTTGATCTTGGCGACCGACTGGTTCAGAGGCCCCGGCCGGGCGGTCGGGTAGAGCAGGGCGCGGTCGAGCGGCTCGTTGACCAGGGTGTAGATGAACTGCATGTTCGGGCCGCTCGGCTCGGGCTTGCCATGCGCGAAGAGCTGCTGGTTGGCGCGCATCCACGGCTCCTGCGCGGGCGACAGGTACTCGGTGTAGCCGAACTTCTTCAGCTCGACGGGGCTCACCAGCGTCCCCAGGCCGTTCTCGACGTAGGCGCGCACGCGCACGCGGGACGCCTCCTCGGAGGCCATGAAGCGGATGAACTCCCAGCAGGCGGCGACCTTCTCCGGGTCCTTCACCGACCCGTTGATGCCCCACATGCCGGCATTGATCTCGTTCGCGGTCTGGCCGGACGGCCCCCGGGGCATGGCCGTGATGCCCAGCAGCGACGGGTTGATGTCGTACTGGTTCATGTTGGCGATGTCGTCCGACTGGTAGGCGAACCACATGCCGATCTTGCCCGCCGAGATGTCCTGCTTGAGCGTCGTCGTGCGGGTCGCGACACCCGTCCACGTCTTGCCGTTCTTGTCGGTCCACTCGCCGCCCACCAGCCGCCGGTAGAACGCGAGCGCCTTCACCCCGGCGGGCGTGTTGAACGCCGCCAGGTACACGCCGCTCGGGTTCCTGAGGGCCACCTCGCCCCCGGCCTGCCACAGGAAGTTGATCCAGTAGTACGACTCGCTGCCCTGCGAAAAGGCGAAGCCCCACTGGCCCTTTTCCTGATCCGTCAGGGCCCGGGCGGCCCGGTAGAACTCCTCCCAGTCCGCGGGCGGCTTGTTCGGGTCGAGGCCGGCGGCGCGGAACAGGTCCTTGCGGTAATAAAGCGCCTGGACGTACTGCGCCCAGGGGACGGAGTAGATGTGCCCGCCCACGTTCAGCACCTCTTTGACGCGCGGCTGAACGCGGGTCAGGACCTCCGGGTTTTTGGCGATCAGGTCGTCGAGCGGGCGCAGGAAGCCCTGGCCGACGTAGTTCTGGAGCTGCCGGAAGTTGACATAGACCACGTCGGGAGCCGTGCCGCCCGCATACGCGAGCAGGATCCCCGACTCGGCGGCGGGGCCCTGGATGCGCAGCCCGGAAGCGCGGACCAGCTTGATATGCGGATGCTTCTTGCTGAACGCGTCGAAGACCGCCCGGCGCGCGCGCTCCCACGGCGACGTGGCGTTGCGATCCGGGATCCCCCAGGCCGGGTTCGCCCCGCCCACCCGCACCGCGACAACCCCCGCGTCCTCGCCCGGTGCGGCGTTCGCGAGGCGGGGAACGAGCAGAAGGGTTACGAGGAAGACGAGCGACAAAGGGAGGCGCATCCGCATAGGCTCATTTTACGGTGGGGCAGGCGGCATGTCAAGGAAGGGCGTTGCCACGGAACGGAAGGTATTGTTGCGCATCTAGCGAAATAAAAGCCATCCTCTTCCAGCAGCGCGGGGCGACCATGATCCTGAAGCTTTCGCTCGACCTTCCCGAAGACGGCTCGTACGTCCAGATCACCCGGCTCCTCGGCCGCACCCTGCTCGAGCACCTGAAGGTGGTCGAGGCGGACATCGACGATCTGGAGCTTCTGGTCGGCGAGCTGTGCACGAACGTGATCCGGCACGCCCGGTCCAGTGAGGGGCGCTATCGGGTCATTTTGGAGTACCATGCGGACCGCGCCGAGCTGACCGTGGAGGATCGGGGGACCGGGCTCACGTTCCAGGAGGTGCCCGAGGCCGGTACGGAGCGCCCGGACTCGCTGCAGGGCGGACAGCGGATCGGCGGCTTCGGGATGGGGCTGGTGCAGGCGCTGGCCGACCGGCTGGAGTTCCGCCACACCGACCCGCACGGCACGACGGTACGCGCGGACGTCCAGCTCCACTACGAGAGCGCCGCCGCCGCCGAAAAAGCCGCCCGCATGGACGCCTCGGGAGGCGGGCAGGTCACGGTCAGCACCCACGACTGACACCCGCGCGTGTCGGCGACAAAAAAAGGGCGCGCCGCGGCGCGCCCTTTTTTTCAGGAGGATTGTGTGCGGCGGATTACACCTTGCGCCGGCGGGCGACGGCGCCCACCAGCGGGAGCAGGCCCGACGCCAGAAGGGCGTACGTGCCCGGCTCGGGGATCGCCGTACCTTCGATCCTGGCCGGGGTCTGGCCCGAAGGCGCGACCGAGGCGATGAACAGATAGCTGCCCGTCCCCGATCCGGGGAAGGCTTCCGCGCGCGCGAAGTACGTCCCCGTGCCCAGGTTGGTCAGGAGCAGCGAGTTCAGGCCGATGCCGGTATCGTCGTCGGCCCCTACCAGCGTGCCCGACGCGTTGAACAGGCTCAGAAACGGGTCCTCGAGGGTGCCGTCGCGCGTGTCCGCGCCCAGGAGCTGGAGCAGGACGGCCCCCGGGGCGGTGACGTTGAAGCTGAAGTAATCGAAATCGGTGCCCGGATTGATCGTGCCGGTGGCGCGGAGGTCGTTGACCCCGACCAGCCCGTTGGCGGTAGCGATGCTGTTGTTGGGCTCGGACTCTGAGATCGTGTCGGCGGCGGCGGGCCGAACGCTGGCCAGGCCGAAGAGGGTCAGTGTCGCCAGGGCGACGGATGCCTGCTTGCGGGTGATGCGGGGGAAATGCACGTCTTACTCCTTTTATCTGCGTGTTGAGTTTTATTTTACCCAATTTTGCGCGAAGTGAAACCAGGCTTTGGCGCGGCGGCGCCGAGATGCAGGAGCGCGCCGCCCGGGTACAATAGGGGGGTGAGCTTCGATAAGAGCGTGGATGTGGCCGTCATCGGGGCGGGGCACAACGGGCTGGTGTGCGCCAACTACCTGGCCCGGGCGGGGCACTCGGTGGCGGTCTTTGAGCGGCGGCACGTGGTCGGCGGGGCGGTCTGCACCGAGGAGGTCTTCCCCGGCTACAAGGTGGACGTCGGCTCGTCGGTGCACATCATGGTGCACCAGACCCCGATCGTCCAGGAGCTGGACCTCCCTGCGCACGGCCTCCAGTACTGCCCGATGGACCCGTGGGCGGCGATGCCGCTCGGGGACGGGCGGGCGATCTGCTTCTACCGGGACGTCGAGCGCACCTGCGAGAGCATCGCGCAGGTGTCCTCGCGGGACGCGGCCGCCTACCGCGAGTTCATCCGCCGGTGGACGCCGGTCGCCCGGGGGACCTTCCGCGCGTTCCTGCAGCCGCCGACGATGGCCTCGCTGGGACGCAACCTGATCCTGGCCAAAAGCCCCGCCCCGGACAGCATGGACGGGCTGCGCCTGATCCTGACCGGCTACGGGCGGCTGCTGGCCGAAACGTTCGAGTCGCCCCCCGTGCGGGCGGCGCTCGGATGGCTGGCGGCGCAGAGCGGCCCGCCCCCGACCGAGCTCGGCGGCGCGCCGTTCGCGGGCTGGCACGCCATGGTCCACGAGACGGGCGCGGCGCACCCGCGCGGCGGCTCGGGGATGCTGACCCGGGCGCTGGCGGGGGCGCTCGAAAAGGCGGGGGGCGCCGTGCGCACCGACGCCCCGGTCGAGCGCATCCTTATCGAGAACGGCGCGGCGGCGGGCGTCGCGCTCCCTGGCGGCGAATCGGTGCGGGCGCGGGCGGTGGTGGCCGCCTGCCACGTCGTCACGACCTTCACCCGGCTGCTGGACCCCGCCGACGTGCCGCCCGACCTGCTCCGCCGTATCATGTCGGTGAACGTCGGCAACGGCTTCGGGGCGACCGTGCGCTGCGCCGCCTCCGAGCTGCCCGACTACGGCGCGGGGTTCCCGACCGAGGTCCACCACGGCATGCAGCTCC
>JAUJNC010000453.1 GCA_030446525.1 Armatimonadaceae bacterium
TGAGCAATGAGTACAGCGGGGCGCAGTAGCGGAACCATAAAAGTCGCTCTCGTCGGCGCAGGGGGCTGGGGATTGCAGCATGCCCGCGTCTTTTCTCAGCGTCCCGACGTTCATCTGTGCGCTGTCGTGGGGCGGACCCCGGAGAAGACAAGGCGCCGGGCGGAGCAGTTCGGAGCGCGCCCCTATTTCGATATTGCCGAGATGCTGGAGCGCGAGCGTCCCGACCTCGTCAGCATCTGCCTGCCGAACCAAGGGCATTTCGATGTTACGCTACAGGTCATCCAGGCCGGTTTCCCGCTGCTGGTGGAAAAGCCGCTGGTGTTCGAGCTGGAGGAGGCGGACCGGCTTCTCCAGGAAGCGCAGAAGCGGGACCTCTTTTTTGCTATCAACTTCAATCATCGCTACGCGCGGCCCGTTCAGATGGCACGTGAAGCGATAGCGAATGGCCGCGTCGGCGATGCCGTGTTCGCGACCTGGCGCTTCGGCGGGGAGGGCCGCAGCGATCACCCCCATGCGAACCTGATAGAAACGCAGTGTCACGGCTTCGACATGCTGGAGTTCCTCTGCGGCCCTATCGCGTCCGTATCCGCCGAGATGACTGACAAGACCGGCGGGGGCTTTCGTACCCTGGCGCTGGCGCTTCGCTTCGAAAGCGGCGCGGTCGGCAGTCTGGTGGGGACCTACGACTCGTCGTATGCCTACGCGGGCACGCACCTGCTGGAAGTGAGCGGCACGCGGGGCCGCATCGTGGTCGAAGACACGGTGCGCCGGTACTCCTTTCAGGCAGCGGGGAGCGAGACCGCCGAGGTCTGGCAGGCCGGGTACTTCAACGACCGCGACCGCGAGTTCCAGCGCACCTTCGATTCGTACATGGAGGCGATGCTGAGCGCGTTCCGGCAGGGCGCGCCGCCGCCGGTGCCCGCCGAGGCCGGGCGGCGCGCGCTGGCTCTGGCCTATGCCGCTATTGAATCCTTCGAATCCAGCAGGCACGTGTCCCTGCGATAAGCCAACGGTTCCCGAGTCCAAACTGCCAATCCCTATCCTCTTACGGCACCTGAATCCAAACCGCCGCTGGAATCATCCAATAGAAAACAAATCCTGGGAGAAGATATATCTGTGCAGATACCCCGACCGGAATACCCGCGCCCGCAGTTCGTCCGCCTGGACGAAAGCAGCGGACGCCCTGAGTGGCTGTGCCTGAATGGTGAGTGGCAGTTCGAGATCGATGCCGGTGACAGCGGCAAGGAGCGCGGCCTGCTGGAGCGCGAGCTAAGGGGAAGCATCCTCGTTCCCTTCTGCCCGGAATCGGAGCTTTCCGGCGTCGGCGATACGGACTTCCTGCACGCGGTCTGGTACCGGCGCGCGGTGGCGATCCCGGAGGCATGGCGCGGCAGGAGCGTCCTGCTCCACTTTCAGGCAGTGGACTATGACGCGACGATCTGGGTAGTCTCGAACGCGACCGGCGGGAAGGCGAAGGAGGTCGGGCGTCACCGGGGCGGCTTTACGCCGGTCACGTGCGACCTGCGCGGACTGGCGGAGGCGGGGGAGACGATCACGATTATCCTGCGTGCCCGGGACGAGAACCGCACTTCCCAGCCGCGCGGCAAGCAATCCACCCAGTACGCGCCCTACTCCTGCTTCTACACCCGGACCACCGGCATCTGGCAGAGTGTCTGGATGGAGCCAGCGCCGGATATTCATCTGCGCCGCCCCCGCCTCACGCCGGATGTAGCAAACTCCTGCATCCGGCTGGAGCAGCCGCTTTCCGGGAACCGCAAAGGGTACCGCCTGCGGGCCAGGGTACGGGACGCCAGCGGTGTTGTCGTCGAAGCCGACTGCCGCGCCGACCTCGACCTGTCGCCCCGCCTGGACCTGAAGATTCCCGATGACCGCCTGCGTCTGTGGTCGCCTCGCGATCCGCACCTCTACGGCCTGGAGATCGAACTGCTCAATGGCGCGGGCCGGGTCGTGGACCGGGCGCAGAGTTACGCAGGCCTTCGCAGTGTCGCCCTGGACGGCATAAAGGTGAGGATCAACGGCGAGAGCGTCTTTCAGCGGCTGGTGCTGGATCAGGGCTATTACCCGGACGGCGTGATGACCGCCCCGACGGACGACGCCCTGGTAAAAGACATCGAGCTTTCGCTTGCCGCCGGGTTCAACGGCGCGCGCCTGCACCAGAAGGTCTTCGAGGAGCGGTTCCTGTACCACGCCGACCGGCTGGGGTACCTCATCTGGGGGGAGTTCGCCGACTGGGGGTGCAGCGGGCAGGGACCGTCCCATGACCACCAGCAGCCCGGCATCACCTATGCCGCCCAGTGGCTG
>JAUJNC010000454.1 GCA_030446525.1 Armatimonadaceae bacterium
GCTCGGCCCGCGCCTGGGTGCCCTGCTCGTCCAACTGCCGCCGGACCTTTCCGACGCCGAGCGCGGCCCGCTGGACACGTTCGTCGCGGGCGTGACCGACCCGCGGGACGAGCCGGGCCTGCCCTGGGTCGTGGAGTTCCGCCACGCGAGCTGGGCTGGATCGGGCGTCGCGGCGGCGTTGGAGGCGAGCGGTGTCGCCGTCGCCACCACCGAGCGCCTGGACATCGGCGGCGCGCCGCGCTACGTGCGGCTGCTCGGCGACGAGGGTTCGGTGAAGCAGTTCGACGAGCGCGTTGTTTCCCGCGCGGACGATCTGGCGGCGTGGGCGGCGCGGATCAACCAGGCCCGGAGCGGACGCGGCCCGGACGCGCCGCCGATCCTCGTATACGCGCGCAACTTCTTCGAGGGCCACGCCCCAGACACGATCCTCGACCTGCGCGCCCGGCTCGGCCTGCCGGTCCCCACGCCGCCGGGAAAGCAGCAGATGTCGCTGTTTGGATGAAACGCCAAACGCCAAGGCCTCGCCTCTGGCACGTCGGCGTAGGCGCCGCTCCGCAACGCCGAGGCTCGCGCCCGCTGAAGCAGGCTCCGGACGGCCGCTTCCGACAGGCGCGCAGGACACCCTCCGCGGCGGCATCTGTGATTCCGTTCATGTGGTGTCCTCCAACAAGGAATCCGCGCCCGGAGCCGAAATCCATCGGGCGTCCACAGTAACGCTTGATGTGAAATAAAAAAGGAATCGAAGGTCCCACCGGCTGAGCATAGAGCAACCCTTTAGTCGAGGTGCTGCTTTATGAACATGCCTGTGGAGACCTTCTTGACCGCATTGTACACCATCGTCGATGACTGGTACCAGGAAAAGGGCGCTGCCCTGCTTGCCGGAAAAGCCGGCAAGAAGCCCGTCTTCACCGATAGTGAAGTCCTCACTCTCTCGCTAGCTCAACATTGGCTCGGCTTTGCCGATGAACGGGAATGGCTGCGCTTCGTCAAGAACAATTACCTGCCGCTCTTGCCCCGACTGGTCAGTCAAAGCCAGTTCAACCGCCGCGCCCGCTCTCTATGCTGGCTGATGAACCAGATGCGCCTCTGCATCGTGCAGGCGATGGGAGCCTTTGAGGCACAATACCGCCTCATTGATGGCACGCCCATCACGATTCGTCACTGGCGGCGCTATGGCAAGGGCCACCTGATGCTGCCCGAGGCAGCATTAGGCTACTGCGCCTCTAAGAAGGAAACCTTCTACGGCTACCGACTCGTCCTGCTGACCACGTTAGAGGGTGTCCTCACGGACTGGGGCCTCTTGCCGGCCAATGCCGATGAGCGGGAGGGGGCATTAGACCTGCTCTTTGACTACCAGAACCTGGTGACGCTGGGGACAAGGGCTTCTTGGATAGAGTGCGCCAGATGGTGTTGCACCAAGAGCGGGGCATTTGGTTGTTGACGCCCAAGCGCAAGAACCAGAAGGAGCAGAATGTGCCCGCCTGGGATGCTTTGATGAACCGTCTGCGGCGGATGGTCGAGACAACGTTTTCTCAGGCTAAGGACACCTTCGGTTTGGAGCGTCGGGGCGCCCGCGGTCTGTGGGGGGTGCTGAGCCGCCTGATTGCCAAACTCACGGGCATGACCATCGCGGCAGAGTCCAACCGGCAGCACGGGCGCTCGCCACTGGCGTTGGCAGAGTTCGCCTTCTAAAACATTTCACATCAAGCGTTACTGTATAATGGACCGGAGACCATGCACGTGCGGCGGCTTCCCGGCGGCGTCCGCCGTTCCCCTCCGGAGGTTTTCGACAGGGATGTTCGCGCTTAATTTTTATAACGACCTGTACGGCGACGCGCTGCGCAAAGGGCGCAAGTCCGCCACGATCCGCCTGGGCGACAAGTCCGACAAGTACCAGACCGGCCTGCTCGTGTGGGTCACGATCGGGCAGCGGTTCGGGCGGCACCACAAGCTGTTCACGGCGATCCTCGACTCGGTCGAGGTCAAGCCGATCAAGGAGTTGAGCCCGCGCGACATCCAGCGAGAGAACCCGGAGTTCCGCGCGCAGGACGACGTGATTGCCCTGCTGTCGCGCGTCTATGACCGACCCGTCACCCCGGACGACGTGGTGACGATCATCTACTTCTCGCCCGTGGACGAGTACGGTCTGGAAGGTATCGGCTAACGGCGCGAGAGCGACCGATCCGGCCGCGACCCCTGCCCCGTCGGGCTGGCGTCTGTCTGCGGTGATAGCCGGTTCTTTCCTTATAACCACTGGTGCTAGTTGCTTAGAGGCTGAACTGGGCGATGGAGAGCCGCACAAAGCCAGTCTCCTC
>JAUJNC010000455.1 GCA_030446525.1 Armatimonadaceae bacterium
CCGGCGAAGGATGTCGTTGTCCTCCTCGAGCCGCCGGACCTTGGCCTTGAGCTCCTTGATCTCGGCCAGTTCCTCGCTCGTGGCGCCCCGGCGCTGGCCGCCGTCGATCTGCGCCTGCAGATACCAGCGGCGGACCGACTCGGTCCCCACGCCGTTGCGCTTGGCGACCGCCTCCGCCGCCGCGGTCGGGTTCGGATACTCCGAGACGTGCTCCAGCATCTGCTGGACGCAGCGGTCCTTCACCTTCGGATCGATCTTCTTCGGCACGAGGCCATCCTCCTGGACTCAGAAGGAGACGGCATCAAACCTGGGGCGCTTCAAACTTCGCGCACTACCCACAAAGGTGTGGCAGAGCTTGTCGCCGTGGAACCGGAGCCTTACCTACGGGAGCGTGCCGAAGAAGCGGCTGCAGTCGCGCCGGTTCTGGTTAGCGTTGTCGATGCCACTGCCGAGCGGTTGCCGGTCGAGGACGGCAGTTGTGACGCCGTAGTTGCCTCCCTGATGCTCTGCTCCGTGAGCGATCAAGACGCTGCGCTGAAGGAGATGCGCCGGGTCCTACGCGCCCGAGGCGAACTGCGCTTCTACGAGCACGTTCGCTCACCGAGCCGGGTACTTGGGGCGCTTGAAGATCTCATCGTCCCGGTGTGGTCGCGGCTCGGAGGGGGCTGCCACCCCAACAGGCGAACGGTGGAAGCCATCGCCCGAGCCGGTTTCACCATTGACGATCTCAATGAGTTCCCCTTCGCGCCCGCGGCAGGCCAGCCCCGCGTCCGGCACGTTCTTGGGCGTGCCGTGCGGACGTGAAGTGGGTGGTGCTAGGACCACGAAGAAGTGCCGTTCTTCCTGCCTCCGTCCCACGCTGCGCCAGCGGCACTAGCCGTTGTGGCTCGGCGCGCTGGGAAACGATCAACGCGCCTGGTCGAGACGCCGTGCCGCCTGCCGAACGCGGTCGAGGCGGCCAGCACGGCCGTCCGCACTGAGGCCCTGCCTTTCTGTCGGAGGTCAACGAGCCCTTCGCGGCCCGGCGGGCCAAGTGGAGGGCGAGCAGCGGAACGGCCACCCATTGCAGCAACGGCGAGAGGCCGATGCCGATGACCTCACGATCGACATCAGGTCGGAGTACGCCCAGGTCTGGCGGACGACGACGTTCATCCACTCGCTGAGCGCCGTGCATGTGCCGCCGAAGCCGATGGTCAGCGCGGCCACCCGGCGGTGCGTGCGGGCGGACCATGTGGGCTTTCCCGCTAGGGCCAAGGCGACTGCCAAGGTGGCCCACCGCCGCTCGTTTCACTCCGCCGGCTTGGCTGCACGCCGGTCCCGCTGCATCGGGGACCGCGTTGCCTTCGCCTGCGGGACCGCGAACCGGTCGTAGAGGATCGGCAGCAGCACCAGCGTCAGCACCGTGGCGCTGATCAGCCCGCCGATCACCACCACCGCCAAGGGCCGTTGAATCTCGGAACCCGGCCCCTCGGCGAACAGGAACGGGACGAGCCCGAAGGCCGCGATGCAGGCGGTGAGCGCCACCGGGGTCATGCGCCGCTTGGCGCCCTCCATCACCGCCATGCGGAGCGGGTAGCCGTCCTCCGCGCGCAACCGGTTCGTGTAGCTCACCAGCACCACGCCGTTCAGCACCGCGATGCCGATCAAGGCAATGAAGCCCACCGAGGCCGGCACCGACAGGAACTCGCCCGAGAGCCACAGTCCGACCACGCCGCCGATCACGGCGAAGGGCACGTTGCAGAACACCAGCGCGGACTGCCGGACGGAACCGAAGGTCAGGTAGAGCAGCAGGAAGATGAGGGCGAGCGCGATCGGCACGACGATCGCCAGCCGGGCCGAGGCGCGCTGCTGGTTCTCGAACTGTCCGCCCCAGACCAGCTTGAAGCCCTGGGGCACCTGCACCCGCTGTGCGACCGCCGCCTGCGCCTCCGCCACGAAGCCGACCAGATCGCGGCCGCGGACGTTCGCCAGCACGGTCGAGAACCGCCGCCCCTGCTCGCGGGCCACTTGGAACGGCCCCTCCACCTCGCGGATTTCCGCCACCTGCGAGAGCGGCACGGCGCCGCCCCCGCCCGGCAGGACGATGGGCACCCGCGCCAAGTCGGACGGCGAGCGGCGCGCCGCCTCCTCGCCCCGGATGACCAGGGGCGTCCTCACCTCGCCTTCGAGCACGACGCCGACCCGCTGCCCGTCCACCCAGACGCGCAGCGCCCGCTGCACCTCCTCGGCGTCCAGCCCGAGCCGGCCGGCGGCGCGCCGGTCCACCGTGACGGAGAGGTATTTCATGCCCTCGTTGCGCAGGGTGTAGACCT
>JAUJNC010000456.1 GCA_030446525.1 Armatimonadaceae bacterium
GGACCCAGAAGTTGGGGCGCGGGCAGGGGACATTGGTCATCCACTGGAAGTCGCTGTGCCAGGTGATGTAGGCAGGCGTGCGGGCCAGCTTGTGGTCCAGTTCGCCGCTGGAAGCGAGCTAGATGTCGTAGCCGAGGACGGCGTGGGCGACCCCGAAGACCGGAGGGTGGTCCATCAGTTGCTCGAAGCGCCCGTCGCGCTCCAAGATGCGCGGCACTTCCACGCGCAGTGCGCCGTCTTTGGGCGGGTGCAGCGCGAGCTGCTCGTCATAGGCGCGCGACAGTTCAGCCACCTCGGCGGGCGTGAGCGCGTTCTCCATGAGCACGTAGCCGTCGCGCTCGAACAGGCTCAGCACCTCGTCCAACGGCGTTTGCGGCGTCACCCCGTTCACCCGGTTCATCACGAAATCCTGCCCTCCTGCGGGTCGTACATCCACATGTCGCCGGCGACGGGCGCTTGGAGGCCCAGCAGCCGCAGGCGCGCCTCGCTGGCGTTCTCCAGCACCTGGGGCCGGATGTCGGCATGCTGGTTGTCGCGCTTGAGCCACCAGTAGCCGAAGTAGGCGTAGATGGCGCGCCGCTCTCCCCCGGTGCGGTTTCGCCCGCCGCTATGCCAGATCGCCGAGTTGATGAGCACGGCGTCGCCGGCCCGGGCGTACGCCTTGAACTGGCCGGGCAGCGGCTCGTGGGTCTTATCCTGCGGCGGCAGGGCCGCGCCGCGGTGCGTTCCCGGCACGACAGCGGTCGGCCCGCGCTCCTCAGTCATGTCGTCCAGGTAGACGATGGCGTTGACGGCCAGCGGCTCGTCGCCGGGGAACACGAAGTCCCGGTGCCAGGCGTATGGGGGCGACTTGCTGTTCGGACCCTGGTAGAGCAGGTCGTAACTGAGCAGTTGCAGTTGGTTGCCAAACAGGGCGCGGAGCCGGTCCAGGAGCGGCCGGTGCTCCAACAGGTCCAGGAACTCCGGAATGGCCAGCAGCGTGTTCTGCCACACGCGCTTGCGGCCGGCCGCTTCGGAGGCCGCGTCGAAGGCGGTCCGCAGGCGCGCCAGGTGTTCCCCTTGCAGCACGCCGGGCATGTGCAGGTAGCCGTGCTCGCCAAAGAAGCGCCTCTCCTGGGCGGTCATGGTGTGTCGTTCTTCGTCCCTTGCAGAGCGGCCCACTGCCGTCGCCCCAGTTCTTTGATGCGGCCATCTTCCCACTTCTCCAGCGGTGTATAGCCAGGGTGGCCGGGAAGGTCGGCACACGGGTTGTGCCGGGTGTTGTAGCAGCAGATCAGGCTCCAGCGCGGGTCCTCGCTGGTGTTCGGGTCGCTGCGATGCAGCAGGTTGGCGTGGAAGAACAGGGCGCTGCCCGACTCCATCTCGCAGTAGACCCGCTCCAGGTGCTGGAGCGCCAGATCCACCCGCGCCGGGTCCGCGCCGGTCTGCCCGCCGAACGTGCCGTGCTCGATACGCCCCATCCGGTGGGAACCGCGGATGACCTGGAGGCAGCCGTTGCCCCGGTGCGCCCGGTCGATGGCGATGTAGCAGCTGGCCATGTCGGGGAACAGGCACTGGTTGTGGTACCAGTAGCCGTAGTCCTGGTGCCATTCCCAGGCACCGCCGACTCGCGGCTCCTTGACCATCATTTTGTAATGGTAGAGGTAAACCTCGTCGCCCAGCAACCGCTCCATCGTGTCCACGATGCGCCGAGAGTGACAGAAGCCGTTGTAGATGTCCTGGCGGTCCACCTCGGCGGTCAGCCAGAGTTTGGAGGTGCCGCCGTGGGCATCTTTGACCGCGTGGATCTGGGCGGCTTTCTCCTGGTCGGCCTTGCCGATTCGCAGCAGCAGGTCCATCTCCTCGGAATCGAACAGGCCCGGCACGAGGATGTAGCCGTCCTGGTGGAACTGTTTGAGCTGATCGTCCGTGACCGCGAAGCCGCTTTCTATGTTCATGAGGCCGGTCCTTTCCGCCTGCAACGGAGGAAGGTGCCGCGCCGTGGCTGTTCGCCCGCGCAGCTCTCCCCCAAGCAATGTAGCGTGGTATTTGGTTTGCTGATCGGTCAGGGCTTTCCTGCCCCGGTGGTGACGTCGCCAGGTGCTGACGTCCCCAGGTGCTGACATCGCTTGAAGGCGGCACCCTTCCCCGGGAGGAGTCAGGATGAGGAGTCAGGAGGATGAACCCTGCCGCAGCCGCCCAGCAAAGATCCAGCAAAGATCACTAAAGATCACTGCGATTCAGACCTTGGCGGTGTCCGCTCAAGAAACGAAAAGAAACGCCCGGTTCGCCCGTTCCCTCCCGTAGTCCCTCCACTTTGCCCCTCGCGTCA
>JAUJNC010000457.1 GCA_030446525.1 Armatimonadaceae bacterium
AGCGGCGTCCGCAGCTCGTGGCTCATCTGCGAGAGGAACTCGCTCTTGGCGCGGTTGGCGGCCTCGGCGCTCTCCTTTGCGCGCACCAGCTCCGCCTCCGCCTGCTTGCGACGTCGGCGATGAATCCCACAGGCCCGCCCACACGAGATCTGGTGTGTTGAGCCTGGCGGCAGAGCAGCGTCGGTCACGGGCGCGATGAATCGCGCCAGCCTTCCATACGTTCTACGAGATCCGGCGCGGCGCAGGCGGTCCGCCCCCTCTCTTGATAACGTGAGGGCGCAGCCCTCTCCTGTTATCGGGAGAGGGGGCAGTCGAGTGTAACGAGACGGGGGTGAGGGCCTCCCTCACATCCCGCCCCCCGCCGGATCGTACAGCCACGCCCGGTACCGCCCCAGCTCGGACTGCAGGGTCTGCATCAGGGGGACCAGCGACGAGCCCTCGCCCGCTTCGGCGCGGCGCTCGGCGTCCTGGCAGATGCGCTGCATGGTGACGGCGCCGAGCTGGCCGGCACTGGACTTGAGGGCGTGGGCGACCTTGCGCACGCCGTCGGCGTCGCCGCGCCGGGCGGCGTCTAGGGCGGCGGCGATCTGGTCCGGGGCGCGGGCCAGGAACATCTCCACGATTTGCGTGCGGAGCGCATCGCCCCCCCAGCGCATGAGCCGCTCCAGCGCCGCGGCGTCGCCCGCCGGCCCCGGCCGTACTGGGTCTTCGGTCATGGCTCCCTGCATTCTGGCTTGACAATGCGGGGGCAGGTGACGAACGTGCTCGCCTCTCCCGCCGCGGTGCGGGAAAATTATCGGTGAAGGGAGCGTATGGCGAGACGATGAAGATACTGGTTGCGGACGACGATCCGCTGATCGTACAGCTCCTACGCTCCGGGCTGCGTGCCCAGGGATGGGACGTGGTCGTGGCCGCGGACGCCATGCAGGTGTCGATGTTCGCCATGAACACGTCGCCCGACGCGATCCTGCTGGACATCAACATGCCCGGCGGCACGGGCGTCACGGCCCTCAAGCGCCTCAAGCAGTCGGTGAAGACCGCGCACGTCCCCGTCATCGTGCTCAGCGGCACCACCGACCCGCAGATCCCCGATACGGTGCGCGAGATGGGCGCGCATCGGTTCCTGCCCAAGCCCGTGGACCTGGACGAGGTGGTGCGGGTCCTCAACGAGCTGCTGGGCACGGGCTGAAAAGCCTCACACAGAGAACACGCTGTTCCATCCAGCACCCGCCGCACTGAAGCAGGGGCGGCGACCCGGGGGCGCGGCGGGGGATGGCGTCCAAGCCGTTGACACCCTTGCTTCTACGGTCTAGCGTTACTCCAGCGGGGCCGCCCCGCCCTCCCGTTTCACCCGCGCCCCGCCCATGAAGGAGCTGCTCACCCTCCGGGTAAACGGCGACGTCCACGAGGTGGCCGTCCCCACGCACTGGACGCTCCTGGAAGCGCTGCGCTACGCCGTGGGGCTCACCGGCAGCAAGCAGGGGTGCGACAAAGGCGACTGCGGCGCGTGCACCGTGTGGGTGGACGGCGTGCCGACGCTCTCGTGCATCACCCCCGTGTACGAGGGGGTGGGGCACGAGGTGAGGACGGTGGAGGGGCTGGCCGGCTTCCGCACGGCGCCGGGGACGCCGCACCCGCTGCAGGACGCCTTCGACCTGTGCGGCGCGGCGCAGTGCGGCTTCTGCACGCCGGGGGTCCTGATGAGCGCCGCCGCCCTACTGGAGGAGAACACGGCGCCCACGCGCGACGAGATCCGCCAGGCGCTCTCCGGCAACCTGTGCCGGTGCACCGGTTACACCAAGATCCTGGACGCGGTGGAGATGGCTGCCGGGCGGATGCAGGAGACGACGCGATGAGCACCGAGCCGAGAGACCCGCTGAACCCCGGCGCCGCGCAGGAGTTCGAGAGCGCCCGCGGCGGCGTTCCGCTGGACGAGCCCGAGGTGGCTGAGCGCGGCACTCCGGTGGTCGACCACGCCCCCTCGCACGCCGGCGAGCCGGTGGAGGACGTGGACGATGCGGGGGAAACCGCGCCGCTGAACGTCATCGGCAGCCGGCAGCGCAAGACGGACGGGCTGGAGAAGTCCACCGGCCGGGCGCGCTACACGGACGACCTGACGTTCCCCGGGATGCTGCACGGCAAGATCCTGCGCTCGCCCCACCCGCACGCCCGCATCCTGGGCATCGACGCGTCGGAGGCGCTGGCGCTCCCCGGCGTGCACGCCGTCGTCACGGGCGACGAGATGCCGATCCCCTTCGGCATCATCGTGTGGACCCCGGACGAGCAGGCGCTCGCCACCGA
>JAUJNC010000458.1 GCA_030446525.1 Armatimonadaceae bacterium
TGGACGGCCGGGCTGCCGGCGGAGGGCTCGGTCCTGGCGTTCGCCCACGGCGGCCCCATCCGCCGGATCATCGCCCGGGCGCTGGGCCTCGCCTGGAGCCAGGTGGTCCTGATGGAGGTCTCGGCCTGCGGGATCACACGGCTAGCCATGCAGCCCGGGGGCGGCCACCTGGTCTGCCTCAACGACACCGCGCACCTGGAAGACGATGACTGAACGATCCGATCCCCTTTCGCCCCCTGAACCCGTGGTGCGCTGCGGCGGCCGCAAGGCGCCCGTGCCCAAGCGCAAGCAGCCCGGACCCTACCGCGTGCCCCCGCGCGAACAGCGCCACGGGCTGGTGATCGTCAACACCGGGGATGGCAAGGGGAAATCCACCGCCGCATTCGGCATCCTCCTGCGGGCGGCCGGGCGGGAGATGAAGGTGGGGATGTGGCAGTTCGTCAAGAACGTCGACGGCCGCTACGGCGAGCACGTCGCCGCCGAACGGCTGGGCGTCGCCATCGTGCCGCTGGGCGACGGCTTCACCTGGCTTTCCGAGAACATCGACGACGACCGGGCCCTGGCCCGGCAGGGGTGGGCCGTCTGCCGCGACGCGCTGCGGGGCGGGGAATACGACGTGCTGATCTTCGACGAGCTCACGTACCCGCTACGCTTCGGCTGGCTGGACACCGCCGAGGTGCTGGACGAGATCGCCCGCCGCCCGCCGGGCACCCACGTGGTCATCACCGGCCGCGCCGCGCCGCCGGAGCTGGTGGAAATGGCCGACCTGGTTACCGAGATGAAGCTGGTGAAGCATCCGTACCGCGAGCAGGGGATCGGGGCCCAGCCCGGAATCGAGCTGTGACCACCGTCTACCTGGTGCGGCACGGCGAAACGGAGTGGAACCGGCTGGGGCTGCTGCAGGGTACGGCCGACGTTCCGCTGAATGCGGCCGGACGCGAACAGGCGGCAGCGCTCGGGAGAGAGCTGAGTTCGGTGCGCTTCGACGCCGCCTTCACCTCGCCGCTTCGCCGCGCGCGCGACACGGCGGAAGCCATCGTGGCAGATCGAGGGGTGCCGTTTTCCGCGGTGCCGGGGCTGCGTGAGATCTCGTACGGGCTGTGGCAGGGCCGTGGCGCAGCGGCGCGCGCGCGCTGCGCGCCGGGGCTGGTGTGGGCCTGGAGGAACGATCCGGGGTCCGTCCGCTTTCCCGGCGGGGAGTCGCTGGACGACGTGGCCCGCCGCGCCGGTGCGGCGTGGGACCGGATCGTGGCCGACCACCCGGGAAGCACGATCCTGGTCTCGGCGCACGGCCACGTGAACCGCCTGCTCCTGACACACGCGTTCGGCTGGGCGCGCGAACGTTTCTGGTCGATCGCCCAGCCGAACGCCTGCTGCTGCCGGATCGGCCTGGGCGGCGCCGCGCCCACGCTGTCGCGGCTGGCCGGGGGGGAGCTCGGCGTGGCCCCGGAGGCGGGATGAGCGACGCGCCATTGCCGGAGAACCGCGGAGCGACCGGCCCGTTCGATCCGGTGGCCAGGCAGGCCGTCTACGACGTGATCGGGCTTCGCCGCGACATCCGCAGCTTTCGCCCGGACCCCGTTCCCGACGAGGTGCTGGCCCGCATCCTGTCCGCCGCGCACCAGGCGGGTTCGGTAGGGTTCATGCAGCCGTGGGACTTCATCCTCGTGCGCTCGCCCGTGCGCCGGGCCGAGGTGTACGAGCTCTTCAGCCGGGCCAACGAGCGGGCCGCCACCCGCTGGCACGGAGACCGCCGGGCCAAGTACGGCGCCCTGAAGCTGCAGGGAATCCTCGACGCCCCGCTGTGCGTGTGCGTCACCTGCGACACCCAGCGCGGCGGACCGCACGTGCTGGGGCGCGACAGCATCCGCGAGACCGACGTGTACAGCACCTGCCTCGCCATCCAGAACCTCTGGCTGGCCGCGCGCGCGGAGGGGGTGGGGGTAGGATGGGTGAGCATCGTGGACAACCGGGAGCTTGCCGACGCGCTGGCGCTGCCGGACGGGGTGATTCCCGTGGCGTACCTGTGTCTCGGCTACCCGGTGGAGTTCCCGGAGACGCCCATGCTGGAGGCCACCGGGTGGCGTGGGCGACTGGACCTGGCCGACCTGGTTCACTTCGACGGGTGGGGCGGCGCGGGCGAGGGCGACGGCCTCCGCGAGCGCCTGGGACCCGGCACCCCGGGCGCCCCTGTCCTCCCTGACGCGCTCTCGGGCCGCCCACTCGCCGACACGGGTCCGGCTGACGATGCGCCGTCGCGGGGAGATGCGGCATCGTACGTCGATGGCGCGTCCAGGG
>JAUJNC010000459.1 GCA_030446525.1 Armatimonadaceae bacterium
GGCCGGTCAGGCGTCGCCTGCAAGGCAGGTGCCAGCGCGTGCGCGGAACGGGGGGGCGGAGACGGAGCGACCTCGCCTGGTGCCGGACTCGAACCCGGGCCCCGTTCGCATCAGAGGATGGGTTGGAGAGAACCCCATTTACCGGACCAGTGGCAAAGTCAACTCGTCCCGCCTTGGAGTGCCCCCCTTTTGTCCGGACCAATCGTTCGGTCAACCCCTCCTCCCGACCGGGGCCGCGTAGACCAAGAGCCGCCCCTTCCTGCCGGCCCCGGCCCGCACTGGTCGACCCCGTGCCGACGGCTGCCGGACCCCAACGGCAATTCGCTCCGCCTCGGCCGACCTCCCGCGCGCGTTGGGTGACAACGCGACGACCCACCGGCGCTCTCCGCTAGCCGCGTAGCCGCCCCTCCGCTCGGATCTCCCGCGCCGCCGGCACCGGGTCGGGATCGTCGAACGCCCACCCGGGAGGCACCACCTCCGCCCCGGTCTGCGTCCAGGTGACCTCCCAGACGACGCCATTGTTGTCGGCGAACAGGAACTGGCGCATCGGCCCCTCGTGGAGCCAATCGGTCACCTCGACCCCCGCCGCGACCAGCCGCGCCCGCAGCGCCTCCAGCCCGGCCTCGTCCGCCACCACCAGGGCCAGGTGCTGGAAGGCGCCGGGCAGGAAGCCGAAGGCCCGGCTCCAGCCGGCCGGGGCGGCCGCCGCCTCGTGTTCGGGTTGCTCGAAGAAGCCGATCAAGAAGTCGCCCGCGTCGAAGGCGTAGTGGCGGCCGTGGACGGGGTTGGCGCCCTTGCCGCCGACCAGCGGCATGCCGAGCAGGCCGTGGTAGAAGCGCACCGTGGCGTCCAGGTCCGGCGTCGTCAAGGCGACGTGGTGGGCGCCCCGCCACCGCGGGCCGGGGGCGGATGCGTCACTCACCGATGGCTCCCTCCCGCGCGGTGCTCGCTCCGCCCCGACATCTGGGGCGACTACCGGGCCGATCGTCCCATCATCGCACGACGACGGCCGCCGTGAGCAATTCAAAGATAGGTTCTAGGCCTCGGTGACCTCGGGTTGCGGGCGCGGCGGCTCGCAACGGGAGGACCGGGAAGCACCCGCGGTTTCGAACTCGACAGGCGACAGGTAGCCGAGGCTCGAGTACAGGCGCTTGGTGTTGTAGACGTCGTCGATGAACCGCGCGATGTTCGCCTCGGCTTCCGCGAACGTCCGGTACTGCTGGAGGTACACCGCCGCGCACTTGAGCGTCTTGAAGAAGCTCTCGGCAGTGGCGTTCTCGTACGGGTTGCCCACCGCCGCCATACTGATTCGCGCCCCGATCCCGTTCAGCCGGGCGACGTACTCCGTGCTGGCGTACTGCACGCCGCGGTCCGCGTGGTGGATCAGCCCCGGGGCCGGCGCTCGCGTTGCCACCGCCTGTTCCAGGGCCGCCAGGGTCAACGACGTGTCGATGGTCGGGGAGAGGCGCCACCCCGCGCAGCGCCGGGACCAGGCGTCGAGGACGCACGCCAGATACGCGAACGCGGTCGGCAGCCGGATGTAGGTGATGTCCGCGACCTATAGCTGGTCCGGCCCGGTTGGTGTAAAGCCGGTCGCGAGGTTCGGATACGTGCGCAGCGCGTGGGCCGAGTCGGTGGTCACCACGAAGCGCCGCTTGAGTTGGCAGAGCAAGGACTTCTGCCACATCACCCGCAAGACACGCTTGTGGTTGACCACCCGGCCCTCGCGCGCCAGCGCCTTCGTGATGCGGCGGTAGCCGTAGCCGGGG
This sequence comes from Armatimonadaceae bacterium, assembly GCA_030446525.1. Next base: position 1,770 of record JAUJNC010000459.1, read on the forward strand.
AAGTCCAGCACGACCCGTTCGATGGCGTCGCGCAGCGCCAAGTCACGCTCGGCCTGGGTCGGTCGCTCGGGACGATCGTAGTACCAGCTGCGCCCGACGCCCAGCAGCGCGCAGAGGCGGCGCGCCGCCAGCTCGGGATGGTTCCGCTGTGCTTGGGCGATCATCGCGCGGCGCTCCGCGCAGGGGAGCTGCCCAGCGCCTTTTTTAGGACGGCGTTCTCCAGGGCCAATTGGCCGCAGAGGCGCTCCAGGTCCGCGATCCTTTGCTGCAAGGCCTCGGTCTCGGAGGGCGGGGTCGGCGTGAAGGCGGCCTCGCCCCGTGCCTCGTACTCGCGGCGCCACCGTAGCAGCAGTCCCTCGCTAATCCCCTGCTCTCGACAAACCTGCGCCGGCCGCTTCTCGCCGCTGGCCACTTGCCGGGCGACGCTCAACTTGAGCTCTCAGCTGAAGACCCGGCCGCGTCCCATCGCCTGTCTCTCCTCCTGTCGCAACGAGCGTACTGCTTGTCTCCCAGGAGAAGTTGGCT
>JAUJNC010000460.1 GCA_030446525.1 Armatimonadaceae bacterium
CGCCTTCGCCGGCCGACACGTCGAAGACGTTGCCGTTCAGGAAGTCGAACACGCCGAGGCTGACTTCGCGGCCGATGACCTGCTTCTGGTAGGAGATGACGTCCACGACCTCGAGGGTCTTGGTCTCCACCAGGCGCAGGTCGAGGCCCACGTTCATCACGAACATGCGCGCGCCGACGTTGTACTTGCCGTCGGTGGGATCGAGGTCGCCGCCGCCGGCGTCGAGGCCCGAGCTGCGGATGTTGTAGTTCAGCTCGGTGATGCCGCCGACCAGGTAGAAGTCCGAGCCGGGGACCTGACCCGCGTGGATCCTGCGGAAGTCGACCGCGCCGTTGGCGGCCGCACCGTCCGAGATCAGCTTGTTGTTGGCGTACTTCAGCTCGAGTTCGGAAACCGAGGTGTCGTAACGCTCGACCAGACGGGCGCCCGACTTGGCGAGGGCCGAAATGGCCATCAGCGAAGCGCCTTGCGTGACCTTGCGGCCCGAACCGTCGGACTCGGCCTTGCCGGTGTAGTCGGCGATGCGGCCGACCGCGATGCGCGGGGCCCCGATGCCGTTCTGCCGGGCGAAGCCGCCGAGGCAGACCAGAGCCTGGCTGTAGCCGGTGGGGTTGGAGGTCACCGGCGCGTTGCCGATGGGCGAGGCGTAGAGGCCCTTGGGCCCGGCCACCGGCGACACGCAGGCGGCCAGCGAGGCCGAAGCGAGGAGCACGGCCACCGGCGCCTTGGCGCGAGCCAGAAGCGTGGTTTTCAGGTTAGTCATTGAGGTCGAGCTCCCCGTTGAGGCTGGTGTCATTGACGGCGGTGACGTCGCCGTTGTTGATCTGGGTCGAGTTGACGATCACCGTGTTGTAGCTGCCCTGGGTGATCACCTGCAGGTTGTTGCCGAAGGCGGTGGCGCCGCCCCAGCCCCGGCTGCCTGCGCCGGCGTAGGTCGAGCCCGCGCCGGAGGTTTCGCTGTAGGTCGTGTTGCCCGAGCCATCCTGGATGACGCCGTCGACGATCACCCGGTTGCCGTTGGCGTCGCGGGTGCGGACGTCGATCGCGTGGTTCTCCTGGCCGGGGTAGCGGCCCCATCCGCCGTTGAACTCGGCGGAGTTGGCGTTCATGGTCTGCGCCGCGGCCGGGCCGGCGAGGGCGCACACGGCGGCCGCGGTCAGGCCGAGCAGGCTGGTTTTGACATCGTGCGGCATCGAAGCGCGTCCCATTGGTTTGGCCCCACCTCAGCAACGGTCATGCCAGCGGCGGAGCGGCTCCCGCGTAGGGGGAACCGGGGCGCCGGACGCTCGCGCACGGCTATGAAGCGTGCTTAAGCGGCGCGTCAGTTCGCCGGCGAGGCCTCCAGTGTCCCAGAACGGATCAGGCCCCGAGCCGCTCTCGCCCGCCTGGCGCAAGGAGCGCGAGCCCGCCTTCAACGCCCCCTGGCCGGCGCTGCTGCTGGCCGCCGGGCTGGTCGGCCTGTTCGCCTGGCAGGCGTCGATTCCCAACCAGGAGGCGGTGTTCTACCGCTTCGGGCTCGTCCCGCTCGCGCCGGACCTCGGCCGCCGCCTGCTCACCTCCTTGTTCGTGCACGGGAACTGGGCGCACGTGCTGATGAACGCCTTTGGCCTGCTGGCCTTCGGGGCGGGGGTGTGCCGGCTGTTCGGGGTGGGGCCTGTGGGGGCGGCCGCCTTTTTCGTCTTCTTTCTGCTCTGCGGCGCACTGGCCGGCTGGGGCTACCTGGCGGTCGCGGACTCCGGCGCCGCCCTGATCGGGGCGTCGGGCGGGATCGCCGGGCTGATGGCGGCGGCGTCGCGGGTGGTCGATCGCCAGCGGACGGGGGAGGGGAGGCGGCTCGCCCCCTTCACGAGTCCGACGGTGGTGGGCATGGCCGGGGCCTGGCTGGTGGTGAACCTGCTGATCGCCGTGTTCGGCTTCGCACCGGGGATGGGGGCTGTCGCGGTGGCCTGGGAGGCGCACCTGTTCGGCTACGCCGCCGGGCTGCTGCTGATCGGGCCCGCCGCCTGGGTGCTCGCGCGGCTGCAGGGGCGCGCAATCGATTGATTCGCACGCGTAAACGCGAGAGGCTGCATCCCTGCTCTTGAGGGAGATCAGGCCATGCTCGTGTCTCAGATCATCAAGCAGAAGGGCGGCGAGGTGTTCAGCGTCTCGCCGGAGCTGACGCTGAAGGACGCCGCGCGCGAGCTGACCGAGCGCCGGGTGGGCGCCCTGGTGGTGCTGGACGGGGCCCGTGTCGCGGGCATCTTCTCCGAGCGCGACGTGGTGCGCGAACTGGCCGCGGGCGGGGAGGGGGC
>JAUJNC010000461.1 GCA_030446525.1 Armatimonadaceae bacterium
ACGGATTCACCCAGGTCAGGCCCGTCGCGTCCCACCAGTCGGCCCGCTTCCAGTTCTCGCACTTGACCACCGTCAGGTCTGTTTTCCAGCCGCGCTCGGCGCAGAAAAGGCGGGCCATCTCCCCGAGCGTCATGCCGTGACGTACCGGGATCGGGTGAAAAGCGGTAAACGAGAGCCGCGTCTCATCCGCGAGCGGCCCTTCGACCTGGACGCCGTTGATGGGGTTGGGGCGGTCCAGGACGATGAAGCGCAGGCCGGATTCTGCCGCCGCCTGGAGGCAATGGCCGAGCGTGGACAGATAGGTGTAGAAGCGGCAGCCGACGTCCTGGACGTCGAACACGAGCGTGTCCAGCCCGGCCAGCATCTCGTGGGTCGGCTGGTAGCGGCTGCCGTACAGGGAATAAACGGGCAGCCCGGTCGCCTCGTCCGTCGCGTCGGAAACCGCCTCGTCCAGCGCGCCCCGGATGCCGTGTTCGGGTCCGAACAGCACGCGCAAGTCCACGCCGGGTGCCCGATGCAGCAGGTCGGTCGTCAGGTTGCCTTCCTGATCGCGCCCCGTGTGGTTGGTGATGAGGCCGACGCGCGCGCCCTGGAGCAGGGCGAACTCATCGCGGGCGAGAACATCAATGCCGGTCCGTGTGCTGGGGACGGCAGCGAGGGGAGCGGCGGCGGCAGCAGCCGGTTTACGAGGCATGGGGTCATTATAGGGCGCGGGTGGAGGAGGGTCAAACACGACCCCGCGTGCCCCGGCCATGCGGAACAGGGTAGCAGGAGTGGCCGGATGCTCCCCACCTTCACGGCGATGAGCATCCGGCAGCGGCGGCGTTTCCTATCGTCCTGCCTGCTGCCTCGCCCGCCTATCTGCTCTTGGCCCACCGCCGAGCACAGCGTCGAGGATTTTGACGGCCGGATCGTCCTCGTTGTCCACGATGAAACCGATAAACCCGATGCACATCTCGTCGGTCGTCTTTTCGCCCCATTTCACGGGCTGGGGCGGCGAGTGGGGATTGCGCGGGTTGCCGGCCGAGTTGTCGTAGGTGGCTTCGAGCGTGATTTTGCCGCCCCAGGGGAGCGGGACGGGCTGCCGGTAGGTGTAGGTGTCCTGCCAGTTGAAGTCCCAATCGGCGATGTAGACGAGCGGGCGCGTCGTGCCGTCCGGGGCGGTCACATCCATCTTGATGGTGCGGCCGAGCAGGTGCATGTGCGGCATCACGGTGATCGCCCTGGCGTCGAAGGGGATGGGAATGGCGCTCGTGGTCTTGAAGTTTGCCTCGCCGGCCGGGATGTTGATGGGGGCGACGACGGGGAAGGTGCGCAGACGCTTGGCGACCGGCTTTTTGGCGAAGTGCAGGCCGATCTGCGTCACGTCCTGCTCCTTTTTGCCGCTCGGATTGTAATGGACCTGGATGACGATATCCCCGTTCGCCGGGAGCGGGCGCCCAATGCCCGGGGGCAGGAAGCGCGGCAGGTTGCCGGGCGCCCAGCCGCCCATCTCGCCATCCGCCGGAAAACCCGGTCCGCCGAACGAGGTGTAGCCCGGACCGGGATCGGCGGCGTCTTTGGCGCGGGCGCGGTTCTGCGTGTCCACGTAAAGGAGCACATGGTGGACGACGCGCTTGTTGCCCGCCCGCACCTCGACGCCGACCACGTCCTTGTCTTCGGCGAGGTGGGTCGGCAGCACGAAGCAGCGGTACAGATCCTTGCCGCCGGCCTCCACCGTCCACGGCTCAGCCATCTTCAGGACGAGGTCGGGCTGGCCGAGCATCCAGCCCTGCGGGAACCGGGGAGCGGGCGGCGTCTTCGCCAGATCACCGGCCGGCGCGCCCGCGTCGGCCCACGCCCGGAGCGTCTTGATCTGCGCATCGGACAAGCGCCTCACCCCCGCGAAGTCGCCGTGGCCGGGAACGGCTTTCCACGGGGGCATCCGGCGCGTCTGCGTGACCTCGGCGATGTTGGCGGCCCAGCGCTTGGCGTGTTCATAACTTTCCAGCGGGAACGGCCCGATCTCGCCCGCGCGATGACAGGACTGGCAGTTGTTCTGGAGGATCGGGGCCACGTCACGCGCATAGGTCGGCACGTCCGGCTTCGTCGTCATCGCCACCGAACGGGGCTTCGCCGTAGTGCCGCCGGCGGACGCCGTAGGGGCGGCACGCTCGATCAGGCAGCCGACCGCCTCGCCGCCGGTCGTGACGGCTCGCCCGGCGAGCAGCGCGTCGAGCGCATCACGCAGGCTGCGCTCGGAAACGCGTTCGCGGTTTTCGCCACGGTCCACGTATTTGTCGTCAATGCGGC
>JAUJNC010000042.1 GCA_030446525.1 Armatimonadaceae bacterium
GCCGCCGCGAGCGCCTGGTACTCGTGGAACAGGGTGTGCGCGTACATCAGGTGCGGCCCGCCATGGAGGTAGACGATCGTCGGGCGTGGCGACGGTGCCTCCTCCCCGTCCGGCGGCAAGATCGCCCAGCACGGGACGGCGTGTCCCTCGGGCGACGGCGCCTCGAAATAACGCGGCGCCGAAAGGCGCACCTCGTCGAGCAGCGCCTGGTTCAGCCGCGTCAGGCGGCGGAAGAACGAGGAGCCGGCCGATAGCGCGTACAGGTCGCCCGCGTCCGCCGGCGTCGCGAGCAGCAGCGCCAGGTTTTCGCCTTTGGCGTCCGGGGTGAACCCGGTGACGGCGTGCGTCCCCTCCGTCAGCCGCCGCGGCCCGGCCCCTTCCGTGGCATCGACGCCGATGCGGTACACGTCGACCGTGCCGCGTTCCGACGCCAGCAGCAGGATCGACGCGCCGTCCGCGGACCAGTACGGGCCGCTCTCGCCAGCGCCCGCCACGTCACCGATGGCCGCGCTGCCACAGTGGACGTCCCAGCCGGGCGTCAGATCGCGCGCCGCGCCGCCGCCCACGGGCGCGGTCCACGGGTGGATGTTGGTGACGCCCCACACTTCGTCCGCTTTATCGTGGCCCAGGTAGGCGATCTGCGCGCCATCGGGCGACCACGCCGGGCTGCCCTTGGGACCCTGCGGGCAGTCGAGCCGCCTCGCCTCCGCACCTTCGGCCAGCCCCTCCGCGGGAATGACGAACAGATCCTCCGCGTTCGGCAGCAGGTCGGGGTCGTCCGCCGTGTTGGCGACGTACGCGATCTGCTTGCCGTCCGGCGACCAGCAGAAGGGGCCATAGTCTTTGTCGCCGGAGGTGATCTGCCTCACGTCCCGCCTCGCCACATCGAGCACATGGATGTGATAACGGCCGCCGACGAAGCCGTTCCCTTCTTCGCGGTAGTGGAGGCGCGTGATCTCGCGGGGCGGCGACGAGCGCTCCTTCTTTTTGCGTTCCTCGACCGCCTCTTCGCGCCACTGCTCGTCGACAGGGCGGAAGGTGAAGGCGATGCGCGTCCCGTCCGGCGACCAGCGCAGGTCGGCGATGCTGCCTTGCGGCAGGTCGGTGATCTTCCGGGCCTCGCCGCCGTCGGCGGGCAACAGGAAGATCTGCCCCTTCTTGTCCTCGCGCCCGCTGGTGAAGGCCAGCTGCTTTCCGTCCGGCGACCACCGCGGCGCGCCTTCGGAATCCTGGCTGAAAGTCCACTGCCGCGCCGTGCCACCGCCCTCCGCCGTGGGCACGACCCAGATATGGGAGAAGGTTTTATTTTTCTCCAAATCCATCGTCCGCAGCACGAACGCCATCCGGCTCCCGTCGGGCGCCATCTGCGGATCGGACGCCGTGCGGATTCGCGCCAGGTCGTCTATGGTTATCGGTCGCTTATCCACCGCGCTGCCTCAGCTTACCCCCTGCCCGCATCCGCTTCACGAAGGGCGACTCACCAGCCTGGGCGCGCGCCTCCTCGTAATCGCGATCCCGGCGCTCGATCAGCGCATCCACTTCTTCCTGGTGGTCCTCATAGTAGGAGAAGCCAGATGTGGGTGGTGCGGTTGCCATGGCTTCTTACCTTCACCCTATTGTACTCTACAGATCCGGTTTCCGTATAGGATCATCCGTTGAGGCTTTTTCTTGGCTCATTGTAATCCACTGCTGCCAACGTGCCTGCAGGACGGTCACCACAGGCGGCTACCGATGTTCTTCTCCTCAGCGCCGGACATAGGCTCTCTCAAGAATTGACGCCCGGTTGCTGGCGCAGTCCCCACAGGGAGACCTGGGGCCTGGGCCAGCGCATCCCCTCGCTGTTGTAGCGCCCGCAGTCACGGCAACGGTACACCTGATTGCGGTTCCTGTCCCGTTTACCCTCCCGCCGGCACCTGCCGCCGCAAGGTCACCGGTCAGGTGCAAGCCGATCTGCTGATGCGGGCCTGTCCGGCCCCGCCGCAGGGCAAAGAGCGCTGGGCGCTGCGCCCGCTCGCTGATGAGCTGGCCCGCCTGGGGGTGGCCGAGGGCCTCTGGCATGTGGCAGTGTACCAGGCGCTCGAAAAAGCGGAGCCAGAGCGTGGCAGGCAAGGGGCGGGGGCAGGACGGGCGAGCCCCCGGCTCGGTCTGTCGCCCAGCGGGAGGAGGCGCCCGGCGTGTATGCCCGTCCCTTTGATCCGGCGCGCCCGCTGGCCTGCCTGGGCCAGAAGAGCAAGGCGTCGCGTGGCCGGATCCGCGAGCCCTTGCCCGCCGAGCCGGGGCAGCCGCGGCGCATCGACGCGCAGCACGCGCCAAACGGCACGGCCGACCTGTGCGTGTGGCGGGAGCCACCGGCGGGCAGGCGCGGTGTTCAGGCCACCCAGCGGCGCTGCGCCGCGGGCTTGGGCCCTGCGCTTGGGCACCTGTGGGATGTGGTCTATCCGGCGGCGGAAACGATCGCGCTGGTCGTGGATAACTGGTCGTGGATACGCTGAACACACGGCCCGCAGAGCCTGTACGAGACGTCCGCAGCGCAGGAGGCGCACCGCCTGGCCCACCGGTTTGAATGGCATCCCGCGCCGGAGCATGGCAGTTGGCTCAACATCGCCGCGTGCGACCTGTCGGTGCTCTCTGGCCAATGCCTGAAGCGCCGGGTACCGGACAAGGGGACGCCGGGACGGGACGTCGCCGCCTGGGAACAGGCGCGCAACGGCGCGGCGGCTGTGGTGCGCTGGCAGTTCAGCACGGCCGATGCCCGAATCGAATCGCGCCGACTGTACCCGCAGATTCATAACGATTCAACTTAACGGAGGACTAGGATATAGGGCTATGACGAAACATGAGACCATGAATTCGGCCCAGGCTGCAGCGACAACGGCTTTTCTGACGCTTGTGCTGTTGGCGTCCACATTACCGGCGCGATCTGGGCAAGAAAGCCGCCCTTAGCTCGGCTTTCTCCCAGCTGCCTCACCAGCCGCTGGGCGCCCGAAAGCTCGCCTGAGCGCTCCCGCACGAACAGCGGCAGGTCCGGGTTCACAGCCCGCAGCGCCCCCCGTACAGCTCCGCTCGGCCGCCTGCCCGGGCGCCGGCGCGGCGGGGGGGAGGCGCAGCAGGCGCGCCACCGCATAGACGGACAGCCCCTTCCCCTTGCCGGCGGCGATCGCCGCTTCCAGAAGCGCCATTGCCGTGCCGGCCTCGGCCTGGCTTGCCGCCAGTACCTGGACCCAGAGATGATTCAGCCCCTTGCGCCCGGCCGCCTCCGCGGCGTCGCGGGCCTCCTGGGCCGTGGCGGGGCGACGCAAAGCGCCCGCGTCTTCATCGCCGGCGGCAGCGACACCGGCGGCCTCCTGGGGGCAGGCTGGCTTTTACACGTACATGACACTGTCCTTGTCGCCGAAGAACGGAATGACCCTGACCTTAACGCAAACCCAGGAGGAAATCACCGCACAAAGAGCTAACAGGGCGTTCATGAGGCGTCTTGATATGCCACAGCGGAATCGGCAGGGCTGAGCGTGGATTCAGGGGCGCACCGGTCCGGCGCGCAAGAGCAACATACCTGGACGGCCCGTGTGCGCTGGACTGAGCAGCGCCACGCGACGGCCTATGCCCGCAACCACGCCTTTTCCATCGGCTCCCCGGTCAGCTTCAACAACACCGACGCGCACCCCAGCGCGGTAGAGTATCTCCTCGGCGCCCTCGGCGGCGAACTTCTCAGCGGATTCGCCCGCGCCGCATCCCGGCGCGCCGTTCATCTCGATGCCATCGAGGCGGCCCTCACCGGCCGACTCAACAACCCGCTTATCGCTCTGGGCGTCATCGGCGAGAGCGGCCATTGCGGTTTCGAGGAGATAGCGGCTACCCTCTACGTCAGCGCCGACGCCGACGAAGCCCTTCTCGACCAGATCTGGCAGGCCACGCTGGCAGCATCTCCGCTCGTCAACACCCTCCGGCGCTGCATCACCTTAAACCTGGAGCTAAGCGTCGTCCTCTGACCGCGTTCTCGCGACCCATGGAAAGGAACCCTGTGTACCAACTCACAAACGAGCAAGATGCCATCCTTCAGGAGATAATCCGTATCGCCGACGAGAAGATCGCCCCGGCGGCATCCGAGGTAGATGCGGAGGGCCGGTTCCCACGCGAGGCGATCGACGCCCTGGCCGGCGCGGGGCTTCTCGGCCTGACCGTTCCCGCCGAGTTCGGCGGAAAAGGGCAGGGGATGCGTGTCGCCTGCGCCGCGCTGGAGACCATCGGTGGACGGTGCGCCTCCGCCGGCATGATCTACCTGATGCACCTGTGTGGCTGCGCCTGTTACGCGGCGCGGCCCGATGCCACGGGCGACCTGCTGCGCGCCGCGGCGCGCGGCGAGCATCTGACCACGCTCGCCTGGAGCGAGAAGGGATCGCGCAGCCACTTCTGGGCGCCGGTCGGCCAGGCGCATCAGCGTGAGGGCTATCTGGTGCTGAATGCGCAGAAGTCGTGGGTGACCTCGGCCGGCGAGGCTGACGGGTACGTGGTCTCGAGCCGCGCGCCGGGCGCTACCGAGCCGATGGACACGATGCTTTACTTCCTGCTGCGAGAGGACCCGGGTCTGTCGGTCAGTGGGAAGTGGGACGCCATGGGGATGCGCGGCAATGTCAGCGCCCCGATGGCGATCAGGGATGTCGAGATTGGCGCCGACCGCGCCCTCTGCGACCCTGGCCAGGGCTTCTCGCAGATGATGCAGGTGCTGCCCTGGTTCAGCCTGGGCAATGCCGCCATCTCGGTCGGTATCGCCGAGGCGGCGACGCAGGAAACGACAAAGCACCTGACCGGCAGCCGCCTGGAGCACCTGGGCAATGCCCTCGCCGACCTGCCGATACTGCGGGCGCGGTTAGCACAGATGCGTATCGAGACCGACCGCGCGCGGGCGCATCTGGTGAGCGCGCTGCACGCGGTCGAGAACCCCAGCGACGCGACCATGCGGATGGTGCTGGAGGTCAAGGCCGCCGCATCCGAGTCGGCGCTGGAGGTGACGGACCTGGCGATGAAGGCCTGCGGCGGCGCGGCCTTCAGCAAACACCTGGGCATCGAGCGCAACTTCCGGGACGCACGAGCGGCGGGCGTGATGGCCCCGACCTCCGACGTCCTCTACGATCTCATCGGCCGCGCCCTCTGCGGCCTGCCCCTGTTTTAGAAAGGCGTTCTTATGCAGTCACCAATCCTTGTTGGCGCGGTGGTCTACGACCCGAAGGTGGTCGTGATCTGGGACATTATCAAGGACTTCTTCCAGAGCGAAGGCTCTCCGATCGACTACGTTTTCTACAGCAACTACGAGCTTCAGGTCGAGGCGCTTCTGGCCGGGCATATCCATATTGCCTGGAACTCCCCGCTTGCGTGGCTGGACGCCGAACGGCGCTCGGGCGGCGCGTGCCGGGCCATCGCTATGCGCGACACCGACCGCGACCGCGTCTCGCACCTGCTGGTCCGGAAGGACGGGGGCATCAAGAGCATCGCGGATCTGAAGGGGAAAACGATAGCGACCGGGGCGAAAGACTCCCCGCAAGCGACCCTGATCCCGCTGAACCTGATCGAGCGCAATGGACTGCTGCCCGAGCGCGACTTCACCCCACGGCGCTTCGACCTGCTGGTCGGCAAGCACGGCGATCATGTCGGCGGCGAACTGGAAGCGCTCAAAAGTCTCCTTGCGGGCGAGAGCGATGCCTGCGCGGTGCTCGACCTCAACTGGGAGCGCTGGCAGGGCGACGGCACTGCGGACCCGGGCCGGGTAGAGGTCCTTGCCACGACTGAGAAGTTTGACCACTGCAACTTCACCGTTCTGGACAGCTTCCCTGCGGCGCAGGAGGAGTGCTGGAAGCGGGTGCTCTTCTCGATGCGCTACGACAATCCGGCGCATCGCGGGATGATGGATATGGAGGGGCTGAAGGAGTGGCTGCCGGGCCGCACCAGCGGCTACGCGGCACTGAGCGAAGCGGTGACGCGGCAGAAGTTCTTCGCGCCGCAGGCGACATGACCGATCTGCCGCTCTTTCCCGTGACCATGGTCGGGAGTTGGCCCCGTTCGGAGGCGCTGCTGCGCGCGCTGCGCCGCTGGCAACGGGGGCAGATCACGCGCGACACCTTCGAGCGGGTCGCCGACGATGCCGTGCGCGACGTCCTGCGAATACAGGAGGAAGCCGGGGTCAATATCGTCACCGACGGCGAGCAGCGCCGGGACAACTTCTACTCGTTCGTGGCGACGAAGCTGGAGGGTGTCCGGCTGATGTCACTCTCGGAGATGTTGGAGGTGGTTGAGGACCGGGCGGGCTTCGAGCGCCTGCTGCAGACCCTCGATGTGCCGGCATTCTCGATACGAAACCCGACCTGTGTCGGACCGATACGCCGCCGCGAGCCGCTGGCGCTGGACGAATACAACTTCCTGCGAGCGCACACCGACAGGCCGATCAAGGTCCCGCTGCCCGGACCGTATCTTCTCACCCGCGCAATGTGGGTGAAGCAGGTGAGCGGGGCGGTCTACGCGAGCAAGGAGGATCTGGCCGAGGATGTGATCGCGGTTCTACGTGCGGAGGCCGCCGCGCTCCGGGACGCCGGCGCGGCATTTATACAATTTGACGAGCCGGTGCTGACCGAGGTGGCGTTCAACCCATCGGGGACGCGTACCTTCATGTGTGCCGCGCTCGCCGCCCGCGCCGACCCGGCGGAGGAGCTGGAGTGGGCGGTCTCGCTGATCAACCGGGTGATCGAGGGGCTGGACGATGTTCGCACCGGTGTCCATATCTGCCGGGGCAATTGGAGCCAGAACGAGCAGACGCTGCTCAGCGGCTCGTACCATCCTCTGACCCCTTACCTGGAGCGGCTGACAGCACGCCAGTTGGTGCTGGAGTTCGCCACCCCCCGCGCCGGTGAGCTGCCGGCCGTCCTGGGTTCCGCGGCGATTCAGGCAGGCAAGGAGTTGGGCCTGGGGCTCGTCAACCCCCGCGGCGAACTCGTCGAGCCTGTCGAGGCGCTGCTCGCCCGAGCCACCGAAGCGCTCGATTACGTCCCGCCCGAGCGCCTGTTCCTCAACCCCGACTGCGGCTTCGGCACCTTCTCCAGCCGCCCGGTGAACACGGTCGAGATTGCGCAGCGAAAACTGGCCGCTATCGCCCGAACGGCGGAGATACTGCGGAAACGGTCTTTGGCGCCAGGTTGATTAACCCGTTTGAAGTCCCGCCGGGACTCGAAGCGGATGCGTCACTATGTCTTTCGTCTGCTCGCGTGGCGGTGCGACGTTCCTCGTGTCAAAACCTGACAGGCTTGCCGGGCGTGGCTCTGCGGCAGGCGAGCGCGGCGCTGGCGTGCGGGGGCGATCGACGCGGTCAACAACCTCCGTCATTGTCATAGCTCGAAACGATCCCGAGAAACTATCCCCTGACGTACTTGTTAAAGACCCCTAGCGTGCGCTGCCATGCCAGCTTGGCACTCGCTTCGTCATAACGCGGTGTGGTGTCGTTATGGAAGCCGTGATTCACTCCCTCGTAGAAATGCGCCCAATACGGCACGTAATGGGCTTTTAGCGCCTCCTCATAGGCGGGCCACCCGTCATTGATGCGCTTGTCCAGCCCGGCATAATGAAGCAGCAGCGGGGACTGGATCCTCGCGGCATCGGCGGCAGGCGGCTGCGCGCCGTAAAAGGGTACCCCCGCCGCCAGTTCGGCGCCCAACGTCACGGCCAGCAGGTTGACAACCCCGCCACCGAAGCAGAAGCCCACCGCCCCTATCTTGCCGGTGCAATCCGGGTGCGCCTTCAGCCACCGCGCCGCGGCGATGAAGTCCTCGTTGACCTTGGGCCGGTCGAGCTTTCGGAACAGTTCGCCGCCCTTTTCATCGTCGCCGGGGTAGCCGCCAAGCGACGTGAGCGCGTCCGGGGCAAAGGCGATGAACTGCTCCGTGCCGAGGCGCCGCGCCACGTCCTCGATATAGGGATTCAAGCCCCGGTTCTCATGGATCACCAGCACCGCCGGCAGTTTGCCCGTTGCCTTTGCCGGGCGCACAAAGTACCCCTTGATACTGGCGTTGCCTTTTGGCGAGGGGACCGTGACGTACTGGGTCTTGATCCGGCTGTCGTCCTTGGGAATCTGTTGCGCCCAGGCGTAGTCCGGCCGCAGGCTCTCCCAGATTGCCAAAGCCGTCATTCCCCCCGTGGCGAACCTCTGCGCGCCTTCGAGGAAGGTGCGGCGGTCGATGGCACCATGGACGTAGGTGTCAAACAGGTTCAACAACTCCTGCGGATAGTCGGTGGCTTTCTTTCGTTCCATAGAGAAGACTCCCTTCCAGAGCGAGGCTATACCGGCTTTATTGCTCACAACATAACGGTACTCCTGCGTTACAATTCGGCCACCGCGGCTACCGCGGCTCACGTCGGACCGGCGGCGGATGTGTACCTGGCCTCACGCAAGGCGTCCGTCGCGATCGCCCCGTTAGCCCACTCAGAGGATGCAGTTCGGCTGTAGGTAGCAGACCACCTCAACGCCTCCGTCGACATTAGGGTGGTCGGCATGATTGGGCCTCTCGCGCGGGGACGGGGTAGGCATCTCCTGGGGCTGAAGAGCCGCCGACGGTGTTGGCCAGGACGTCCACGCCCCCGAGTCAGTCGAGCGCCTCCCGGGCGATCTTTGCCACGCCTTCGGGCGTGCTGACGTCACCCTGAACGAAGAGGTCTGAGGCCCCTCCATCGGCAGGGACGGATCGCGCGGCAGCGATGACGGTCGCCCCCGCGCGGGTTAGGCGCCGGGGCGCCGGCTTCTTCACCGATACCCTGAGTTCCACCGGTGACCAGGATTCGCTTGCCGTCGAGTTCGTTCCCGTCGAGTGAGTTTGCTGACATATTTTCCTCAGAATTCGTTTCCAGTGTGGTTCGTGTCGCGCCTAAAGCAGCCGACGACATGATCGTTGACGAGGCCCGTCGCCTGCATCCAGGCATAGACGATGACCGGGCCGACGAACGTGAATCCGCGCTCCTTCAGTGCCGCGGAGATCGCTTGCGAGAGCGGAGTCTTCGCCGGTATGTCGCCCACGTTGTGCCAGGCGCTCTGGATCGGCGTGCCGCCGGCCATGGTCCAGACAAAGGTCGAGAAGTCCTCGCCTGCAGCCGCCATCGAAAGATAGGCGCGGGCGTTGCCGATCGTCGCCTCGATCTTGGAACGTGAGCGGACGATGCCGGCATCCTCAAGCAGCCGCGTGACATCCGCCGCGCCGAAGCGCGCCACCACCTTCGGATCGAAACCCTGAAAGGCCTGGCGGAAGGCTTGGCGCTTGCGAAGGATCGTTATCCACGACAGACCGGCCTGAAAGCCGTCGAGCATGAGCTTTTCCCAGAGCGCCCGGCTATCGTGCTCCGGCACGCCCCACTCCTCGTCATGATAGGCGCGCAGCAGCGCGTCACTCTCTGCCCAGGCGCAGCGGTGTGGCATCTTCATCTCCAGGTCACAACCAGATAAGATACGTGTCCCGTTTTGGGTTCGCTCTACAAACTTGCCAATATCGTCACCGTGTCGGGAGCAAGGGTTCGGCTATGCTGCCGGGTACACCCTTGCTCCTGATATATCCACTCTGAACCCTCTATGAACACCTCTTCTAGCAGGCGACAGGGTTGCCCGCACCTTCCGCCGGGAAGGCACCAGGCTCTTTACCTTAGGTACAATGGCACTGAAGGTACAATGGTACTGATGCCGAAGGTACATCTAATCACCCGCTCAACGCGCAAGGATGCTACCTGGAGGCACTGGTACGGCACCCTAGCGCATCCCTGCGGCCGGTGACCACGTAGCCCTGGACGAAACATCCCGATGGTCCCGAGCGGAACTCGTCGTATTCACCCCGGAGCAGAGCCCGCTACGTGAGGCGAAGGTGTTCGCCGTCCGTACCGGCCATCCCGGCGCGCCCAAACCGAAGACACCCCCGGGATAGGTGAGAAAGCCCGAGCAGCCTGCTGGATTCTGAACGAATGAAGAAGGACATCTGATGGAGGCACTCAGCACCCAAACTTTTGCCGCTGTACTCGCCCTGGTGGGCGTCGTCATTGTCGTGGCGTCGCTGCTCTCGGGTCTTATCGAGCGCAGTAACTTCCCCCAGGTCGCCGTGTTCCTGGCGCTGGGTGCCGTGCTCGGGCCTTCCGGGCTTGGGCTCTTGGACGTAGCCTTGGATTCGCCCATCCTGCGCGTCGTGGCGACGCTGAGCCTGGCGCTCGTGCTCTTCACGGACGCCGTCTCCTTGAGCATCCCCAAGGTCCGAAAACACGCAGGGCTCACCCTGCTCGTCCTGGGGCCGGGCACCCTCACCTCGGCAGCCCTCGTTGCGCTGTCCGCCTGGTGGCTCCTGGGGCTCGCGCCGGCCGCGGCGGTCATTCTGGGCGCCGCGCTCGCCTCCACCGACCCCGTGCTCTTGCGGGGCCTCCTGCGCCGCCCCGGCCTGCCTGCGTCGGCGCGGCTCGCCCTACGGCTGGAAAGCGGCCTCAACGACGTCGTGCTCTTGCCTATCGTCTTGGTTGCGATGCTCTTTCTGGGGCGGGGGCACTCCGGGGAGGAGACGAACTGGGCCCGGCTCGCGATAGACTTGTTCCTGCTCGGCCCTGCCGCCGGCGTGCTCGTCGGCCTGCTCGCGGTGGCGACGCTCGACCTGGTACGCCGGCGTGCCGGCGTGCGGCGAGATTATGAGTCCCTCTACTCACTGGGCGTCTGCTTCGCCGCCTTCGCCGCCGCCGAGGCGGTGCACGGGAGCGGATTCCTGGCTGCCTTCACCGCCGGCATGACCATCGCCGCCCTGGATGTCGAACTGTGCGACTGCTTCCTGGAGTACGGCGAGACCACCGCCGAGCTCGCGCTCCTGTTCACCTTCGTCCTTCTGGGCAGCTCGCTCATCTGGAGCGGGTTGGCCCTGCTCACCCTCGCCTCCGGTCTTTTTGCGCTGGTGACCCTCCTCATCCGGCCCGTCTCCTTTCTCGGGGCGCTTGCTCCCACTAAGCTCGACAAGAAGAGCCGCCTCCTTATCGCCTGGTTCGGCCCGAGGGGGCTGAGTTCCCTCCTGCTGGTTCTGCTGCCGGTCTTTGCGGGCGTGCCGGGGAGCGGCCGCATCTTCTCGCTCTGCTGCCTGGTGGTCGTCTTCTCGGTGACGCTGCACGGCAGCTCCATTATGCTCCTGGGCCGGCACATCGACCAGGCGGAGAAAAGGGAGGAAGGTGGATCGGCGGCAGATGCAGCCGAACCGAGTATGGGGGCGACGTTTGCCTCCGCGACGCCGCAACCGCTGGCGGTGCTTCCCCTGCCACGCGAACCCGCCGCGCGAGACGGCGCCGCACCGACCGGGGCGGGCGCTGACGGGTCCAGCGAAGGAGCGCCCTCGGGAGAGCGCGTCACCATCGCGGAAATGCAGACGCTTCTGGAGCGGGGGAAGCCCGTCGTCGTGCTCGACGTGCGGACGGAGCGTACCTTCAACGACAGCGATTCGTCGGCTCAGGGGGCCGTCCGGTTACGTCCCGACGGCGCCGCAGGGCCGCAGGCCGAGGCACTTCGCCTGCCGCGGGATGCGTGGCTCCGCACGTGACTGAACGAGGCCACGAGCGCCCGTGTGGCGCAGGAACTCCGAAATGCTGGGTGGCCCAAAAGCGCGCGCGCTTGAGGGGGCTGGAATGCCTGGCTCGCGGCCGGCCTTCCCGTGGAGAACAAGGCCGGCGCTTGATCTTACGGCACCGGGGCGGGTTCGAACGTATAAGGGCCAGGTTACTACCCGGCCCTTGCTGCCAGGCGTTCCTTCAGTCCTGTTTCAAGCAAACGGATAGGAATGGTACCGGGGCGCGCGGACCCAAAGCGGGGGGACGGGAAAACCCTTCCCTTGAGGAGGAAGCAATGGGTATAAAGGGGTATAGTAGAAGTGATGACACGGCGAAGGTTACAACTCCTTGCCCTCCCGTGCGTGGCGCTCGGGTTTGCGCCGCCGGCCTGTGCGTCCTCTCGCCTCCAAGCCCGACCACATCCGCAGACGCAACTTTCGCCGCACAAGCCCCAGGGCATCACCTTGACGCGCCGCCCCAGGCCGAGCGTCGTGACTGCCATCGGGCGGGGCCGTGACGTCTCGCTCCGTCAGGCTCCCTACGGAGGCGCGGGAGGAAAAGCCCCGCCCTCCCAGGCGCCGTGTTGTCCTGGGGGAGGGAGGGAGCGTCTTTCTTCTTCCCACCGCCTTCGCCCCTCCTCCTGTATCCTGTCCCCGCCTGGCTGCGGGTTCCTCGTCCCCTCGCGCTCGCCCTGCCGTCTCTCGGTAGCCGTTAGCTCGCCCTGATAAAGGCCAGGGCGAACTAGGAACGCACGAGAGTAAAATCACGATTGACCGACCTCGGGAACGCTTCGCGCCCGGCTGGACGCCGTGGGGTGGCTCCTCACCTCCTTCTTCCTCTGAAGGGAGGAGCAGCGTGGTGTGCAACCGCAGATACGACTCGCCCCCATGGGTAGCGGACGCTGGCGCGTGTGTCTACTATGGCATTCTCGCCCTGTGGCTCGCCACCGCCCTTTTTGCCGTGACAATCCTGCTGTTCTTCGGTGGTGAGGAAGGGGGGAGAGGGAGCGCAAACAACAACGACGTGACCCAAAACGGAGGTACTACTGTTATGCCTAACATCAGCGAATCGAGTCTGCCCGGCGTCGGGCGCAAGTTCCAGGTCGAGACCACCAGCGGCGACCGGCTCACCATCGTCATCCATGATGACGGCCGGCGCGAGCTCTACCACTTCAAGCCCGAGAACCCGAACCGCGTCGCCTCGGTCGTCACGCTCCAGGACAGCGAGGCCCGCCAGGTCGCCGGCATCATCGGCGGGCTCACTTACGTGCCCAAAGCGCTCCCCTCCGCCGAGCTCGTCCTGGACGACCTGGTGCTCGAATGGTTCACCATCCCCAAGGGCGCCGCCTGTATCGGCAAGACCATCCGGGACCTCATGGTCCGCACCCGGACCGGCGCCTCCATCGTCTCCATCATCCGGGAGAACCAGCCCAACATCATCAACCCCGAAGCCGACACCCGGCTTGACGAGGGAGCAACCCTTATCGTCGCCGGGGACCGAAAGACCATCGCCGTCCTCAGGCAGCTTCTCATCGACGGAAGGAGCCCCTAGCCCATGGACCACCTCGTCTTCGAAGTCGGTCTCGCCCTCGCCCTCGTCGCCGGCGCCGCGCTCCTGTCAGCCAGGCTGCGCTTCTCCATCGTGCCGCTGCTCATCCTGGCCGGGATGGCGGTCGGCCCGCACATGCCAAAGTTCGGCATCTTCGACTTCCGCTTCACCGAGAGCGCGCCGCTCATCGCGTTCATGGGACGCGTGGGCGTGCTGTTCCTGCTCTTCTACCTGGGGCTGGAGTTCTCGGTGACGCGCCTCATGAAGGCGGGCAAGTCCATCGCGCTGGGGGGCAGCATCTACATCGGCATCAACTTCACGGCGGGGCTCGTGTATGCCTGGCTGATGGGATGGCCGCTCAAAGAGGTGTTGGTCGCGGCCGGCATCACTTCTATCTCCTCGAGCGCGATTGTCGCCAAGGTGCTCGTAGACCTGCGCCGCACCGCCAACCCCGAGACCGAGATGATTCTGGGCATCATCATGTTCGAGGACGTCTTCCTCGCCGTCTACCTGTCGCTCGTCTCGGGCATCGTGCTCTCGAGCGCCACGTCTGTGGGGGGCGTGCTCCTGTCGGCGGCGCTGGCGCTGGGGTTCATCCTGGGCTTCATCGTGCTGGGGCGCCTCGCAACCCCGCTGCTGAACCGGCTCTTGCGCATCTCGTCGGGTGAGGTCTTTCTGCTCGTTCTCTTCGCGTGCCTGTTTCTCTTGGCCGGCTTCGCCGAGACCATCCACGTGGCCGAGGCCATCGGGGCGCTGCTCACCGGGCTGGTTCTGGCCGAGACCGAGCACGCCCAGCGCATCGAGCATCTCATCGTGCCCTTCCGGGACTTCTTCGGCGCCTTGTTCTTCTTTGGCTTCGGGCTCACGATCGACCCGTTCACTCTGGGCGGGGCCGTGTGGCCCGCGCTGGGCGCGGTACTCGTCACGCTCGTGGGCAACGTCCTAGCCGGCATCTTAGCCGGAAGGAGCGGGGGGCTTTCGCCGCAAGCGTCCTTGAACGTCGGGCTGACCATCGTCTCGCGCGGCGAGTTCTCCATCATCATGGCGAACCTCGGGAAGGCGGGTGACCTCTTGCTGCTCCTGCAGCCCTTTGCCGCTCTGTACGTGCTCATCCTGGCCATCCTGGGGCCGCTGCTGACCAAGGGGTCGGAGCAAATCTATTCCGCCTTCGCCAAGCGGTTCGAGAAACAGAGCCGTTCCACCGAGGAGAAACGTAGGCAAAGTGCAGGGGCGTAAAGAGCTGTTCTGTTAGTTTATGAGTATTAGGGTTTCTCAGAAACAACGAGCTTGGTACCCACCAAGCTCTTTTCGTTGGAACTCCATTACCCATTCTGTCTCGACGGCTTTAACTCTGCCGCCGACCCGTTGGGCGACACGCGAACGTGGTCCCTGTGGTACAATGGCCCTGATGTGGCGGCGGTGGTGTAGTCTGGCATTCTGCATGAGCCTGGTGGCGAGCCTGTCGTGGTTCGCGCCATTGCCTCGCCTCGCCGCCGCCCCGACGCACAAGGACGCTCCTGCCCCACCGGGCACACCCGCCTGCTGCTGCGCCCCGGCCATGTGCCGGATGGCCTGCCGCCCCGCACACAGCCAGGACGCCGCCAAGGAAAGCGCCTCCTGTTTGCGCCGCGCGTGTGGCACCGAGGCGCCACACGCCTCACCCGCCTACCCTGATAAAGCGCTGCTCGCCACGCCTGGGGCCGCTCCCCTGCCGCCCGCCACAACCGACCCGGCGCCCCGCGTGCTGCAGACATATCTCGCGGGCGCTTCGCTCTCGCCGGTCCCCCCCTCACCTCCGCCTCGCGCGTGCTGAGTCCACCTTACTCCCGCCCTCTGACCGACTCCGCATTACGGAGGTAAACCGATATGCAACATTGCCTGTGCGCGCCCGCGCGCGTGCGCGCCTTCACGCTCATCGAGCTGCTCGTCGTCATCGCCATAATCACGGTGCTCGCCGCTATCCTGTTTCCCGTCTTCGCCCAGGCGCGGGAGAAGGCACGCCATACCTCGTGCCTCTCCAACGGGCGACAGATCGGCACGGCTTTCCTGATGTACACGCAGGACTACGACGAGAACCTGCCGCTCACCACCTTCCCGCTGCCGTCGAACTCCTGGACCGACCAGGTGCAGCCCTACATAAAGAACCGTCAGGTCTATCGCTGTCCCTCCGATGACAGCACCAACTGGACACAAGCGCTCGCGAGCCCCGGCTTCGGTCAGGATGGGCTTCGCCGGTCCTCGTACTTCCTGTCGGCCTACATGGCCGGCTCCCAGCCCTACGGGAACCTCGCCGCCATCAAGAGCCCGGCCAGCGTCATCTACGTCGGCGAGAGCAACAAGAACGTCACGCGTGACCACTTCCACCCCTTCAACTGGAACGGCAATCAGGAGGCGCCCCCGAACCCCTCCTACAGCGGCTTCATGCACAGCGTGACCTTCGATGACGCCAAGAACGAGACGACGGAGCTCGCGTTGCGTCGCCATAGCGACGGCGGCAACTTCGTCTTCCTTGACGGGCACAGCCGATGGCAGAAGTGGACGCAGGTCTGGTGGCAGAAGCCCGCGGAAGGCATTTGGCAGGGCAGCTTCGACCCACGCCAGTAAGGAGAAGGATGATGAAGTACACACTCCTGGCCCTGTGCCTGCTTTTGGCAGGGGCAACCCGTGCCCATGACACGTGGGTAGAGACGAACACCCATCTCGTCCGAGTCGGTGATGCCGTGCATGTCAACTTGATGCTCGGAAACCACGGCAACGGGCAGCGGGACTTCAAGCTGGCAAGCAAGGCAGACCCGGCGGCGGTGACCCTCGCCGTGCTCGCCCCGGATGGCAAGCGCTATGACGTAAAGGACCGGCTCATCGATACCGGCTACACTCCCAAGGAGGGCTTCTGGACCGCCGCCTTCGTGGCAGGGGCGCCGGGCCTGTATCAGGTGGCAAGTCTCTCCGACGCGGTGATGACCTACGCGCCCGAGCGCTCCATCAAGAGCGCCAAGACTTTCTTCGTCGCAAGCACAAGCCTCGACAAGCCGAGCGCAAACAACCCCAGCTTCGAGCGCCCTCTGGGGCATCGCTTGGAGCTTGTGCCGGTGGTGAACCCCGTGACCCCAATGGGGCCAGGCTCTCCCATCCGCGTAAGGCTCCTGTACAAGGGCAAGCCCCTTGCGGGGGAGAAGGTGGCTTTCATCCCCCGAGGCGCGACGCTGCGGGAGGGCACCGATGAGCGCTTCGAGCGGATGACAGACGCCAAGGGGGACGCGAGCTTCGAGCCGAAGGAAGCCAACTACTACCTCGTGGTCAGCCACAAGCGGGAACCGAAGGAAGGCGGCACGCTGGGCGGCGCCGCCTATTCGTTCACCCACCGTTCGGCGACCCCGACCGTCTACGTGCCGCAAATCTGCCCCTGCTGCGGGGGCTAACAGCCGCGAAGGCCGGGGGTTGCTCCCGGCCTTCCACCTTCCTCTTCGTCGGGCAGCCCCTGCACTCGGAACAGCTACGCTTGTGGCACCACCGTAACCACATCCCGCCAGCCCCGTTCATCTTCCTTATCAGTCCGGCGTGTTAAGTTTGGCGGTAATGGCGCTGTTTTGTGGTGGTATTTGGCGTAGCCTCTCGGGGGTGCTGGAGCCAATCCTGCTCCAGCGAGTTCCGCTTTTCCCGGACGGTGAACTCGCTGATTGTGAGCGGCAGCTTCTGCCTGTTTTCAAACTGCTCTTTTCTGGATGGGCAACCTAAAAGATCCCCAACAAACATAACTGTCGAGAAGGGCCACGTCAGGGGCAATATTGTAGAGGAAACCGCCGATTTGGAGCCGCTGGGCTGACCTGCATTAAAGCCAGGCTCCCGAACAGTCAAGGACAAGGGCCTGGGAGTGGCCGAAAACTCTACCTTTTTGCCGAGCAAACATTACCGATTTTGGAAGGGGATTTTCGGCCAGGGGATATTTACATGCGGCCTTATCCCCCGGCAAAGTACCCGTTTTGCCTCCGCTCCGTGGCCCTTTTGAACAGCTATGTTTGTTCGAGGCCTTATTGCGAGTCCTGACGAAAGGACAGCAGCAGAAGATCCCCGCTGACGGGATGCATCTTGATTTGTACGACCCGTTTGCCGGAGCGATAGCTGACCGACCGGGCCAACTGACCCGCTTCCGTCACGGAGACAAGTCGCCAGGGGTCCGGCGGCGCGGCATACGCCTGCTCATTCTGTTCATAGACCCGCAGCCACTCCTGCGCCCGGCGGAGGGTTTCCTGGGGTGACATTCTTTGTGTGGGGTCGATTCGGCCGAGATCCTGGCCGGTGCTGTAGGTGAAGTGGAGCAACGCCCCCGATTCTGCGTCCAACGTCAGATACACACCACGGCGGGAAAAATCCTCGCCCGTCTCACCGTCTACTCTCCAGAGGAGGTAGGCCGCGCCCGCGGAACTGCCGACCACCTGGGAAAAAGCTGACCACTCAAGCCTGTCCGCGGACTCCTCGGGTGCCAGGAGCCGGGTGAGGAACTTGGCGCGCGTGACGATCTGCTGCGTCGTGAAGCGGCCGGCTGCCCGCTGCTCCTGCTCCGCAGCCTGCCCCCGGTAGCAGGCTGCGGCGAAGGACGCGATATAAAGCCCGATCAGAGCGCCATAATGTCGGATCGTCATCAGTATATCCCGCGCTTTCCCGCTGTGCCGCGATTTACGAGCTGGTGTACCGGGTTCATGCGTTTACGTCCTTTGATAAACCATATTAATCATTTTGTGGAGATAGTATACCCTGCTCTGCAGTACTCGTCAAGGGATCCAAGCGTTTTAATAGCCCTTAACGTGGCAATAATATGGATACATGAAATGTCTGTCTATGAATTGGATATAGACAGGGGCACTGGATAGAGATTCAGGTATAGTAGGGGAAGCAGGTTCTATGGTGGAGAAAGAAACGATTGCGGAGTGCCCGCATTGCGGCAACGTCGGGCGTCAGGTTAAAGCCGGCTTGCACGGGGGGCGGCAGCGCTATAAGTGCGGCGTCTGTCAGCGCCGGTACACCCCCGAAGCCGTTCCCGGGCGCGCCTACGCGGAAGAAACCCGCCGCAAGGCCATCGTCTTGCACGAGCAAGGGATGACGAACCGCCAGATTGCCCGGCAGCTCGGTGTCAGCCATCAGAGTGTCTCCAACTGGCTGCGCGCACAGGAGAACGCGGGTGAAACCGCCGATGCGCTCCTTCCGTCGCTGCCGACGCTGACCACAGCAAAGCGGCGTCCGACCATCGAGGATGTGGCCCGGCAGGCGGGCGTCTCCACCACCAGCGTGTCCAACTATCTCAATGGTAAAGGGCGCATGGCGGAGCAGACACGCCGACGCATCCAGGCCGCTATGGAAGCGCTGTACTTCACCCCCAACGCCCTCGTGCGCGCGATCCGCAGCCGTCACACGAACATACTGGGGGTCGTCCTGTACGGGCTGGGCCACCTGGACGAGCGGGAGGGCCCAGCCCTCACGGCACCACTGCTGCGCGGCATTCACGACGCTGCCGACGCCGCCGATAACGACCTGCTGCTTTATACGGGCTGGCCCAAGCGGGACCGCGGTGATCTGGGCGAACGCTTCCTCGGCGGGCACATCGACGGCCTGATCTGGGTCAATCCGGGCATGGCCGGGCCGGATCCCACGGCACAGCACCCGGTGCTGGAGCGTGTTACCGCTGCCGGCTTGCCGGTTCTGGCACTGCTGACGCGCCACGTCCCGGCGGGGGTCGGCTACGTCAACGCGGATAATCTCGGGGCGATGCAAACGTTGGTCGCCCATCTGGCCGCGCGCGGCCACCGGCGCATCGCGTTCGTCGGCCCCGGCCGCCTTTCCAACGCTCTGGACCGCCACGAGGGATACCGCCATGGCTTAGAGGCCCAAGGCTTGGCCTGGGATCCGGCGCTGCAGGTCATGGTCGAGCGTCGGGTTCCCGGTGCGCAAGACTGCGCGCGGGTGCTGGAATCGTGGCTGGTGCTTCCGTCGCCCCCGAGCGCCGTAATGTGCGCCAGTGACCTTCTGGCCGCCGCCTTCGCCGCGTCTATTCAGGAGCGGGGGCGCATCCCGGACGACATAGCTCTCAGCGGCTTCGACGACATGCCCATCGCTGAGCACATCGCCGGTGGTCTGACCGTGCGCCAGCCCTTCCGCCAGATGGGGATGCTGGCGGCCGAGGGCCTGCTGGCGTTGGTGGAAGGGGAAGAGGAGGATGCGTGGCGGTTGAGCGTCCCGGCCGAGCTCATCGTGCGCGCCTCCACCGGCGGGGATCCCTATAAGCCCGAGGGCCGTGCTCCGGAGGAGACGTAGATCAACGAGGGAATGACTTCGCCAGCGGTAACTTGCCAAGTTACCGCTGGCGAAGTCGTTTGGCGAAGTCGTTACTGCGCGGCCGCGCACACGCTGCTCACCCTGCTGCCTCGCCCACGGCGGTCACCAAGTCGTGGCGGCGCTTCTCCGTGAAGATGTCGATCCCGGCCCAATCGCCATCGCCGGACCACTCCTGGTGGCAGTGCAGGACGACGTAGTTCCCTTCGGCGATGACCCGCTTGAAGTGCACGCGCTTGCGGGGGTACTCCCGGGCCATCCGCGTGAAATATTCGGTGAACGCTTCCTTCGGGTTCGAAGCCGCGAGGCCGCATCCGAGCGACAAGCCGCTTTATTACGTATTATAAATCTTGTGCCCGGCCTTTCCGGTCCGCCATCCCGGACGTAGTATAAGGCATACCAACCAGTTGGTATGCATTCGGAAGGAGAGACGAGATATGAGGAAAGTGGTCGCGGGTGTGTTCCTATCCCTGGACGGCGTCATGGAGTCGCCGGACAAGTGGCACTTCCCCTACTGGAGCGACGAGATGGCGGAGGTCATCGACGCGCAGACGGCGGCGTCGGACGCCATCCTCCTGGGGCGGGTGACCTATCAGGAGTTCGCGTCTTACTGGCCGGGGGCGTCCCCGGAAGACAACCCGATGGCGGCCTACATGAACGACACGCCCAAGTACGTCGTTTCAACGACCCTGGACAGGGCCGAGTGGAGGAACTCGACCCCCATCCAAGGGAACGTCGCCGAAGAGATCACCCGGCTCAAGCAGCAGCCGGGCAAGAACATCGCGGTCATCGGCAGCGCCACGCTGGTGCAATTCCTGCTGCAGGAGGACCTCCTCGATGAGCTCAGGCTCCTGGTCCACCCCGTCGTCGTGGGGAGCGGGAAGCGCCTCTTCAAGGACGGGGGCGATCTGAAGCGACTGCAGCTCGTCGATTCGAAGACGTTCCGCACGGGCGTCCTTTCCCTTACCTACCAGCCCGCCCCGCCTGAATGACGGACGTCCCGGGCCTAGCGGCGGAGCCTACCCGGCCCTTTGATCCGCCAGCCCCGATTGCTGCCCGGAAGCCCGGCCCCGCGTCCGGGGCCAGACGAGGAAATGACGATGCGATCCATGATCCTGCGCAAAAGCGACGAGAACACGGGGACGGGTGTCCTCCCCAGCGGCGAACGCCTCGCCGCCACGCGTGAGTACAACGGGAGCTTACGAACGATCAGCGTGCTGCTGTGGGTCGTTCAGGCGCTGCTCGCGCTCCTGTTCCTGTTCGCCGGCGGGGTGAAACTGGTCCTGCCGGTCGAGATGATGACGAAAGACACGCCGCTGCCGGGCCCGTTCCTGCGGTTCATCGGCGTGGCCGAGGTGCTCGGCGCGATGGGGCTGATCTTGCCCGGCCTGTCGCGCATCCGGCCGGGCCTGACGCCGCTGGCCGCCGCCGGGCTGGTGACAATCATGATCGGCGCGACGGCGCTCACGCTGACGGGGGGCGGTGTCGCGGCGGCGCTGTTCCCGCTAGTGGTAGGGCTCCTCTCGGCGTTCGTGGCCTACGGCCGGTGGCGGCTGATGCCGCATCGCGGCGGATCGCCTCACCCACCGGTTCGTCGGGCGGCTGACTAGACCCGGAGATGCTCCCGCGTGAGAAGGGTCAGGCCTGACCAGCCGTGTCGGGGGTCTCCATACCAAGGTGTCACCGCCGGTGACAAGGGCCGCAGTGCGGTGAAAGCGTGCTTTCACCTGGCCAATCGGGGTCGGTACGCAGATCCTGCGGCGTGCATCGCGAACGAAGACGACTTGGTCAGGCACTTCTTCCTGCTGGTGGGGTAGCACAATCAGCAGGCCGCCAAGCGATGGGAGCGTCAGCTTGGCCAAGGAGCATCGGCCCGTCGAGAAAGCCATCGGATCGGGCGCCCTCGCGGGGACGTTTCTGCGCCCCAGCGGCTTCATGCAGAACATCGTGACCTACATGGGCGGAACGATCACCTCGCGGGGGGCGTTTCACAGCGCGGTCGGCGAGGCCGAGATCCGTCACGTCGATGTGCGTGACATCGCCGCGGTTGCCGCGAAAGCGCGGACCGAGCCCGGCCACGAGCGAAAGGCGTACACGTGAGCGGTCCCGAGGCGCTGACCTATGCCCAGATCGCGACGGAGCTGTCGAAGGTTCTCGGGCGCCGGATCCGCCACATCCGCCTCTCGCCGTCAGATCTGAAGAGCGGCATGCTCGCCGCGGGCGGCCCCGAGGAGTACGCGGACAGGCTGCTCGACCTGAAGCGCTACTATCGCGAGCAGCGCGCGAGCCGCATCACGAGCGACATTAAAGATGTGACGGGGCGCGACCCTCTGCGATTCGCGCAGTACGCGCGCGAGTGTGCATCGTCGCTCCAGGGGGCATAGTCGGTGTGGCAGGCCCGCGTGAGGCTGCCCTCCATCGGCACCTGGCCGGCTAAGCCAGAGGTCGATGAAGTCGTAAAGTCTGATATGTGAGGGGCAGAATCATGAGCATTATCTATGAGGATTCATTACCGTACACTTTTTCAGGCAGTCCTCGTCTCGGACATGGTAAAGGCAACCGGGATGTCCATCCCCTGGTTTAGACAATAGACCTCTTGCATAAGTTCAGTCATTGCATTCCATGTTGTAGATGGCCGCGAAGAGATTGAAGCGCAAGCCAAAACGCTTGCGCCGGTTCCGGTAGCGCTCGGAAAGAATGCGAAACACCTTCAGACGACCGATGATATGCTCGATTAGCAGACGCTCCCGGGACAACTGGCGATTGGCTGCTTTCTCTTCCTGGCTCAAGCGATGATGCTTCGTCTTCTTCTTGGGGGTCTGGCTGTTTTCATGCTGCTTACCAAGACCTTGATAGCCCGAGTCGCCCAGGCATAGCGTCCGGGCTAGGAGCACGGTCCGGCTTTCTTTGAAGAGCGTCATATCATGCGTCTTGCCGCAAGAAAATGCCGTCGCTATTATCTTCTTGCTGTTCTTGTCCGCGATCACCTGGCTTTTCTGCGTGTGGCGCTTCTTTTTGCCGCTGTAGTGCCGGTGCTGTTTTTTTTCGGGCGTTCCACGGCACACTCGGTCGCGTCGAGTACCACCACGTCCAGGTCATTGTCAGGGTGCAGCAGTGCGTTCTTGCCGGGCAAGTGGAATTGACCAGACTGGATGAGCACGTTCTCTATTTTGACGAGGGTGCGGCAGACGGTGGCTTCGCTGACGCCATAGGTGTGGGCGATGTGAAACTGCGTGCGGTACTCGCGCCAGTACATCAAGCTCATCAAGAGGCGGTCTGCCAGACACAGTTTGGCAGGTCGCCCAAGGCACGGATGCCGCGAGCCAGCACGTCGAGCATGGTTTGGAAGGTTTCTTGGTGAACGCCGGTGAGGCGCTTGAAGTCTTCGGGTTTACTGTCTTTGATGGTATTGTAGAACATAGTGGAAGGTAAACTTGATGGAAAGTGGGATCGCTTTGCCTCCATTTCATCATGGTAAAGCCACTTTTGCAAGAGGTCTAATGCTCCAGCCAAGCCAGTCCTAACTGAAACAGGCTCAGATCGCACCGACCCTCCGATGAACCTGCCGCATCCGCTTTGGATCGCTCTGTACCAGCGCTCCCAGATACACCATCCACAGGTAAGCCAGACAGGAGGCGATCAACAAACGGGACAGGCGCTTGGGGTCCGAGATATGACAATGCCCTAGATGATAGCCCCGGCTTTTCTGGTCCGAGAAGAACGTCTCGATGCCATAACGCTGCCGATACCAGTACAGGGCCTCGGCCGCCAATTCCAGATTGGTCACCAGGAACAGCGGCTCTTGATACGGCGCTTCCCAGCAAGCCACCGCCGTCACCGGGCCCAAACCCTGCGCGGTGAAGGCCACGTTGGGGATCGAGAGTAGCTCCCCCGGCGCCACCGACAAATCGGCAAAACTGAAGGCTTCTTCCTCTTCGGCCAGCACGACATTCTTGGCGGTGCGACAGGCGAACTCCAGCCTAAGTCGCGCACGGCCCAGAGAATTTCGCAGCCATCGAACTCGCCGTCGCCCAAGAAGATAACATCGCGTCCCGTTGGCGTCAGTTTAGCGACCTGCTGGAGCAACTCGATGTGCCTGTGCTGTGAGAAGTGGCCTTTCTTGCCCGCAACCACGAGCCAGCACAGCGGCAACGCCCGCTTGCCATAAACCCCCCTCGCCCACCTCGCTGCCGTCCATCACCAGAACAAGCGGTCCCCGGGCAAGCCCGCCAGTAGTTGCGCCGCAAGGGCAGAAGAAGGCCTCTCTGGTAACGGCGTCATTCTTTAGCCAGCGCGACAAGCGTTTGATCCGGCTTTCTCTGTGCCCTGCTCCGGGTATCTTGTTGGCAACGGCTGGCAAGTTAGTCCTTTGGCTGCCGACTATGCCACTAATCATCGCCGCCAGGGTATGCAAGTGCCGCAGATAGTTGCTCGAAGGTTCGGTGCCAGAGGAGTTGCTTTAGCGCCTTAAGTATGGCAAGATAGCGTTTGAGGTTGTAGTCCGTTCGCTTTCCTGGACAGGTCCGCTCTTTCGAGAGCGGGTATTATCCTATCCAAGGAAGCGAACCCATGTCACAAAAACGACGTATCTTTTCCGCGGAGTTCAAGGCCAAAACCGTCCTGGAACTGCTGACGGGAACCAAGACACAGGCCCAACTGTGCCGCGAGCACGAGCTCTCGCCGACCCTGCTGATGCAGTGGAAAGAGGCTTTCCTCCAGAACGCCGCTGCCGCCTTCAAGACCGGCGAGCACAATAGTGCCGAGGCGGCCCGCATTGCCCAACTCGAACGTCTTGTCGGGCGCATCACGCTGGAGAACGACATCCCAAAAAAAGCCTCCAGCATCTTGGACCCCAAGAAAGGCGGCAAGGAAGATGCTCCACCAGCAGACTCCTGCCTGGTCCACCGCCCAACTCTGCCACACGCTGTCGGTGCCGCGCAGCAGCTTCTATTATCGCTCCACCCCGCGCGATGAGACGCCGCTCAAAGAGGCCCTCGCCAAGACCGCGGGCGAGTGGCCCCGCTACGGCTCCGAGCGCGTCACCGCGCAGATGCGCCGCGACAGGTGAGCTTCCACGGAGGACCCGTCGGGAGCGGCGGAAGTGCAGCGCACCCTGCGCGAGATCAAACCTCTCGGCCAAGGTCAAGCCCAGAAAGAAGTACCACCAACAGCGACCACCCGTTCCTCGTTTTCGAGAATCTGGTCAAAGAGCGGGACGTGGTCCGCCCCGATCAGGTCTGGGTCTGGGACATTACCGCTATCGCCTTGGCGGCGGCTTTATCTACCTGGCCGTGCTCATGGACGTGTTCACGCGCGCCATTGGCGGCTGGTTCCTGTCGCGCCGCCCCCAGGGGCGGTGACCTGACCCCTGACGGCGCTGCGGCGTGCCTTGTCGGTGGCAACGCCACAGATCCACCACTCTGACCAAGGCGTGCAATACGCCGCCACGGGCCGTGGCTACCCTTGGCGCGGGTGGCGTCACGGTCTCGATGGCCTGCGTCGGCTGTCCCGAAGAGGAACGAACTGCGCCGAGCGCCTGATGCGACCATCAAGGAGGGAACATGTTAGCTTAACCGAGTACCAAAACTTCGGATGCTCTTGCCCAGATCGGGCAGTTCTTGGACGACGTGTACCAACACAAGCGCATCCACTCGTCCCTGGGCTATCTCACGCCTGCCGAGTTCGAGGCCCGCTGGCGGCAGGAGCTCAATAGCAAGCGTCAAAGAACTGTCCAGAAAAATGAACGGAGTTCAGTTGTCGCTCATCAGGTTCTCCTGGGACTGTGGTAAGAACCAGAGTACCGGAGAGCGGCAACCGTGTCAAAGGCCCGTCATGCCTTCCAAAAAGTGTACGGTAGTGAAAGCCCATTAAGCTATTTCTTCAACCGAAAACTTTCCGATTAGAAACTGGCGAAGATCACCGCAGGATTTTTCAAGTTGTGGGAACGTATCGTTCGTAACTTGTATCTGGGATTCCGTGGCATAAATTCTTACAGGTGCCTGGCCTTTCCGTAGCGCGGGCAAAGCCCGGGAGTAAAACGTGCGGGTCAACACCCGTGATTCGGTGCGGCTATGCTGATAGGAGCTTTACCTCTACTTTCCGGTAACTGGTTGAACATTGGCGCCATCCGCCACCCGCTTTTGCCGCCGATGCCCGAAGATGCCCTTGGGCAGGTGGGCGGTGGGTGGCGCTTTTGCGAACGTGCGCCTCCCAGAGGCACAAACTCTGAAAAAGGCATCCGTGCTAAGGCCCGGCGCAGCCTCTGGCGTCGCCCGAGCACAACGATCCCAGAAACCCGTCGCAAACGTCGCCTCGGTCGCCGCCACAAACGAGACAAGGGAGCCCGCCAAAGGCGCCAGCTCCGGCAGGCGTGGCAACTCTCCGGGCGAAAGACGAACTGACGGGCAGCCCCTAGCATCTGTTTAGCTGCTAAAGGTAACTGCTCCACCGGCCAGCGATCCCGGTACAATGCCAGCAAGTCGGCACCGCCGACAGGCAGGTTGGTGCACAGCAACAGCGGCTCTGGATAACGCGGATGCCAGATCACCACGCAACGGTCACTCGGTCTGCCGAGGACGCCGCGCCCGCGCCCCCGGCTCGGCATCGGGCAACACCAGATCCTCCCAGAAATACGCCCGCACCCACAGTTCCCCCTCCTGCCACTGCTGCTCTCGATCCGGGGGCGTCGCCAGGATCAGACGACCTTTGTAGCGGCGCGGCAGAGGACGCACATACGCACCGCGGGTCGGACGCATTCGGTCTGCCGAAGCGCCGCGCCCTTTGTACTGCAGGGCAACAGCCCGGCGAGCCGTAAAGTTCTTGGCAGCACGGCAGACATAGTGCTTCACCCCCGCCTCGTGCACTTGAGACAGAGGAAGCCTCGATCCGTCACCTGCGCCTCTTCATCGCTCAACAGCACACCAGCACACTGGAGCAGGCGCGCCTGCAAATCCCTTTCGTCTGTATCCTGCGGCTCTGCCCGCACGAAGGCGCGTGGCAGCGGCAGGCGTTGTCCTTCTACCGACCCGATGCCCGCGGGCATCCCTAAACAGATGGCGGGCAGAGCCTTGCTGGCTGGCCCGTGGTAGTGCTTGCTCGCACAGCCCTTCAGACGCGGCCTAAAGAAGCCCACCAGATCGGCGGCAACCGGCCGAAAGCCGCCGTGACAGTGCGCCCGGAAGCGGCCCTCGACGGTGACAATCTGCTGCCAGGTCTGCAGAAGTGTGGCAATCTGCCAGTCTCCATAAGCCAGTGCGGCCCAAGCTCTTCGCACGGCCTCAGGCACAAGGCCGCACTCGGCAAGTGCGGGGATGACTGCCCCGCGTGTGCTGAGTAGTCGTCCACTGATGAGCATCCCCATTTGAGCATCCCCATTAAGTGGAACGGGGCCAGGTTGGTTCCTACCGGTACTTTGTTGACGAGACGACAGAGCAGGCTACTGATACGGTAAACTATAGGGCATCCGGCAAGTCTCCGCGAGTTTCGTTTGGCAACTAAACGAGGCCCGGTCATAATTCTTGTTGACAGCCGCTGCTGAGTATTAACAATATAGCAAGATGAACGCTCAGGCAGGCAGAAAACACCGCGCCCAGGCAAGCCCGGGCGCGGTAGCCGCCACCATAGAAGTGCGGACACATCCCACGTCGGAGGCAACTTTATGGTACCGCAGGAAAGTCTTCTTGCCCTGCTCGTGAGGCTTATTGATCAAATCCCTATGCCCGCACCGCCCAAGAAACGCGGACGGGGCCGACCTAGGATCTACACGGATCGCCTGTTTCTCAAAGCATTGGTGATCATGATCGTGCAAAGACTGCACCAGGTGCACGAACTCCTGTCGGTCTTGGAGCAGCCGACCACCCAAATGCAGACCCTGCGTGCTTCGCTGATGCAGAACGGGCGCTACCCGACACGAAAAACCTTTGATAGAAGACTGGCAGCACTTCCCCAGACGCTGCCAGCACAGATTGGCTGCCTGGGACGCCACGCTGGTGGCGCTGATACAGCCGTGGCGGCACTGCGGTCGGGCAGCAGCCATGGACAGCACGGTACTTCGAGCCAAAGATGGAGCGCTCTGGCACAAGAAGGACAGAGACAGAGGTGTTGTGCCGCACAGTCGCATCGATATCGAGGCGGGCTGGACGAAATCCGGTTGGCACGGGTGGGTATACGGCTGGAAACTGCATATCGCTTCGGTAGTAGCCGGTGTCTGGATTCCTCTTGCGGCTCAACTGACGGTTGCCAACATCGATGATGGCGAAGTTGCCCGGCAGTTGTTGGTGGAAGTGCCCCAGGAGGTGCGTTTTGTCCTTGGCGATCAGCATTACAACCGGGAGGAGTTGCGGGCGGACTGCCATCTTCGGGACTGTAGCCTGGTGACGAGTCAGCCGGGCAAGTATCCGCACACCGACGATGGCGTGGAAGTGCGGCGTATCTTCCACAAGTTGCGCTCTTTGGCGATGGAGAAGCGAACGAGCACTTTAAGGGTATCTTTGCGGCGCATGGTCCTGTGCCGACTAAGGGTAAGGCAGCGACGGCTCGCTTCGCTTTGGGTGCGATCTTGGTGTATCAGTTGGCTCTCTTGTATCGCTTCGAGCATGGTCTGGAACTCAACGTCGGTCTCAAGCCGTTTCTGCGGGCAGCCTGAGCGATGACCGATCTACCAGAACAGGAAGTGCGTTCTGCAGGACTAAGTTGCCATTGTTCATCAACAAATATCAATAAGAATTATGACCGGACATCAAATAACTTGTAGGGCTTCCCGTCATGCCTGGTCCCTTCCCCGTCCCAGACGACGATCACCGTGTCGCCGTCGGCATACACCCCCGCGCATGGCTACCGGCCGGAACCTCTGCGAGAACCGGGCGCCGAACGGCCGGAGCACCTCCCGATGAACTCTGCTTGCTGTTGTATGTCCTGGAGGTGTGAGACCGGCCAACGATGGTCAGCGGAGGTTGTCGGCGAACAGGTCGTTCACGGAGCCGGTGCCATCCTGCCAGGCGCGGAACGCCTTCTCGGCTTTCTGCCGGTTGCTGCTTTCGTCCATGCTCTTCTCCTTGTCCGGCTTCTGACGGACACCGTTCATGGTGGGTGTTCGTCGCTCCCGGTCCGGCCTGGCCGACGCCCTGTCACGGGCACCTGCGATCCATGTTGTGGTCGGCCCGGCCGCTCCGAGAGCGACCGTTGGGCAGCCGCTCCCGGAGCGACTACTAAGCCGCATACCAGGGAGAGAATGGACGTAGGAAGAAGTCGCCGATTCGCCGGTTTCCCCTTCCCGAAATGCGTCATGCGCAGGCTCGCTCCGGCGGCGCAAACAACGGTGGGCGCGGAAAGCGGCGGGCGATGGGGCCTGTTCATGGGGGTGTCCCCACCTTGCTACTCCTTGATGAAGTCGAGCAGGTCGGCATTGCCTGGTCCTTGTGGGTCGCGGGCAGGCCATGCGGCGCCCCCGGATAGATCTTGAGCGTGGACCCCTTGACGAGCTTGGCCGGAGCAGGGCCGAGTCCGCGATCGGCACGATCTGGTCGTCGTCGCCGTGGATGATGAGCGTGGGCACGTCGAACTTCTTGGGGTCCTCCGTGTGGTCGGTCTCCGACCACGCCTTGATGCCCAGGTAGGCGGCGGAAAGCCGGCCTGCATGCTGCGCCCAGAAGGAATCCTTCAGGCCCTGCGAGACCTTGGAGCCCGGCCGGTTCGCCCCGTAGAACGGGTCGGCGAAATCCTTGAAGAACTGCGAACGGTCCGCGAGGACACCGGCGCGGATGGCGTCGAAGGCCTCGATGGGCATGCCGCCGGGATTGGCCTCCGTCTTGAGCATCAGCGGCGGGATCGCGTCCACCAGCACGGCCTTGGCCACACGCTTGGAGCCGTGGCGGCCGATGTAGCGGGTGACTACGCCGCCGCCGGTGGAGTGACCCACGTGGATGGCGTTGTTCAGGTCCAGCGCTTGGACGAGGCTCGGCCAGGTCGTCGGAATAGGTGTCCCATGTCGTTGCCGGTCCAGGGCTGGCTCGACCGTCCGTGGCCCCGGCGATCATTGGCTATGCAGCGGT
The DNA here is from genome assembly GCA_030446525.1 of Armatimonadaceae bacterium. The sequence goes on from JAUJNC010000042.1 coordinate 29,502, forward strand.
AGCCATTCGAGGCCAGGAACAGCATCTGGTCCTCCCAGGCGTCGGCATTGAGGGGCCAGGCGTGGCTGAAGACGACGGGTTGTCCGCGCCCCAGTCCTTGTAGTAGATCTGCGTGCCGTCTTTGGTCGTGATCGTGCTCATGGTTGCTCTCCTTGGTTGTGGTCGTTACGGTTAGTGGGGTGCTGAAGCCGCCGTTGGGGCGGTGGCCGCACCCGTCGCTGTCACTGCGGCGGTCACCAGGGCCGCGCCCGCCGGAGGACGCCTCGGCGCGACGGAGCGGCCTTTGCGGTCGGTTCGTGTGTCGATTCCTGTCGGTCATTATCTCCTTCCTTTCTGCTGCACGCGTCAGCCATGGCGACGTTGCCGAAGCCGCGGCGGTCATACGTGATGACCCGGTGTCCTGCCGCCAGCCAGGGCGGAGATCTGCTTCTCCCGGGACGCCCCGCTCAGGGGGAAGCCGTGGACCAGCACGACGGGCCGGCCCTCCCCGTGGTCCTCATAGTAGGCTCAATGGGCGTCGAGTTTTCCTGGACCGTGATCGTGCTCATTCGGTTCCCCTTTCTGCTCCGTGAGCGATCCGTTCTCCCGTTTGCGTTTCTGCAACGTGTGGCTATTATCACCGGCCCGCGTTCTCGGCAACGTTCTCGGTGGGAAGGAATAGCGTTCCCGGCCCACGAATTATCCATCTTCCTGATCTGCTCTTTTCAACAGCACCCAAGCCACAAGGGAACCGCCATGGGCACACCTCAATCAGAGACAGACCCTGCATCGCTCGTCATCACTCTCTTCGGACCGATGTAGGTATCGGTCAAGGGAAACCACTGCCCCACCTGCGCTCGCGCAAGGCGCTCTGGCTGCTGGCCCTGCTGACCCTGCGCCGCGACCGGCCGGTCGAGCGGGAGTGGCTGACCGGTGCGCTGTGGCCTGATGTAGACCAGGACCGGGCGTTCCGCAACCTGCGTGTCGTCCTGGGCGAGTTTGCGCCGGGCGTTGGGGACGAGGGCGAACGCCTCCAGTCTCCCGGACGTCACACCCTCTGCCTGAGCCTCACGGGCGCGCGGGCGGATGTCGTTACGTTCGACGCGGCGATGGCCCCGCCGGGATCTTCCGGCGATGGAGGCGGCCGTCACCCTATATCGCGATATCGCGGCCCTCTGCTCGAGGGCTGCGCCGAAGAATGGGTCCCGCAGGAACGCGGCGCGCGAGGAGGGGGCTGCCTGAAAGCCCTTCGAACGCTGGCGGACGCGGAATCGGTAAGACAAAGGCTCGCGATTGCCGTCGCCGCCGAGGCCGCCGGCGAATTTGCCGACGGCGCGTGGCTGGTGGCGTTGGAGTCGCTCTCCGACGGGAAACTGGTGGCGGGGCAGATCGCGGCGGTGCTGGGGCTCAAGGAGGAGGCGGGCCGGCCCGCGCTGCAGACTTTGACCGACCACCTGCGCCAGAAGCGGATCCTGCTGGTGCTGGACAACTGCGAGCATCTGTTGGAGGCGGGCGCGAGATCGCCGGTCACCTGCTGCGGGAGTGCGCGGGGGCGGATCCTCGCGACGAGCCGGGAGGCGATGGGGATCACGGGCGAGGCGGTCTGGCGGGTACCATCCCTCGCGACGCCCGACCCGGAGCACTTGCCGCGACATTCGGTGACCCTGCGGCGTGTACTGCTGGGGTACGAGAGCGTGCGGCTTTCTTTGTGGAGCGGGCGCAGGCGGTCCAGGATTTCTCCTTAACGGGGAGCAACGCGCCGGCGGTGGCGCAGATATGCTTTCAACTGGAGGATCCCGCTGGCGATCAGTGGCGGCGGCGCGGGTCAAGGCGCTGGCGGTCGAGCAGATCGCCCTGCGCCTTCACGAACACCTGGGCCTGCTGTCGGGCGGGAGCCGGGCAGCGCTGCCCCGCCAGCAGACGCTGCGGGCGACCCTGGACTGGTCGTATGGGCTGCTGGGCGCGTCGGAGCGTCTTCTGCTGGGGCGGCTGTCGGTGTGTGCGGGCGGCTGGGTGTTAGAGGCGGCGGAGCGGGTGTGCGCGGGCGACGGGATCGAGCCGTATGAGGTATTAGACCTGTTGACGGGTCTGGTGGACAAGTCACTGGCCGTGTTCGAGGAGTGGGAAGGCGGGGGGCGTTACCGCCTGATGGAGACGGTGCGGCAGTACGCGGCGGAGCGGCTGAGGGCGAGCGCAGAAGCGGAGCAGGTCTGGGCCAGGCACCGGGACTGGTGTGTGGCACTGGCGGAGGAGGCCGAGCCGCAATTGAAGGGCGCCGGGCAGGCAGCGTGGCTGCGGCGGCTGGAAGCGGAGTACGACAACCTGCGGGCGGTACTGGCGGGGGGCGGGGCCGGAGCGCAGGGGGCAGAGGCGGGCCTGCGGCTGACGGGGGCGCTGTGGTGGTTCTGGAAGGTGCGCGGGCACTTCAGCGAAGGGCGGCGGTACCTGGGACAGGCGCTGGAGCGGGCGGGGGCGCAAGCGGGGACTGAGGCACGGGCGAAGGCGCTGAACGGGGCGGGAGCCCTGGCACTAAACCAGGGGGATTATGCTGCCACGCGGGCGCTTCATGAAGAAAGCCTCGACCTCTTCCGGAAGCAGGGAAACAGGCGGGGCGTCGCCTCGGCCCTCAACAACCTGGCTAACCTGGCGAGTCACCTGGGCGATCATGCCACAGCGTTCTCCCTGTACCAGGAGAGCCTGGGCGTCTACCGGGAGTCCGGCGATAAGCAGGGCATCGCCATGTCCCTCAGTAACCTGGGCATGGAGGTCCGGCAGCAAGGAGACTACGCTTGGGCGCGTGCGCTGTACGAAGAGAGCCTGGAAATCCGCCGTGGGCTGGGAGACGAGCTAGGGGTCGGTCTAGCGCTCGCCAGCCTGGGCAACGTGATCCGCCTACAGGGCGATTACGTTACAGCCCGTGCGCTGCTGGAAGAGAGCCTGGAAATTCGCCGTGCGTTGAAGGACACACAGGGCGTCGCCTGGACCCTCAGTCACCTGGGCAGCCTGGCGACGGCGCAGGGTGACTCCACCTCTGCCCGCGCGCTGTTCGAGGAGAGCCTGGGCATCCGCCGGAAACTGGGCGAAAAGCGGGGCGTCGCCTGGTCCCTCAACAATTTGGGAGGCATTTCCCTCATCGAAGGCAGGTTCGTAGCGGCGCGTGCGCTGTTGGAAGAGAGCCTGAACATCTTCCGCGAACTGGGGGACAGGGGAGGCGCCGCGTCGGTGCTCAACCAGCTGGGTGGTATGAAAAGCCTGCAGGGCGATTACGCCGCGGCGCAGGCGCTTCTGGAGGACGGCCTTCGCATTTTCTCGGAGCTGGGCGACACCGAGGGTGTGGCGGCAAACCTGCGGGCGCTGGCCGCCGTGCGGCTGGAAATGGCGGCGGCGGAACCGGCTGTCCACCTGTGGGGAGCGGCTGAGGCGCTTCGCGAAAGCATCGGCGCACCCCTCCCCCCGAATGAGCAGGAAGAGTACGAACATCAGGTGGGGCAGGCCCGCGCGGTACTGGGTGGAGACGCCTTCGGCCGCCTGGGAGCAGGGCCGCGCCCTGACCTGGGAGCAGGCGGCGACTTATGCTCTGGAAGAGGCACGAGGAGAGCGCAACGGGCGTTTTTGACGGACCCGCGACAGCAGCCTCAGTGCCGGGGGTGGCGCGTCGTGGCCAACACGGCCTACCCGCGGTTCCAGGCAAACAAAAAGATCCCATTAGCAGCAAACGGTGGCAGGAGTCAGCTTCTTCCGCCCTCGTCACCTTCTTCGTTCATGCTTCACTACGAAGGTTACCAAACGTCGCCGCTGGAAGCGTATAGACGCCAGAGTGAGGAATTCGCCAACAGTATCAATCGTTGTCGTACCCCATGAGCGGCTTCTGCGACGGTACGGGGTAGCCCAAGCCTCTCCATTAGCCCCTGCGTTTGCCATCGCGGCCGTCTTGGGCGATAATACCCAGGGGTTCATTTTACGTCGATGAGTTTTCTGACGGTCGCCAACGTCGCTAAGAGCTTCGCGGCTGACCTGCTTTTTACCGAAGTCACCTTCAGCCTCGCAGCCGGACAGAAGATGGGCCTGATCGGGCGCAATGGCGGCGGCAAGACGACGCTGCTGCGGATTATCCTCGGCCAGGAGAGGCCGGATCCGAGCGTCGTCGGACCGCTCAAGACGGTCGTGTCGGCGCGCGTTGCGCTGGCGGCGGGGCGCCGCATGGGCTATCTGCGGCAGGAGGCCCCGGTCCATCCCGAGCGCACGATCGGTGAGGAGATTGAGGACGCGCTGGCCCCTTTGCGGGCCGTTCAAGGGCGGGTAACTCTGGCCGAACATGCGATGCGTGACGCCCCGGACGATGCCGCTCTGGAGCGGGCGATGGCCGATTATACCGCCGCGCAGGAGCGTTTCCAGGCATTGGGTGGGTATGAAGTCGAGTCCGAACGGGACGCCGTCCTGCGGCGGCTCGGTTTCGGGCCGGAGGGGCTCGGCAAACGTGTCGGGTCTTGCTCCGGTGGGGAGCAGACGCGGCTCGCCCTGGCGAAACTCCTCCTTACCCGTCCCGACCTGCTGATCCTGGATGAGCCGACCAACCACCTGGATATCGCCGCGACCGAGTGGCTGGAGGGGTTCCTGAGGGAGTACGCCGGGGCCGTGCTGCTCGTCAGCCACGACCGTTACTTCCTTGACGCTGTTGTTGACACCATTGGAGAATTGGAAAACGGGCGGCTGACGGTCTACAAGGGCAACTACTCGCACTTCCGTCGGCAGAAAGAAGAGCGGCTGCTGCGCCAGCAAGCGCTGTATGACCAGCAGCAGGCCCAGATCGGGCGGCTGCGGGACCTGATCAAGCGTAACATGGGCGCAGATCCCAATGCGAGCAATATCCGCCACAAGACGCAGGGCCGGATCGACCGAATGGAGAAGATCGAGGCCCCACGCTCCGATACCCGGATCGTCAAAGCCCGCATCGACGCCGTGGGTGCCGGGCGTCTTGGGCGCGAGGTCGTGCGGCTGGTCGATCTGTCCAAGTCTTATGGCGAGCGAATTCTGTTCGCACACCTGAATGCCACGCTCGGGCGCGGCGACCGTGTCGGTCTGATCGGGCCCAACGGAGCGGGTAAGACGACCCTGGTCCGCATCCTTCTCGGCGACGAAGTCCCCACGGGCGGCGCGCTTGTGTGGGGACACAACGTCCGCTGCGCCTACTTCTCGCAGCACGCGGCGGACGATCTCGACGGGGAGCGCACGGTCCTCGAAACCTTGACCGAGGCGGCTCTCACCTTCACGGAAACGGAGGCGCGCAGCTATCTGGCCCGCTTCCTCTTCACCGGCGATGATATCTTCAAGAAGGTCGGGCTGCTTTCCGGCGGCGAGAAGAACAAGCTGGCCCTGGCGCGGATGCTCCTCGAACCCTGCAATCTGCTGATCCTGGACGAACCGACGAACCATCTGGATATCGAGTCGTGTGAAACGCTCACCGCGATGCTTTCGAGGTACGAGGGCACGCTGCTCCTGGTGAGCCATGACCGGTACCTGCTCAACGCCGTCACGACCAAGACCCTGGGCCTGACTGGGGATGGCGGCGCGGTCTTCGCGGAGGGCAACTTCGCCGCCTGGCGGGAAGCCACGCAGACTCCGGAACGTTCTGCGCGAACGCGCACCGAAATGGTATCGCCTGCCCTAAACGCCAAGATCGCCCCTTCGCCGACCCCCGGCCCCCCTTCCTCGTCTCCCACCCTGAGCGCCCGTGACCTGAGCAGGGCCCGTAACAAGGCGCGCGAGGCCGCTCTGAAGGCGGAACTTGGGGTCCAAGATCGGGAAGCCCGCCTTGCCGAGGTTGAAGGGGCGCTCGCCTCCGGCGGCGAGGGCGCCGACCTCATCGCCCTGGCCGCTGAGCACACCCGTCTGCGTGGGGAAGTCGACGCTGCGATCGCCGAGTGGGAGCGAGCCGTCACAGAGCAGGAGGCACTGGGATAACGGCTTTCATTACCTGGTTGGCGGCGACAAGCCCGAGGCTGGAACCTGAAACCCACGCCCTTTATCTGGGGCGGCAAGCGCAAGGCACGCCGATAGCGTGCGTGGCGGCGCCGGCACGCTCTGAACCCTGTGAGTGGCTCGGGGGCGTGCACGCTCCGGTCATCGATGAGACCGGCGACCGCAAAGCCGGTAAGAAGACGGCGCGCGTGGGAAGACGGTATCTGGCCAACCTGGGCAAGGTGGACAATGGGGTGGTCTCCGTAACGAGTCTGTGGGCCGATGAGCACCTCGGCGCGGGCTGGCAAGTGGCAGGCGCCATAGCCGCGCGGTTTATCGGCGGCGCGGGCGCGGGTAAAAAACGCTCGAAGCAACCAGGGAGGCGCGGGGGATCGTCCCTGCTGCGGCCCCGCCGGTCTCCCGACAGGAGAACAAGAGCATGAGCACACCATCGGAAAGGGAAGCGCGCGAGGCGCGCGTGGATAAAGCCGTCGCCCAGGACGTGGCGGCGGGCATGGCCGCCAAGGCGGATCATGAAGCCGCCCGCGCCGACGCCGCCCAAGACGTGGCGCTGGGCCTGGCTGTCGAGGCGGATCGCGAAGCCGCCCGCGCCAGCCGCCTGGCCGCCGCCAACGCCCAGCAGGGCGTGAACCTGCGCCAGGCGCAGGCCCAGCGGGATGCGGCCGCCGTGAGCGCCGCCGGCGCGCGCGCGCAGGCCCGCAACGCCGCCTTCGGGTTCTGGCTGCTGCTCGGGGCGGTGGCGGTCGTCTTGCTGGTGGGCGCGATCTGGTACGCCACCCGCCCGGAGCCCGCCAGCGAGACCGTGGTCATCCACCGCGACCGCGCCCCCGCGGCGCCGCCCGCGGCGGCGCGTCCGCGCCTCCCGCGGCGAGCCCCGCCCCGGCGCCCGCGCCGCCGCCCGTCGTGCTCGAGCGGCGGGTCCCGGTCCGCGCCGGTCCCCGTCCCGGTGGCGCCGCCCCGGCAGCCGAGCCAGACGATCATCGTTCAGCCGTCCTCGCCGGCATCGGCGGCGCCCGAGTCGGACCCGGCGCGGCCCGAGCCGGATGCTCCCGCGGGAGGTGGCGCAGCGCCCTCCGGGGCGAGCCCAGCGCCCTCCGAGAGCACTGCAGCGCCTGCCGGCGCGGAGACGAGCACGGGGAGGCCACCACCGGCGGCAGTGCCGTGCCTTCATCCGGTCACGATCCGCAGGGGAGTCAGACAGGAACGGCTGCGCCGGAGCGGGGGAGGTGAAGCGTCGCCTCGTCGGCTTCGGTCCCCCAGATTCAGTCCCCCCAGATTATGGCTCGATGCGGCACGGGCGTTCTCCTGGTCGTTGATTGCGTTGCTGTGGCGTTCCCCGCAGGAAGCATACCGGAATGCGCAGCAGGTGGCCCCAGCACGGGGAACGTCGCCTGGGCCGGGTCGTTACAGCGCCGGCACCGGCCGGATCAGGTCCGACTTGGGTTGGGCTCGCAAGCAGGCTCCTGGCGGGGCCGCCGGGTGGTGAGCACCGTGGGAAGGTACACTTGACGGTAAACCATCGCCCGCTGAGCGCGCCGAATCACCGGCAGTTTTGCTGATGATAAGGGCCGGGTTTTGGGTTTGCCCGGCCCTTGTGGCGCGCATCAACAGCAGAGGAACAGCACCAAAACAGCACCGCGGCTCTGCCATGTCACCGGCTTTCACCGAGCAGCTTTTGCGGCGGCTCCGCCACCTTCAGGAGCCGGTCGAGCGCCTTGGGCGTCGCCTCGTCATCGCCGCCTTCGCGGGCGCGCCCCAGCGCTTGCAGGCAGGCTGACAAAGAGCGCCACGAGCACCAGGGCGGCCAGGAGCGTCCCTGTGAACGACAGCCCCGTACGGCAACCGGCCGCAGCCCGGCCGCGGCGCGGGCAGCAGATGAGCCGCCTCGCCGCGAACTCCCCCCTTGATCGATCCCGGGCCCGGCGCGCACACGGACGCACAGGCACGCCGGGGCCGCCCATGGAGAACCCGCATGCCACATCCCGCCCGCGACCCGGGCTCGCCCTCCTCGCCTTCCTGTCGCTACGACCTGCAGGCTCGGCCGAGGACCCGGCCGTCCCCTGCTGTGCGTCTGCAGCGTGCACATGAAGGCCGGCAGCGCCACCCAGGACCAGGCGCGCCGGCTGGCGGAAGCGCGGCGCATCCGTGAGCACGCGGCATCGCTGCCGGCGGGCGCCGGCGGCGGTGGCCGGCGACTTCAACATCGCCACCTCCACGCAGGCGGCCTACCAGGAGTTGGTGGGGAGGAGGAGGGGCGCGCCTTCGACCCGATCAGCACGCCGGGGCGGTGGTCCAACAACGCGGCGTTGCGCTTCGTGCACACCCAGGACCCGGCCGGCCCCGACGGCGTGGACGACCGCTTCGACCAGATCCTGCTCTCGGGCGACCTGCTGGACGGGGCGGGCTGGGACTACCGCGGCGACGCCTCGCTGCCGTACAGCACCTTGGGCTGGGACGACGCGGCGCACTCGTACCGGGCGTGGGGCAACGACGGGTCGAGCTTCAACGCGGCGCTGACGCTCGGCGGCAACGAGATGGTGGGCGATTCGATCGCCGCGTCTCTGGTGCGTGCCGCCTATGCGTGCTGCCTACGGGGCCGGGCACCTGCCGGTGTACCTGGACACTCCACGTCGCGGGGCCGCCCGCGCCGCAGGCACAAGGGAGGGCGCCAACCGGTTCGCCCGCGCCGGGGCGAAGCCGTGACGTGTTAAGGTGATAAAGGCGCGAGCCGCGCGGGGGTGGAGGACGGGTTTTGGCGGGCAGCGGTTTGGGAAGTACAACCTGTAAAGTTCATCAAAGGAGCTAACAACGATGTGTTCCCATATCCCTGCCAAGTAGCCCGCACAGCCTGACTGTACGCCCGGCAAACGCTCCGCGTTTACGCTCATCGATTTGCTCGTCGTGATCGCGATAATAGCGGTCCTGGCAGCCATCCTTTTCCCCGTGTTCGCCCAGGCGCGGGCCAAGGCCCGGCAGGCCGCCTGTCGAACCACAAGCAGATCGGCAACGCCATGATGATGTACGCGCAGGACTATGACGAGATCCTGCCGGGCATTCATGGCAACTCGCACGAAGGGGAGCACGTCTCCTACGCACCGGGGATTCATGGACCCCACTGCGCGACGCAACTGGGCGCGCGAGATCCAGCCCTATATCAAGAACCTCGATGTTTACAAGTGCCCTTCGGCGCAGCTATGGACCTCCCCAACGGAGTTCCAGCCGGCCACCGCTCCCGGCAGCGGCAACACGGGCTACCTGCTCAATGGCATCGTGGAGGACCGGCCGCTCGCGGCGATCCCGGAGCCTGCCAACCTCATCTTCCTCCACGAGATCGATATACTGAACCGTGTCTGCCAGATGCGCCCTAGACCAGTGACCGGCGGTTTCGTTGAGTTCAACTTCCCCCGCTACGACAGACAACACAATGCAGGAGGCAACTTGCTGTTCTGCGACGGCCACGCCAAGTGGCAGAAGAAGACACTCGATCCGGCCCGTGCAGTTCGGCGTGCTGCCGTCTCATCCGCGGGCGCAGGAGGCGTTCGAGGAGGACGGCTCCAATCTCCGCGGGGACATCACTCCCCTTCCGGCGGCGTTTTAGTAACGCTGCGGGGCAGTTGTCCCGGTGTTTCTTTTTTGGCCCGCAGTCGACTGGCCGCGGCGGGTGAATTCTTCTTTGTGGCGAAGGAAAAGCCGGGGCCAACGCCCCGGCCGTGCCATCACTAGAAGCGCGATGCGGACCGGCCCCAGTCGGCATTATCGCCGGTTGACCCGCCTGCCGGGCCGTGCTACACTGAACCGCCACCAACAATCTCCTGAAGAGCGGGGCGGGTTCATCTCGCCCCGCCCTTTTCTTGTCACCGTCCGTCGCCCCCGCCGCACGGCAGAAGGGCCGGGAGAGACCCCGGCCCTTCTGCGCATCAGGACGGACCTGGACCGCCCTAAGCAGCGCGTCTCTGCCGCCGCCAGCCGCAGCCGAGCAGGCCCAGGGCGCCGGTGCCGAGCAGGCTGAGGGTGCCCGGCTCGGGGATCAGGGTCACGACGAGGCTGCCGCTGATGAGCAGCATTGCCACCGCTGAAAACCGTTTGCGTGATGTTCTCCGGCCTGATGGTCGTGAGGGTGCCGCCCACGGCAAACAGGCCGCTGGCGCTGTTCAGAGCCGTCACACCCGCCGCGTTCAAGCCGATGGGGACGAACTGGCCGTTGTTGGCGGCGGAGACCACCTGAGAGCCATAGGGCACGCCCGAACCAAGGTCCGCGAAGATGTCGGGGCGCACGCCGCCCCCGGCGATCAAGACAGAGGCGGGGGTGGACACGTCGAAGAGGGTGTAGATTTCGAAGGGGTCCGGGCTGTTGTAGCCGGGACCAGTACCAGGGCGGGGGCCCCCGGGTTAAAGAGCCGGAGTTCGGCGCTGGCGATGGGCAGGGTGATGCTCGACAGGTCGAAAACAAAATAGTTGTTGGATTGGCGAGCGGGGCCGGCCCCGAAAGCGAAAACTTGACCGACCACATAGTTCTGGCTGACATCGTTGCGCCTGCCGTTGTTGTCATACCAGCCGGAGTCGATGGCATCCAGCGTGATCGTCTGCGCCTTGGCCGGCGGCATCCCGCCCGCCAGCAGCGCCAGTGCCGCCGCAGCGATGGCGGCTGCCCGTGTTACCCGATGCGTTCCCATGTGACCATTCTCCTTTGTGTGCGCGGTCTGCCCGAGACAGGGGCAGTCATCTGTGTGCCGGCCCCCCAGCGGACCGGGCAAGCACTAATTCCCCGGACAGCCGCCCTTCTCCTCCCGCTCTTGCGCGTTGTTCCGGCAGACGCGCTCCTGCTGTCTGACTGCGGTTCCGCCACCTTCAGGAGTCGGTCCGAAGACTTGAGCACCGCCTCGTCGTCGCCTTGCGGGCGCGCTCCATCACTCGCACGCTGGTGCAGAGCGCGGCAAGCAGCAGGACGGCCACGGCAAAGACGGGCAGCGAAAGGTGAGGCCGGATGTTCCTGCGCCAAGAGAAAAGGCGCCCGTTTACGCACGAACCGGGCGCCTTCCCCGGAAAAGCGTTGCCTGGTTCTCAGCCAGGAGATCAGGGGTTCGAATCCCCTACGGGCTGTACATCTCGACAGAAAGGGAACGCGGCGTCGCCCGCCGAACAAGGACGGCGTGTCGCAGCGGATGGCTCCACCTGGCAACGGCGACGCCCTGCGCGCGCCGGGTGAGCGGGGCCGTCAGGAGACACGGGAGGGATCGAGATGAACTATCGACGGCTGGGCCGCTCCGGCCTGAAGGTTTCCGAGGTCTGCCTCGGGGCCTGGATCAACTTCGGCGGGCGCATCGAGGACGCGCAGACGTTCGCCATCCTGGACGCCGCCCTCGAAGAGGGCATCGACTTCTTCGACACCGCCGACGTCTACGCCGGCGGCAAGGCCGAAGAGGTGATGGGCCGCTGGATGCAGGGCAAGGACCGGCGCACCCTGGTCGTGGCCACCAAGTGCCGCTGGCGCATGTGGCCGGGGCCCAACGGCGAGGGCGCCGGGCGCAAGCACGTCATCGACGCCTGCCACGACAGCCTGCGCCGCCTGCAGACCGACTACATCGACCTGTACCAGATCCACGGCCCGGACCGCGACACGCCGGCCGAGGAGACGCTGCGCGCCCTGGACGAGCTGGTCACGGCCGGCAAGATCCGCTACTTCGGCTGGAGCAACTACGACGCGGAGATGATCGCCGAGAACGCGCGCCTGTCGGAGAAGCTGGGGCTGAACCGCGCGATCTCGCTGCAGAACAACTACAGCATGCTGGTGCGGGGGACCGAGAAGCGGGAGAACCCGCGCTGCCTCCAGGACGGGCTGGGCCTGATCCCTTACTCGCCGCTGGCGCAAGGGCTGCTGTCGGAGAAGTACCTGGACGGGGCGGCCCCCGCGGGCAGCCGGGCCGAGGGCAACGAGAACCTGGGGAGGCGGCTCGCGGAGCACCTGCCCACGATGAAAGCGCTGGCCGAGTTCGCCCGCGCGCGCGAGCTCACGCTGTCGCAGCTGGCGCTGGCCTGGCTGCTGCACCAGCCGGCCATGACGGCGCCGATCACCGGGGCGAGCCGCCCCGAACAGGTGCGCGAGAACGCCAGGGCGTCGGGCGTCAAGCTCTCCTCAGAAGACCTGGCCCAGATCCAGACGATCCTCCGGGGTCCGGAGGCCAGGTAGGGCACGGCGCCCCGGCTAGCCGGCGGGTGCGGGCCGGGCCGCTTCGACGGCGTCGATGATCTGGTCCATCAGCCGGCCCCTTTCCTCGTTGACCTTCTGACGGGCCGGGTCGGCGTCGTACCAGGCCAGGATCTCGCGGGCGCCGCGCCAGAACGGGATCGTCGCCACGAACTCCGGCACCAGGCGCTTGATCTTGGTATTGTCGAAGACCATGCTGTGCGCTTTGTCCCCGAGCAGGCCCGCGCCCCAGCGCGCGTCGAAGGCGGCGATCAGGTCGGAGGGGACGTGCACGACCCGCGCCTCGGTCCCCGCCGCCGCGGCCAGGGTTTCGAAGATCTGGTTCCAGGTCAGCGCCTCGTCGGAGGTGATGTGGAAGCTGTCGCCGACGGCGCCCGGGCAGCCCAGCAGGCCCACGAATGCTTTGGCGAAGTCTTCGTGGTGTGTCAGCGTCCACAGCGACGTGCCGTCGCCGTGCACGATCACCTTTTTGCCCCGGCGCATCCGGTCGAGCACGGTCCAGCCGCCGTCGACCGGCAAAAGGGTCTTGTCGTAGGTGTGCGACGGGCGCACGATCGTGGCCGGAAAAGCCCTCCTCGCACCGAGGCCCGCACCAGCCTCTCCTCGCAGGCGATCTTGTTGCGGGAGTACTCCCAGAAGGGTTCCCCAGCGGCGTGGATTCGGTGACCGGCAGCCGCGAAGGCGGCGTCCTGATACGCCGAAGCCGAGGCCGATAAAGACGTACTGGCCCGTGCGGCCGCGGAACAGGCCCAGGTCCGACTCGACCTGCTCCGGGGTGAACGCGATCCAGTTCACCACCACGTCGAATGTCTGTCCACCCAGGGCGGCGCGCGCCGGCGCCGGGTCGCGGATGTCGCCCTGCAGCAGGCGCGCGCCTCGGGCGCGGGGCGGGAGGGCGGTCTTGCCGCGGTTGGAGATAGAAGGCTCGATCCCGTGCTCCGGCCCGCTGCGCGCAGGCGGAGGCGATGATGCCGGTGCCGCCAATGAAGAGTGCTCTCATGGCTCGTCCGTCACGCCTCCCTTTTTGCGGCTTTTAGCCAGATACTCCAGCACCTCGCTCATGACGGTGGCCGTCGTGCCGAAGGTCACGTCCTGTCCTTTCCTCATCTCCAGCAGCAGAGGCGGCAGATCTTGGGCGGCCCTTTGGGGATGTGGGGGCGGTGGACGATCACGCGCGGTGACACCGGGAGCACTCGGCGGGCACGTCGTCGGGGAAGTACCCCTCGAGGGCGCAAACGACGAAGTCGCACTGCTCGGCCTCGCCGTGGCTCATGGAGCTCGATCCGCATGCCGCGGAGCAGCGGGCGGGGTCGTTTCTTCTTGGCCCCTGGGTCCCCTCCCGTTACTGCCCTAGTACTTCCCGTCACGCGTCTCTCGTAGTGGGTCGGTTGTTGAAAGGCTCCCGCCCCGCTTCAGCCATCCGGCCACCCAGAACAGCATCTGCTCCAGGGGCACCGTGGGGTAGCCGAAAAGCCGGTGGGCGAGGGCGGCGTTGCTGAGCAGCGCGGTGTCCGCCTCGGCGCCCACGATCACCGGGTCGCGGCCCAGGAGCTCGCCGAACCACTGGGCAACGGCGCGCACCGAGACCGTCTCGGGGCCGGTGACGTTGACGACGAAGGGGGGGACCGAGGCGTGGGCGAGGCATTGTATCGCCTGGGCGTTGGCGTCCCCCTGCCAGATGACGTTGACGTGCCCCATGGTCACGTCGACCGGCTCACCCGCCAGGACCTTGCGCGCCACGTCGACCAGGACCCCGTAGCGCAGGTCGATCGCGTAGTTCAGCCGGAACAGGGCGAGCGGCGTGGCGCTCTGTCCGGCGAAGTGAGTGAAGACGCGCTCGCGGCCCACGCACGAGTTCGCGTAGTCCCCCACCGGCTCGAGGGCGTCGCTTTCGCGGGAGCCGCCGGCCTTGACCGGCGTGTTGGGATAGACGCAGCCGGTGGAGAAAACCACGAGGCGCGAGCCGGCGAACCGCTGGGCGGCCAGGGCGGGCGCGTAGGTGTTGGTGGCCCAGGTCGCCGCGGGCGCGTCCACGGTCCCGAACTTCTGGCCGGCCAGGAAGATCACGTTGGGCGCCGACGGCAGCGCCTCCACGGCCGCCCGGTCCATCAGATCGCAGCGGATCGTCTCGACGCCGGCGTCCCGCAGGCGCCCCTCCGCCGCCGGGTCGGAAAAGCGGGCGGCGCCGATCACGCGCCGCCGCCCGCCCAGCTGGTCCAGCCCGCGCCGCACCATCCGCGCCAGCGTCGGCCCCATCTTCCCGCTGACCCCCAGCAGGAGCACGTCGCCCCCGGCCGCCTCCAGGGCGCCGAGCACGCCCGGCGTCGGGCGCGACAAAATCTCCTCCAGCGCCGGCTCGTCGGCCGGGGCATCCCAAACTCTGGTCATCACCTATCCTCTATAGCTTCTACCAGCCGCAGTCTACTTCAATCGGCGCCGTTTGTCAAGCTTGACAAACGGCCGGGGGGCGGTGTATAGTGCGATCGTTCGAAAGCTATGTAGCATAGAGAGCCTGATGGGTAAGTCGTGGGCGGGGCGCGGGTGCCGTACGGACAGCGATGATGAAACGATCTCTTCTGCTTTTGGGCGCCCTCGCCATCCCGGCCGGGGCGCCCACCGAGGGCGCCTTCTGGGACTTCAAGGCGGAGTTCCTGCCCTACCTCGTCCGGCAGGTGCCGGACCTGCTGAAGAGCCAGGACAAAGACACGGGGCGCTTCGGGACCGGCGTCTGGGTCGTGAACGACCAGCACGCCATCTACCCGCTGGCGGCCGCCTGGGCCCTCAAGGACCCGGACAACCCCCACTACCATAGCGCCGAGGTGCTGCGGGCGATCCTGGCCGGCGGCGACGCCCTGATCGACGCCCAGGACGCGCGCGGCAAGTGGGTGTTCCGCAAAAAGGACGGCTCCACCTGGGGCGACATCTACATGCCCTGGACCTATTCGCGCTGGATCCGCGCCTACGGGCTGATCAAGGACGCCCTGCCCCCGGAGCGCCGGGCGCGCTGGCGCAAGGCGCTCCTCCTCGGCTTCGAGGGCATCGCCAAGGAGGAACTCCAAAGGGTCCACAACATCCCCGCACACCATGCCCTGTCGCTTTACCACGCGGGCCAGGTCCTGGACCGCCCGGCGTGGCGCCAGCAGGCGGCGGCTTTCCTGAAAAAGGTGGCCGACGCGCAGGACCGGGACGGGTTCTGGTCCGAGAACCGGGGGCCGGTCGTCGGCTACAACTTCGTGTACGTGGACGCCCTGGGCACCTACCACGCCCTGTCGGGCGACCAAGCCGTCCTGCCGGCGCTGGCGCGCGCGGCGCGGTTCCACGCCGACTTCACCTACCCCGACGGCAGCAGCGTGGAAACCGTGGACGAGCGCCAGGTCTACAAGAGCAGCCCCGCCATGCCCAATGCCGGCTTCACCTTCTCCGCCGGGGGGCGCGGCTACGTGCGGCAACAGTGGGAGCGCAGCAAGGCGCGGCGCGACGCCCTGAGCGCCGACCTGGCCGCCTCGTTCCTCCTTTACGGCCAGGAAGGCCCCGCCGCGCCGCCGCCGGGTCAGAAGACACGCCACCAGTCCGTCCTGGGGGGCAACCAGGCGCTCGTCCACCGCCGGGGCCCCTGGTTCGTAGCCCTTTCCGCCTACCACGCGCCGGTGCCCGCCAGCCGCTGGATCCAGGACCGGCAGAACCTGGTCAGCCTGTTCCACGACAAGGCGGGCCTGATCCTGGGCGGCGGCAACACCAAGCTGCAGCCGCTGTGGAGCACCTTCACCGCCGGGGACGCCGCGCTCCTGGCCCACAAGCCCGGCGACGAGAGCCCCGACTTCCTCCCGCCCCCCGGGCTGCACCACGTCCCGACGGCGGCGACGCTCGACCCGGGCGCCCTTTCGCTCGCCCTCACGTACGGGCCCGCCCGGTGCCGGGTCCGCGTCGACGTGTCCGAGCCGGGCCGGGCGCGACTGATCTACAGCGTGGACGAGGCGCCCGACCTGCCCGTGGCGGCGCACCTGACCCTGCTGCCCCGCCTGGGGGCCGCCTGGGCGACGGCCTCCGGCAAGGGA
>JAUJNC010000462.1 GCA_030446525.1 Armatimonadaceae bacterium
AGTTGTTGGATTGGCGAGCGGGGCCGGCCCCGAAAGCGAAAACTTGACCGACCACATAGTTCTGGCTGACATCGTTGCGCCTGCCGTTGTTGTCATACCAGCCGGAGTCGATGGCATCCAGCGTGATCGTCTGCGCCTTGGCCGGCGGCATCCCGCCCGCCAGCAGCGCCAGTGCCGCCGCAGCGATGGCGGCTGCCCGTGTTACCCGATGCGTTCCCATGTGACCATTCTCCTTTGTGTGCGCGGTCTGCCCGAGACAGGGGCAGTCATCTGTGTGCCGGCCCCCCAGCGGACCGGGCAAGCACTAATTCCCCGGACAGCCGCCCTTCTCCTCCCGCTCTTGCGCGTTGTTCCGGCAGACGCGCTCCTGCTGTCTGACTGCGGTTCCGCCACCTTCAGGAGTCGGTCCGAAGACTTGAGCACCGCCTCGTCGTCGCCTTGCGGGCGCGCTCCATCACTCGCACGCTGGTGCAGAGCGCGGCAAGCAGCAGGACGGCCACGGCAAAGACGGGCAGCGAAAGGTGAGGCCGGATGTTCCTGCGCCAAGAGAAAAGGCGCCCGTTTACGCACGAACCGGGCGCCTTCCCCGGAAAAGCGTTGCCTGGTTCTCAGCCAGGAGATCAGGGGTTCGAATCCCCTACGGGCTGTACATCTCGACAGAAAGGGAACGCGGCGTCGCCCGCCGAACAAGGACGGCGTGTCGCAGCGGATGGCTCCACCTGGCAACGGCGACGCCCTGCGCGCGCCGGGTGAGCGGGGCCGTCAGGAGACACGGGAGGGATCGAGATGAACTATCGACGGCTGGGCCGCTCCGGCCTGAAGGTTTCCGAGGTCTGCCTCGGGGCCTGGATCAACTTCGGCGGGCGCATCGAGGACGCGCAGACGTTCGCCATCCTGGACGCCGCCCTCGAAGAGGGCATCGACTTCTTCGACACCGCCGACGTCTACGCCGGCGGCAAGGCCGAAGAGGTGATGGGCCGCTGGATGCAGGGCAAGGACCGGCGCACCCTGGTCGTGGCCACCAAGTGCCGCTGGCGCATGTGGCCGGGGCCCAACGGCGAGGGCGCCGGGCGCAAGCACGTCATCGACGCCTGCCACGACAGCCTGCGCCGCCTGCAGACCGACTACATCGACCTGTACCAGATCCACGGCCCGGACCGCGACACGCCGGCCGAGGAGACGCTGCGCGCCCTGGACGAGCTGGTCACGGCCGGCAAGATCCGCTACTTCGGCTGGAGCAACTACGACGCGGAGATGATCGCCGAGAACGCGCGCCTGTCGGAGAAGCTGGGGCTGAACCGCGCGATCTCGCTGCAGAACAACTACAGCATGCTGGTGCGGGGGACCGAGAAGCGGGAGAACCCGCGCTGCCTCCAGGACGGGCTGGGCCTGATCCCTTACTCGCCGCTGGCGCAAGGGCTGCTGTCGGAGAAGTACCTGGACGGGGCGGCCCCCGCGGGCAGCCGGGCCGAGGGCAACGAGAACCTGGGGAGGCGGCTCGCGGAGCACCTGCCCACGATGAAAGCGCTGGCCGAGTTCGCCCGCGCGCGCGAGCTCACGCTGTCGCAGCTGGCGCTGGCCTGGCTGCTGCACCAGCCGGCCATGACGGCGCCGATCACCGGGGCGAGCCGCCCCGAACAGGTGCGCGAGAACGCCAGGGCGTCGGGCGTCAAGCTCTCCTCAGAAGACCTGGCCCAGATCCAGACGATCCTCCGGGGTCCGGAGGCCAGGTAGGGCACGGCGCCCCGGCTAGCCGGCGGGTGCGGGCCGGGCCGCTTCGACGGCGTCGATGATCTGGTCCATCAGCCGGCCCCTTTCCTCGTTGACCTTCTGACGGGCCGGGTCGGCGTCGTACCAGGCCAGGATCTCGCGGGCGCCGCGCCAGAACGGGATCGTCGCCACGAACTCCGGCACCAGGCGCTTGATCTTGGTATTGTCGAAGACCATGCTGTGCGCTTTGTCCCCGAGCAGGCCCGCGCCCCAGCGCGCGTCGAAGGCGGCGATCAGGTCGGAGGGGACGTGCACGACCCGCGCCTCGGTCCCCGCCGCCGCGGCCAGGGTTTCGAAGATCTGGTTCCAGGTCAGCGCCTCGTCGGAGGTGATGTGGAAGCTGTCGCCGACGGCGCCCGGGCAGCCCAGCAGGCCCACGAATGCTTTGGCGAAGTCTTCGTGGTGTGTCAGCGTCCACAGCGACGTGCCGTCGCCGTGCACGATCACCTTTTTGCCCCGGCGCATCCGGTCGAGCACGGTCCAGCCGCCGTCGACCGGCAAAAGGGTCTTGTCGTA
>JAUJNC010000463.1 GCA_030446525.1 Armatimonadaceae bacterium
CAACTACCACGGGCTGTTTTACAAGGCGCACAATCTTTCGTTCGCCGGCTTCAACGATGCGGACGAGGCGACAAAGGCCGGCGTCGCCGTCGGCCCGAACGCGGACAAGGTGCCGAACTCCGCCAAGCAGCAGGCGGGATCGTCTGCTCCCGCCGCGAACCTGCTCCGGGCGCCTGACAAACTGGCTTCGTGGCAGCCGTTCCAGCCGGCCGAGAATGCGGAGGCCACGCTTGCCCTGGACGAGGGCGCGCTCCGCGTCCGGGTGACGGCCAAAGGGGACGAAGCATGGCACGTCCGCCTGTCGCAAACCCTGGCCGGGCTGAAGGAGGGCGGGCGGTACCTGCTCCGCTTCCGCGCCCGGGCGGACGCGCCGGGCCGCACCGTTGTCGTCCGCCCGATGGTCATGGAGGGCGACTACCACCATATCGGCCTGGAGCAGAGCATCACCCTGTCCCCGGAGTGGCAGGATTTCAACTTACCTTTCACGGCCACCCGCGTTTCCGCCGAGAACAACGCCGTGCCCAACTTTATGTTCGGCATGCAGACGGGCACCTTCTGGTTCGCCAATGTTTCCCTGATGATCGCGCCAGCGGCGGCACCCGGCGCCCCATCTGTCCCGGCCGCACAGCCCGACGGCAAGCCGTTCCCGCCCACGCCCGCCGACCCCGCAGCCGCGCCCGATTTCGCGGAAGTTTCTTTTGACGGCATGGTGTTCGTCAAGATTCCCGCGGGCACGTTCGTCCGCGGCACAACGGACGAGCAGAAAAAGCAGATGGAGGCGCTTGGCCTGTGGACCCCGGTGGACGAGGTCGAGATGCCGGCGCGCGCGGTTCGCATCACCCGCCCGTTCTTTCTCGGCAAGTACGAGGTGACGCAGGCCGACTGGGAAATGGTGATGAGCAGCGGCGCTGCCGCCGACTCCAAGGCGAACCCTTCCACCTTCAAAAGCGACAAAAACCTGCCCGTGGAGACCGTGAGCCACGACGAGGCGATGGGATTTATCGCCCATCTAAACAAGACGAGCAAGACCGGCGGACGTTATCGCCTGCCGACGGAGGCCGAATGGGAGTACGCCGCCCGTGCCGGCGGGGATGGCATCTTCGGCCAGGGAAAGAATCAGACCGTTATCACCAAGGACAACCTGGGCGAGTTCGCCTGGTTTGCCGGCAACGCCCAGAACCGTACGCACCCCGTCGGCGGGAAAACGCCCAACGCCTGGGGCCTTTGTGACATGCTGGGCAACGTGTGGGAATGGACGCAGGACCGCTATAGTCCGGCGTTTTATCGGCCCGGTCCGGACACGGACCCCCTTTGCACCGACAACACGGCCACCGAATATGTGCTGCGCGGCGGCTCCTGGTTCCTGGACGCCCGCGCCCAGCGCGCCGCCCTCCGGGGCGGCAACCTGCCCGCTTTCAAGAGCCAGTACGTCGGTTTCCGACTGGTCCGCGAACTGTAGCGCGGGAACGGGATCGCGAGTGCGTGCGCTGCGGGAGAATACAGGAGGAGGCCATGATCCGTGTCGGGTTGGTTGACTTCGATACGTCGCACGTCGCCGCGTTCACGCAGCGCCTGAACCATGTTGCCATCAGCTCGGAGCACTTCGTGGACGGCGCCCGGGTGGTCGCCGGGTGGCCGGGCGACAGCGCAATGATGCCGGAGCGAATCCCGGATTTCGCCGCGCAGCTCCGCGGCTGGGGCGTCGAGCTGGTCGAACGTTTGGAAGACCTGCTCGGACGCATTGACGCCGTGATGATCGAGTCGCAGCAGGGATCGCGGCACCGGGAGCGCGCCCGCCCGTTCCTCGAAGCCGGCCTGCCTACCTTCGTGGACAAGCCGTTCGCCGCCGACGTGAAAGACGCCGATGCCATCATCGCGCTCGCCCGGGCGCACAACGCGCCGTTGATGTCCTGCTCCGCGCTGCGCTATGATCCGGCGGTGACCGAGGCCCTGCGTCGGCGCGACGAGTTGGGCGCCCTCCTTTCCGCCGATGTGTGGGCTAGCGCGGCGCTGCATGAGGGAAACCCGGGTCTGCGCCACTACGGCATCCACGGCGTCGAGATGCTGTACGCCCTGATGGGACCGGGCTGCCGCGCCGTCCGTCAGGTTTCCACGCCCGGCGCCGACATTGTAACCGGCCTGTGGCCCGACGGCCGCCTGGGCGTGCTGCGCGGCATCCGCGCCGGGGAGAGTGGCTTCGGCTTCACCGCCCACTACGAGAAAGGCCACCATTCCGGAGTCGTCCGGGGCGCACAGTTTTAGACCGAGATGCTC
>JAUJNC010000043.1 GCA_030446525.1 Armatimonadaceae bacterium
ATAATACCCGCTCTCGAAAGAGCGGACCTGTCCAGGAAAGCGAACGGACTACAATGAACTCAAGGTTGCACGCGGGCAAGTTTTCTGCCCAAGCACAATAGGGTGTTTCATCAACAGCAAATTGATTACCGAGTAGGCCAGACATGGGTAGCCTTTCTTTACGGGACAAGAAGATTACGCAAAGAGTCTTCTAAAACCCTCTTGCTCAAAATGGTGGTCAGTGGTGAGCGCTTCCAAGATGCCGCGCTCTTTCATTAGGACAAAGCTTACTGCGTCACACAGGGAATAGGCTTTGTCGGGCCTGGCGTCCAGGAGCGCCATTGCTTGCCGGTGCAGTGACTCACCGACCCAGACCACTTCCACGCGAGGGTGCTCAAGGAGCGTTGTCACGAAGGCAGTGGCGTCCGAGCGAGAGAGGCCCCGCACGTGAGCGAGGGTGACGAACTCCGAGAGCACATAGCTGTGGGTAAGGCGCATGATGGCGGCCCGAAAGTATATGTCTGCCTCGTTGTGTCGCGCGTCGTTGGCATCAAAGAAGCAGAGGAGCCCCGAGGTATCGAGCAGCATCACTTGTAGAGGTCAGCGTCTATCGGCTCGTTGTCCGCGGAGCGAGGGTTCCCGCTTTTGGCGATGCCAGAGAAGGAGAAGAGCCGTGCGTTCGCCTCTGCGAGCGTGTCCTCGGATGTTTCGGGCTTGCCGTTGGCGGCATGGGGTAGCCGCGCCGCTATCCACTCGGTAGGGGTGGTGCCGTTGTCTTGGGCTGCCCTTACCAGGGCTTCATAAAGCTCGGTAGGAAGCTCTAGGGTTTGTGTCTGCGCTGTCATGTTTTCGTCCCTCGTGTCTCTATTGTAGCAGCAAACGGTGGCAGGAGTCAGCTTCTTGCGTTGCGCCACCCTGGGAAGGGTCGCGCTGGAATGCGAGGCTGTATGGTGGCCCGTAGTCCTTTCCCTTCCTGCGTGATGACCTTCTTCGTTCATGCTTCACTACGAAGGTCACGACTCCGGTCGGAACACAAGCCGTTGTGCTCGGCAGCTTGTGGCCGAGACGACTTCTCCCGTTTCGGGTTACTCGGAATGGTCGAGTGGCGAGGGTCCAAAAGCGGATGACGCTTCGCGTCGTATTGTCTCCCTCCGGGGGGTGACCTCCTTTAACTCTCACGTGCTATAGCGGTGTGGGCTGGTGCTGGGCGAAGCGCTTGCATCGAACAGCCCGGCATCTGCCCTCTTGCGAACCTGTTCGTACCTGCGAGAGGAAGGGAGGGGGCCGGGCGCTACCAGTCGAGGCAAGCTTTAATCACATGTCATAATGTCATACTTATGACTTGTAATAATGTCATATGAATACCTATGTAAATAGCTCTTGACACTACTGTTTTCGTTCTGGTATCTTCTGCAAAACTTGCAAAGGCAGGGTACTTATGGACCTTATCCCTCTTTCCGATGCGGCTGTGTTGGCTGGAGTCAGTGTCACCACTATCCGCACCTATATTAAGGAGAAGCGGCTTACTGGATACCAGAAGGGCAATCGGGCGATGGTAAACCGTGCCGAGGTATTGGCCATCTTCGGCCCCAAGCGTGTGGGCGCCTCTTTAGACGCTCCAACCCGCATCATTGCGGTAGCCAACCAAAAAGGGGGTGTCGGAAAGACAACTACCTCCGTTTCTCTGGCAACCATCCTTGCGCGCGAAGCGCCCGTGCTGTTGGTAGACCTTGACGCTCAGGGCAATGCAACGCAGTCCTTTGGCTTTAATCCAGATGAACTCGACAAGACTCTCTATAACGTCTTGGTTGATGAGTTCCCCCTGGAGAAGACGCTCCTTCGCATAGGCCCTCCCCCTGCGGAGCTTTACCTTGCGCCAGCTAACCTCGACCTTGCCGATGTGTGGCGACGTGTGGCCGGTAGAGTTGGTCTTGAGTCTCTGTTTAAGACGGCACTCCAAGTGCTTCCTTCTCGGTTCAAGTACGTGGTCATCGACTGTCCTCCCTCGCTCGACATGACCACCATTAACGCCCTCGTTGCTGCCACGGAGGTTCTCGTTCCGGTAGACATGTCCACTTACTCGGTGCGAGGCATGGTGAAGCTCATGACGACCCTCCAGGAGGTGCGAAAGATAAACCCGGACCTTCCCGCGCCTAAGGTTGTGGCCTGTAGGACCGAACACACGGTAGCGAGTAACGCCATCGAGGACCGCCTTCGGCAAGCCTACAACGGGACCGTCTACAAGACGGCCATTCCGAAAGGTAAGGATATTGCCGAGGCTCAGCTTGCCCATAGCCCCGTTCCCCTCCACGCTCCCAAGAGCAAGGTTTCGCTAGCGTACGAAGCGTTGGCCCAGGAGGTTATCAATGCGTAAGAATCGTGAGGACATGGAGCGAGGCCTTGACTCTTTGTTGCCCCCTACCATCGTGAGCCAGGTGGTCGAGAACGACCGGGTACGAAGTGGCCGCTCACCAGAGGCTCCTGCGCCTGCCCCTTCGGAAGAAGAGAGCAGCAGTGACATTATGACAAGTCATAGACACGACATTATGACAAGTCATACCGCTGAAACATCAGAAGAACTCTTAGCGCGCAGGATTGAAGAAGCCTCAAAGCTTGCAAAGAGCCCTACCAAGACGGTCACGCTTCGCCTTCCGGTCGAACTCACCGAATGGCTCGATGACTACGTTCATGGGACGTGGAGGGAGGGGAGCCGCAAGCAGAAGCTTGTCACCGAAGCATTGCGGATGCTCTACGCTCGTCGGGGAAAGCCAGGTGAGCCCGCTCTTCTCACCGACTTATTACCGGAAGAAGAGGTATTTGAGTAACTGAATACAGCCAGGAGGGGACATGTCACGAAGCCTGATACCCAACAGCACCCAGATACCCGACGTGATACTTGATTTCTGGCTTTCTGAGCTTACAGGGGCCGAGCTCAAGGTGGTGCTCTATATCGCTCGCCGGACTTATGGGTTTGGAAAGGAGAGCGACAACATCAGTCTCAATCAGATATGCCACGGCATTACCACGAAAGAGGGCCGGGTGCTCGACGCCGGAACCGGGCTGTCCCGTTCTACGGTCAAGGAAGCCTGTAACAGCCTCATCACTCGCGGTCTTCTTATCCGCTCGAACAACATCAACGAAATCAAGGGAGAATACGAGGAGAACACGTACCGACTGAACCTCTATGCTCCCCTTCCGGACAGCGCAAAAAGGGTGGGCCGAAAATCGGCCCCACAAGAAACAGCAATACAAGAAACAGCAATACAAGAAACAGTTATACAAGAAACAGCAGCAGCAGAGACGAAGCAGGTAAGTCCGAAGGGCAGAACTTCCCCGGTGGTTGCTGCTGCTGTTTCTCGTGAAGGGGATGGACTCGATGAGGAAACCCAGGAGCTCGCCCAGGAGCTCCACAGCCACGGGGTTAGCTGGAAAGCCGCTGTTGAATGTGCCTTGAACCATCCGAAAGAATCACGCCGACAGATGGAGCTCACCGAGGAACTCCCTGATACCGCCTTTAGCACAAGCCGAGACGCCTACCTTGCTGCGGCCATCCCCGGCAGGTTTGGACCGCTGCCCGAGTATGTTGAGTTCCAACGCCAGCGAGAGAAGGACGAGAAGGCGAAGTGCAAGGCCCAGGCGCAGAAGGCCCATCAGAGCCACGAGGAGGCCCGTAGAGCGGCGGAAGAGGCTGAGTTTGACAAAACCCTTGGGCAACTTCAACAGGATAACCCAGAGGCTCACAGGGCCTTTAAAGAGCGTGTTGAAATAGAACGCCGCACCGAGATTGAGCGGAAAAAGGGTGAAGGGATGAAGCCGTTTTTCCTTGAGCGTCTTTCAAGCCACTACGACACGCCGGGTAAGCAGCTTGAGATTTACAGGCGATGGCTGGCCCAGTACGAGGCCGCAAGTGCCGCGGCTCCCGAGCTGGTTGAGGAGGCCGAACCCGTGGAGGAGGACCGAGCCGAGGTGTCTGTTGCTATTGCTGCTTCTCTTGGACTTGGGGCCGAGGGGCGGTAGGACAGCCCGGACACGTTCAGTAGTCGCTTGGGAGCAAAAGTGTCGTGGCCGACCTATCCCATTCCGTAATCACCCAAACCTTTTCTCCCGTGCCAGGAAGGTCGTAGGACGAGAGGAGCCGTTCGCCGTCCACGAGCGCCCGGTTGTTCGCGGCTTTGTCTTCACTGTCCAAATCGCCCCAATCCCCGCTCCAGTGCCGTGCGACAAGTTCCACGGGGGAGACACCAGCCTTGTCCAGGGCGGCGAGGGCTCCCGGGGTCGCGACCAGGCGCCCGAGCTCGAAACGACCGGCTGGCATGATGAGGACTTCAAAGCCGGCTTGTTCCGGAGTGGGCGCGGGGTCAGCTTGCTGCTGGTCTTGTCTTTGTGGTTCTTCGGCCGGGCCTGGCATGGGGCCAGGGTAGCAGGGGTAGGCCAAAAGGCAAGCGCAAAGTGAACTCCCACCTGGCACCCTTCGCTCTGTTCCTGTCGAAAGGGGGCCTTGAAGGGTTGCCGCTCATCAAAGCCCCTGCTAGTCAATTGGCTTCACTTGTCCCAAAGTAGCGCTGCCATACCTCTTGGCGCTCGGCTTCCCATGTCTTACAGGCGCAGCAGCCGGCCACCTTGACGGCTTCTGGGGGGCGGTAAGGATTCGTGCAAAAAACACACACTTCTGCGAAGCCGCTTCCGCTCCCCTTCTACTCTCGTTTCCCGTTGAGTAGTTTTCGCCCGTCCTCGCGCAGCGTACCGTCGGGCGCGACGTGCCGGTACAGGGTCTGACGCGTAATCCCCAGCTCCCGACACAGGTCAGCGACCCCGGTTTCCGGCTTTCCCATGGCTGCCATAGCTAACCGCACCTTGGAGGCCGTCATTTTGAAGGGCGCCCCGCCTTTGCGCCCACGCGCCCGCGCCGACACCAGGCCCGCCTTCGTTCGCTCCGAGATCAGCTCCCGCTCGAACTCGGCAAGCGCGGCGAAAATGCCGAACACCAGCTTGCCGGAAGGCGTGGTCGTGTCGATGGATGCGCCGTGGCCGGTAAGCACCTTGAAGCCGACGCCGCGCTGAGTCAGTTCATGGACGGTATTGATCAGGTCACGCAGATTGCGGCCCAGCCGATCCAATTTCCAGACTACCAGCGTGTCGCCTTCCCGAAGCGCTTTACGTACCGCATCCAAGCCCGGGCGTGCTTCGGTTCGGCCGGAGGCATGATCTTCATAAATGTGGTGTTGCTCCACGCCGGCAGCCAGCAGCGCATCGCGCTGCAAATCCAGGGTCTGCGAACCATCCGCCTTCGATACCCGCATGTAGCCGACCAGCATGCCCTCACCCCCGCCCCCAGTATTCCGATGTCGTTCTAATGTCACTTGAACGAACGTTTAGGTGACAGGAAAAAAGATGCCACGAGAACGCCTCTGTACTGTCATATTACCCGTATTATAGACTCTGTCTCGTAAACGGCTGCATTGCCGGATTAAAGGACACTACAAGCGCGATGCCCAGCGCCAGCGATACCGCCTATCCGCGCCTCAAAGCCAACCCCTCGGACAAAGAACTGGCGGAGATCTACACTTCCACAGAAAACGAATTGGCCTTCGCCCACAAACGGACCCATCAGCCTGTGCCGCGCATCGGCTTGCTGCTCTTGCTCAAAACCTTCCAGCGACTGGGCTACTTCGTCCTTTATACCGAGATACCAGCCGTGGTGGTGAACCATATCGCCCACTGCGCCGGATTTCCCGAGATCTCGCAGAGTCCGGAGCTCCTGCACGCTTACGACCTGGGAACCGCCCGGGATCGGCACATGGCTCTGGTGCGGGAGTACCTGGGGGTGACGGCCTACGGCAAAGAAGCCCGCACGCTGATCATCCACACCTGCCTGGACGCCGCACGCACCCGCGAGGACCTGGTCGATATCATCAATATAGCCATCGAAGAGCTGATCCGCCAGCGCTACGAACTGCCGGCCTTCAGCACCCTGCTGCGCATCGCCCGCACCACCCGCTATTCCCAGAACCGCGCCTATCAGGAGCGCGTCTTCGTAGCCCTGGATGCGGACGCCCGGGATCGGCTGCAATCGCTGCTGCGTCGGGAGGAAGGCCAGGCGCGCAGTGCGTGGGACCGGATCAAACGCGAGCCTCGGCGTGCCACGGTTCCCCAGCTCAAAGAGTGTCTGGAGCATCTGCGCTGGCTCCAGCAGCTCAATGGCGCCGCAGCCGCCTTCGCCGACATTCCCGAGGTCAAGATCCGTCAGTTCGCCGCCGAAGCCCGATCACTGGACCTGGCCTCTCTGGCCGATATGCCCGAACGTAAGCGCTTCACCCTGGTGGCCGCCTTGATCCTCAAACAGATGGCCCGGGCGCTCGACGATGTCACCGACCTGTTCCTGCGGCAGGTCAAGAGGATGCACAACAAGGCCGAGGACGCACTGGCGCTCTACCGAACGGCCCAGACCGAGCGAACGGATGCATTGATCGCCTGCTTGCGCGACATTATGCTGGCCTACACCCAGGAAGGCACCCGAGACCAGCGCCTGGCCGCCGTCGAGTCTCTCCTGGAGAGGGACGCCGATCACCTCCTGGCCCAATGCAACGCTCACAGCGCAGTCGCCATGAACAGTCATCTGGCGTTTCTGCCCGAGTTCTACAGCGGCCGGCGCAGCGCCCTGTTCGACTTTGTTCAAAACGTCACCCTCGTCTCGACGAGCCAGGACCAGGTTCTCTCGGAGGTCATCGCCTTCCTGCTGGCCCATCGGCAGGCGCGCGCCGAGCAGATAAAGATCGCCTCTGGGCCTGTGCGTCCAGACGATCCCGCCAACCCGACCAGCCGGCTGGATCTCTCCTTTGTTCCGGACAAATGGTGGCCTCTGGTCACCGGCAACCGAGATCGGGCGGCCCCGGTGACGCAGGTCCACCGGCGCTACCTGGAACTATGTGTCTTCTCCGAGACCATGCAGGCCTTGAAGTCGGGAGACCTGTGCATCCCCGGCAGCGACGAGTTCAGCGACTACCGCAAGGAACTGGTCTCGCAGGAGCAATACGACAAGGGCGTTGCTCTCTACGGCGAACAGGCGGGCATTCCCGTGGAAGGCGCGGCCTTTGTGGCGCGGTTACGCCAGCAACTGGAGGGCGCGGCCCGCAGCGCCGATGAGGGGTTTCCGGAAAACGAGTACCTGCGCATCGAGAACGGCGAGCCCGTGCTCAAACGTCTCCAGCGCAAACCCGATCCCCCTGGCCGCCCGCGGCTGGAAGAGCTGTTGGCCCGGCACATGAGCGAAGTGGGGATCCTCGATGCGCTCTCGGACACGGAGCACTGGCTGCACTGGACCCAGTTCTTCGGTCCACTCTCGGGTCATGACGCCAAACTCGAGCATCCCCGCCAGCGCTATCTGCTGACCACCTTCTGTTACGGCTGCGATCTGGGGCCGACCCAGACGGCGCGCTCGGTCAAAGGGCTGGACCGGCGCCAGGTCTCCTTCGTCAACCAGCGCCACATCACCGAGGAGAACCTGAACCAGGCGATCACGGCGGTAGTCAACGCCTATGCCCAATGGCCGCTGCAGAAGGTATGGGGGTCGGGCAAATCCGCCTCCGCCGACGGCACGCAGTGGCAAATGAGCGCCGAGAACCTGATGGCAGAGTATCACATCCGCTACGGCGGCTATGGCGGGATCGGCTATTACCTGATCGCCGACTCCTACATGGCCCTGTATTCGCGCTTCTCGACCTGCGGGGCCTGGGAGGGGCACTACATCCTGGACTTTATCGAGGAGAACACCTCCGAGGTGCAGCCCGACACCGTTCATGCCGACACCCAGGGACAGAGCACCGCCATCTTCGGCCTGGCCTACCTGCTGGGCATCCAGCTGATGCCGCGCATCCGCCACTGGAAGAACCTCAACCTCTGTCGCCCCAGCGGCCAGCACCGCTACCGGCACATCGACGCGCTCTTCAGCGAGCAGGTCGACTGGGAATTGATCCGAACCATGCTTCCCGACATGCTGCGCGTGGCCCTGTCCATCAAGGCCGGCACGATCCTGCCATCGACCATCCTGCGCCGGCTGGCGACCTACAGCCGCAAGAACAAGCTCTACTTCGCCTTTCGCGAGCTGGGACGCGTGGTGCGTACGATCTTCTTACTGGGCTATATCTCCAGCATCGAGTTGCGCCACATCATCCAGGCGGCCACCAACAAGAGCGAGGCGTTCAACAAGTTCGTGCAGTGGGTCAGCTTCGGGGGCGCGGGCATCCTGGCCCAGAGCACACGCGATGAACAGCGCAAGTTCATCAAGTACAATCATCTGGTAGCGAACCTGCTGGCCTTTCATACGCTGGTGGGAATGACCCGGGCGCTGCACCAGATACAGCAAGCAGGCCACGCAATTGACCTGGAGGCGCTTGCCACCTTCAGCCCGTATGGCACGGAGCACTTCAACCGTTTCGGCAGCTACGCGTTAAATCCCAACCGTCTGCCCGAGCCCCTGGAGCAGTATCGAGCGTTGCGTTTCTCGCCCCTTGCCGACTGATTCAGCAAAGTGGGGTAAACCCAACATGACTACCATGAGCCGCCACATCAACGGTCAATTACCGATCCTCGGTGTGCCAAAATCGAGGATTTTTGAGGCAATTTCCAGTGACAGTTGCACCGAGGCTGCTTCTTTCAGAACTATTTCATCTTTGTTGGATAGACTGTGCTTGTAGGGTCATACCCTAAATTACCGCACGCGGTCGAATATAGAGTTAGTCGTTCATGAACCATCGGTTCACCACAACCGATGAAAATGTGCTGTGTCCGAATCGATTTCGCTGCGCGAGCAGCTTATTCTCATAACAGGACCGCGTAGATATAACCGTTGGTCTGGGCTTTAGGCCCACGTGTAGGAGGGTGCCTGATGAAACGCGGGAAACTACGGATGCTTCGATACCTGCTCAGTTTATCGAGTGGAATAGTCGTTTTCCTGTTGGTGGGTTTTGCTGGCATAGTCTCAGCTCCAGCCGAAGCTTTCGGCGCCGAGGCATCGACGCAAATGGCCAATAAGACTGCAGCGGTTCCAAAAAACTCGGTTGAACCGGTATACAGCGTAGTGAGTCCTCTAGGTGACCCTACTGTGGAGATGATCACGATGGCTCCGCGCCTTGACACCCTGGCCGGCAAGACGGTCTGCCTGGTCTGGAACCAGGCGTTCCAGGCCGACATTACCCTCCCCGCGATTGCAGAAGCGCTGAAGGAGAAGTACCCCGATATCAAGATCATTCCCTATACGGAGATCGACGCCGCGATCCAGGCGGCGGGTCGTACGGGAGCCTCTCCTCAGCCTTCCGCGCGCCGGCCTCGACCTGGCACTCCATTCGGCGCGCGCAGACCCATACCGGGGCGGGGTGTACCGCCCACCCCGAGAGGCCCCGCGCCCGCCGGGGAGGCTCCGGAGGCGGACGGCGGTACTTCTGCGGCCGAAGCAGCCATCCTGCAGGCTGTGCTCAAGGAAAAGGGCTGCGAGGCAATCATCAGCGGAAACGGTGGGTGAGGGACCTGCACCCCCCGCGCGGTCCGCGCGGTCATCGCAGCAGAGAGAATCGGTATTCCGGGTGTGGTCGTGACCGCTCCGGGATTTGACGAGCAGGCGCGCGCCGTGGCAACCGATCAGGGCGTGCCCTCGGTACAGATCGCCGTCTATCCGGGGCCGTTTGATATTCACTCGGACGATGAACTCCGGAAGAACAGCAAGTCGGTCGTCGTCCCTCAGGTCATCCAGGCGCTCACCAGGCCCATCGCCGCGGCAGATACCAACGTCGGGAAGAGAAAAGAGATTGTGTTTACCGGAACGCTCGATGCCGTCAACCGGTACTTCACCGATAACAAGTGGAGTGATGGACTGGCCATTATTCCCCCGACGGTGGAAAGGGTCCAGGAGTTCCTGAAGTACACCGGTTACTCGCCGGATGAGGAGATCGCTGTACTCCCGGCGGCAAATCTGCGGGCAACGCCGCGGAACATCGCGGCGAATGCAGTGATGGCCGGCTGCCGGCCCGAGCACATGCCCGTATTGATCGCAGCGGTCAAGACTCTGGGTGACCCGGCGACCCGGTTATCGATGTCCGGCGGCAGCACCCATTCGTTCGTGCACTTTTACCTGGTGAACGGGCCGCTGGCCCGGCAGCTTCAGATTGATCATGGCCAGGGCCTGATCGCTCACTCCACGAACCAGGTCATCGGCCGTGCCATGGGCCTGATCGAGAGGAACATAGCGGGTTACCGGATCAAGGAGTCCCAGATGGGCACCTTCGGTAAAACGCAGTCCTGGGTACTGGCGGAGGATGAAGCGGCACTGGCGAAGATCGGCTGGAGTCCTTATCACGTGGAGAAGGGCTTCTCCAACGATACGAACACGGTCGCTGTCGCCAACAGCACCGTCTGGGGGCAGAACCTGATTCCGGCAACCTCCGATCCCAAGACGGTCATGGAGCTCATGGCTTATGGAGTGACGCGCGGCGAGATGTTCGCCAGCGGCATGATCGATTCGCGCCGGTATCTGATGGTGACGCCGGGAGTCGCCAAGGTGCTCGCGGGCGGAGGATATACGAAGAACGGTCTGATCGAGGATGTGAGGGTGAATGCGAGAAGGATCACCCACGAGTGGGTCTTTTCGAAAGTCCACGGCTCGTTCGGCAGGGTGTTGGGGTCCTTTGAGGATGAGCTCGCCAGGTCCATGAGCGCGCCCGGCGCAGAGAAGGGGAAACTGCCACCCTGGTATCCGCGAGTCCCTGGATGGGAAGAGATTGTGACCACCCCGGCCTCCACGCGTGGGAAGCTACAGGTCATCGTCTGCGGGGACCCGAATAGAAACAAAGTGCAGATACTGGCTGGCGGTATGGGGGCGGGGATCAAGGAGATACGGCTGCCGGCCAACTGGGATGAGCTTATGGCAAAGGCGGGATACCGACCGCTTAGTGAGTTCTTTATCCGCAAATAGATCGCGATCCGGACGGTGTTTCTCGACGGCTTGGCGCGCGGCCAAGAGTGCTGTCCTCGACTTGGAGAGTTTCTCCCGACTTGGGCTCCGGCACTGGTACTGTCTGTACAGGGGCGCTTGCTTCCGGAGCCAGCCAGGCTAGCAGTTGTGTCGCAAAGTAGTAGTCGTGTACGTTTCCGCCCTGCCACTGCGGCAGGATCAGCCGCAGCGTCGTTGCCTTCTGTGTGGACAGGATACTCTTTTCTCCTTTCAAAGGTCTGGGTCGGAACGCGGCGGTACTGATGAACCGGACAGCTACAGCGTGCTACATGCGCTCAGCTTGGCGCAGGAAAACCAGAGTGCGTCACGCTAACGGTCGCGTTGCTTCATGGTTTATCGCCACTAATCACCAGGCTCTCATAAAGGGCCGTTTTGGGGTCATTTCGTGTGGGAAATCGCCGATTCCTGCCCCCACGAGGGAAACGGTTTGTGTCAAAACCCCTCTCAGAATCAAAACCGACGGGTTATGACAGATAGGTTGAGCCACCCGAAAAAGCCGCAGAATCGTACTCTCAGCAAGGCGTGGCGGTCATGTTGGGTTTACTCCAAAGTGTGTGTTTTTTGCACGAATCCTTACCGCCCCCCCGTGTGGCTCCGCTCATGCAAAACATTCCCGACGTCGGGAATGTTTTGCCGCTCGTGGGCGAGGCGTAAAGTGCGGTATTTAACGGTAACACGGCCCTCAGCGCGTTGGCCCCACGGACACGTGGGCGGGCCGAAATCCAAATAATTCCAAACGTCACCCAGGGCTTTGCTCCGCGCGCCACAAGGGCCGCGAAGAACTATCCCCGGCCCTCGTCTTCCCCCTTGTGCCCTGCTCCGGCCCAAACATCGCATAGCCTTTTCATCGCCCGCCGCGGCGAGAGCGGTGTCGCTGTGGGCGCGCCGATGCCGCCCGCCCGCAGACCAGCCTCCGTGACCAGACCGCCCTGACAAGCCTCCACGGCTTTGCCGTCCACCAGCACCGTCGGCACGCACGCCACGGCCGCCTGCCCGGCCCGCTGCCACCCGCGCACGCCCTCTCCCAGATGGACCACCGGCCGCAGATTGTACACGACCAGATCATCCCTCTCGCCGGCGATACGCTCGACCAAGTCCACGACCCGTTGGCACAGCGGTCACCCGGCGGTGAAGACTTCGACTTTGCGCTTCGTGGTTGCCATTGTCAGCACCCCCGTAGCTAGGGTAACCCCAATACGCTCCGGTTAACCGGATCTCGCCCCTATATTGCCCATCCACCGATTCTGCCGCGCCGCCGAGTGATGGCCAGCACTCGTGGGCCTTCAGCGGTAATCGGCACTGAAGGACATCGCCGTCACTTTGTCTAACGTGTTGTGCCAGGGATGGACAAAGAAAAGGCCCTGCCGCACTGCGCGGCGGAGCCTTCAAGGGAGGACATGCGCTACTCCTGTTCACCCACCAAAGGCCGCCGAGAGTTCCGGCGGCCTTCTCCCTGTGAGTGCGTCCCCTCGCCGGTGATGCCGCGCCGACGCCCTCCTCGACGGGCTCCTCGATGTCGATGTACATCGTGCCCTGCTGCGGAAGCGTCACCTGTCAGAAAACCCGGTTGACAGCCCCGGGGCCCGCCCTATACTTACATCCATCAACTAGGCCGTCCCAGAGGACGGCGCGGAGCAACAGAGAAGGGGAATCAACGATGAAAGCACGTTGGGAGACGCACGTCGCCGCCCTCGGCATGGCGGCACTGGCGCTGCTGGCGGGCGGCATGCCGCCGGCCAAGGCGCAGACCATCACGCTCGACGCCGAGGACCCGGCTGGTTATGACGACACCGGGTTCCATGAACCTACGAACCAGAACTATCTCACGGGGAGATTTGTACGCTCCGGCGGGCAGGTCGTGGTGGAACACAACTTCTTCGTCTTCGATTCGCCCGTCTTTGCGCTGCCCATCGCGAGCGTGGAACTCAGGCTCTTCAACCCCGCGACTGGCTTCGCTAGCCCGGACCCCACGGAGATTCACACCCTTCGACGTGTCCACGCCCATTCCCGCCTTGCGTGCCGGGGGCACTGGGCGCACCGATATCTTCGCGGACCTGGCTCCGGGCGTGCTGGGTATAGGTCTCAGGTGGTCTCCGCCGCCAATAACAACTCCCTGGTCACCATCGGGTTGAACCCATCGGGTGTAACGGCTCTGAGCAATGCCACGGGCGGCCTTTTTGCTTTGGGGGGTGCAATCACGACGCTTCGTCCCGGCAGCACCGCCAATGAACACCTCTTTTCAGCTACCAATTTCGGCACGGAGACAAGGCAGTTGGTCGTGACCCTGATCCCCGAGCCCGGCACCCTCACGCTGCTCGGCACGGGCACCCTCACCCTGCTGGGCTGCGGCTGGCGACGGCGCAGGCGGGCGGCCTAACACGGGCAAGCGCCCCTCACACAGCAGCACAAGGGCCGGGAGACCATCCCCGGCCCTTTGTTGTCCGCGCCAAGTAAACACAAAGTTGCTGCCGCAAACCGACGTTACCGGCACCGAACCGGCGGGTATAAGAGGGGCACCACTTTCGTTTGCCTTCGACTCAGCCCGCGCCTGCTGGGTGCGGGCTTTTTCTAGTCTACTCACCAGACAGAGGGGAGGGGGGTGCTATGTCGCAGAACAGGTCCAAAACGATGGCCGTGCGGACGGCGATGGCCTACGGGGTCGCTTTCGCCATCTGGTTCAGCTGGGCCGGCGCGGGCCGGGCCGGGGGGCAGGCAGACGAGAAGGGGCCAGCCAGGGAGGCGGCCGACCGCCTCCAACCGTTCGCCCCGACGGTCGGGCAGCACTACCTGATTTACATGCCCGACGGCCGCGAGTATATGGGCTACCAGAAGATTCTCCTGGTCCAGAGGGTCTCCTCGAACGGCTGGGTCGAGGTCAGGACGGAGGAGGGCCAGACCTCCTGGCTCAACCTCAACCATGCCATGCAGCTGTACCACATCGAAGACGTGAAGGAGTTCCGGGAGAAGTTCCGGGAGCAACTCGGCGGGAAGCGATAGCGGTTGCTGCGAACGCGCCCGTGGGCTTGCCTTGCGTAGTTCGGCGAATCGGATAGCCAGCAAAGGGGCTCACGTTCGAGTGGCTGCCAGCCACTCGAACGTGAGCCCCACACGTAGAAACCCTGCTATCGTCTATGCGGGCACGAGTTCCCGCTCCTGTTCTGGGGCGGGCACGAGCTCTGGCTCGTCTTCTAATGCCTCTTCCAGTTCCGGCGCGTGGTGCGGGTGGATGTTTTCATATGGGGTCATCTTATTGCCGCGCCGCAACTCCTCCATGTCAAAATGGTTCTGCAGGTTGAGCCAGAACTGCGGCGTCATATTGAAGTAGCGCCCCAGGCGGAGCGCCGTGTCCAGCGTGATGGCGCGCTCGCCACGGACGATTTCGGAAACGCGTGTCGCAGTGACGCCGATGTCCTTGGCAAGCCGATACGAGGTAAGGCCGAGCGGCTCCATAAACTCGGTCTGCAAAATCTCACCCGGATGAACGTTTGGCAAACCCATTCGCTTCCCCCCTGACTCAATGGTAGTCAACTATCTCGACCTGGTACGCGTCCCCCGCCTGCCAAACGAAGCAGACGCGCCACTGATCGTTGATCCGGATACTGTACTGCCCCGCGCGATCCCCCGTGAGCCTCTCCAGGCGATTGCCGGGCGGGTGGCGCAAATCCGACACGTTCGTCGCGGCGTTCACCATCAAGAGCTTTCTGAGCGCCGGGCGCAGGATGTCGGGCGGAAACTTGCCCCCAAGCTCCTCGCCGCGGAAGAGCTTTTCTGTCTCCTCACACCTGAAATCAACGATCACGCAAGAATAGTACCACGCCGCGATAATACCGTCAAGCGATAATATTACCGTCAGGCGAGATTATCGGAGTGGTTCGCGGAAAAAGAGAGGGCGCTGCCGTGCTCGTCGGCCGGTTCTTCGAACAGCGACGCGCCGGCAACCGCCACCCGGCCAAGCGGCAGTTTCACATCGCCGGCCGGCTCGGTTGCAGCCTGCAACCGAGCCCGATCCGCTGGCGCAGGTACGCCGTCCCACCACCCCGACAGCCCCGATAGCGCCCGCAGGCAGTTCGCCGCCGCGTCCGTGTTGGCTTGCCCGGCCCGCACCAGGCGCAGCAGCTCCCTGCCCGCCGCCAGCGTCGCCGCCGCCGGGTCCGCGACGACACCGACGCCTGCGACCGAGACCGCCCGGCAGGCGCCTCGCCGTCGAGAGCGGCGCAGAGCAGGTCCTGGAACGGCTCCATCGTACCGGCCAGATCCGCGCGCGACGTGCCCGCGAACGGGTCAGTAATCGCGTCAGGATGCCCGGAGACGGGCGCGGCCAGCTCGGGTAGGTCGCCGTCTCGGCGCGCAGCAGGTCCACCAGCGCACCGTCGCCGCCGACGCAGGTATTCATGCACCTTGCCCTCCAGCCCTGCCTGTTGCAGTGGCTCTGTTTCAAGGCCAGCACAGATGCCGCTTTTCGTGGGTTTGTGTGATAGAATGCCAGCAATCGCTCGTTTCTCAGGACCGACCTTATCCACAGAGGTATGGGGATGTTCCGTAACTCAAGAAGCCGCGGCGGCTTCACGCTCATCGAGCTGCTCGTCGTCATCGCCATCATAGCGATCCGGGCCACCATCCTCTTCCCGTCTTCGCTCAGGCGCGGGACAAAGCGCGCCAGACCGCCTGCCTGTCCAACCAGAAGCAGCTCGGCACCGCCATCATGATGTACACCCAGGACTACGACGAGACGCTGCCGATGGGCTATAACCGCAGCCGGACCCTGGGGCAAGGTGACGGTGCCCTATGCCAAAAACATGCAGATCTACACCTGTCCCAGCGCGCCCAGCATCATGGCAAGAACACCGAGCGCCGATCACCTCTTCACGGGAGGCTACGGCTGCAATCGGAACGTGATGGGGCCCAACCTGGGGCGCGCGCTGGCGGAGATGGCCGACGCGGCGGGCACCTTTATCGCCTGCGACACCGCTTACGCTGCCTACCGGCGGTGGTCAACAACCAGCAGCCGGAGACGTGGCTCAAGCTGGTAGATCCGGCCCGCCCCTACACGGACTGGGGGGTTCAGCCCCCCGGCGAATGGGGCAGGGACGGCACGAGGTACTACACCGTGGTTGGCACCGGCTACGACGAGCGTTGGCGGCCGATCCCCAACCATGCCGGCGGTCGAATGTCATCTACGCCTACGGGCACGCCAAGGAGCAAGATCGACAGGTTCATCGGGCCGCCGGACAATATGGTGGCTGGCCCCACGGCCACCCGAATAACAGTTGGGACAACCAGTAACAGGCGATCGCCGCCCTCACCCCAGCCCTCTCTCAGGATGCGAGGGGTGAGGGCGGCGGGGGCAGACGTGTATGGGCAGCCTTTCGGGCATCAGGTGGTCCCCTCGTCCAGCAGAGCCAGCATCCGGCCCCGGAGCCAGTGTTCCCCGGCGCGCGTGCCCAATATCAGGCGGGCCGCCGCCGGCTTTTCCCGCAGGAGCATCTCCCGCGCGCGGCTTTCCAATGCCTTTTTTTGGCCCTCAGGAAGCCTGGAGAGTCGTTGCAGGGCGTCTTCCCGGCGCCGGCTTTCCTCCCGCGCCAATACGGCCTGTGCGGCGCGTTTGGCGGCGCGCTCCTGCTCCTGCCGCAGGCGATCGCGTTCCTGTCGCAGACCGGCGGGTATGGCCCATCCCTCGCGCAGGGCTTGGACGAGCACGGCGGCCCGGTCGCGTGCTTTGCGGTGGGGGAGTGCGGCAAGTTGCTCGCGGGCCGCTTCTTCCCCGTGCTGCCGGACGAGCCGGGCGGCGACACGGGCGGAAACTCCTTCCTGGACCAGATCAGCAACAACACCGCCGGGGGCGGGAGGTACCGCATCCGTCGTAGCTTGTGTTTGTTGTTGCTTCCCTGTGTATGTGCGTAAAGAGGAAAGACCCTCCGCAGGGGTATCCGCGATGGCGGCGGGTTCGGAGTGGGGAGGAGAATAGGCTCGGGGGGCGGCTACGATCGGAGTGATGCGCCGCTCAACGCCGGGGATCTGCTCGACGGTCACGAGGCCGGCGGCTTCCAGCCGCTGGACACGGCGGGTAATGGTGTCTACCGAGCAACCCTGCTTCGCGGCGAGGTAGCGGTTGCTGGCCCAGCAGAAGCCGGTCTCGCGGGAGAGTTTGACGATCCAGCGCAGGAACGAGCGCAGGTCGGAAGAAAGCCGGACGGGGTTGACGGCAACCGCCGTTGTAGGATATGATGTAATCACGATTAGCCGCCTCCGTATCGGCTGAAATCGCAGAAGACCGTGGGAGCTCCTAACTCTTGCGGTCTTCGCTATTTATGGGGTTGCCCTATTCTAAGCATTCGCCCCCTATCTGTCAAGCGCCGGTAGATTTCCCTTGTCATTGCTCCTGTTACTCTCCCCGGCCTCGCCACATCCGCTGCCACCAATGCCGCGGCTTCTCCTCCGGCGCATCGCTCTCCGCTGGCTCAGCAGATTTCCGGTTCTCGCCTGCCAAGATGCTCTCCGGGGCATCCGAGGGCCTTTCTATCGATGTCTGCGGGGTGGCCAGCGCCCGCAAAGCCTGCTCCCGCGCTAGATTCTCCTGCGCCAGCTGCAACTGCGTACGGAGGAAGGCGATTTCCGCATCCTTGTCCGCCAACTGGCGCTCGTAGAGAATGACAAGGCGCGGATCGGCCACGGACAGAACGCTGCCACTGTCACCGTTTGCCGGCGTTCTGCCGTCATTGTTGTCATCATCGTTGTCGACGTTTGTCACCGTCGCGCCGTCATTGTTTGTCGCCGTTCCGTAAACCGAGAAGTGCTCCTCTAGCTCGGCCAGAATGTCGACAGGCAGCACCGTTGTCAGTCTTCGTCCTGTCACCGTTTGTCGGTGTTCTGTCAATGTTCTACCGGCGAAGTTAGGCTCTTTGAGCAGGCGGTAGATGCTGCGTTCCGACACGTCCAAGCGGCGCGCGGCTTCCGCGACGGTCAGTCGTTCCTGCGACGTGTTACTGTTCGCGGTCTCCACGCTGCTCCTTCTCGTGCTCCCGCAGACTTTGGCGGATCTGGACGTAAAGGCCAATGGCCATGATGGCCAGCAGGACAATAAGCGGAAGATTGATGGTCATTCTTCGGATTCTATTTCTCATGCCTGCGTGTGATGGGCCGTTGCGCCCATGCCGGACGTGGAGCAGTATCAGCGCCGGTGCGTCCTCGTCGCTTTCGCGCAGGGTGAACAGTACACGTCAGACGGGGCCGCCTCACGGCGTGGGCAGGCCGTGCCGGGCCGCAAAGCGGGCGGAGAACTCCTCTCTACTGCCGCCGTCGGTAGCAGAGCCGGCTTGGCTCACGGCTCGTCCTCCTCCTGCTGAGAAATCTGCCGCCTGGATCGCATGCGGCGCCGCATGCGGCGTACCTGCCCCCAGAATTCCCACGAGCCCATCGAAGCCAGGGCGATGACCACGCCTTGCAGACCCGAACCGGAGGTAAGGGCGCTCCATGTGGCGAGCACAGCCGCCAGCGTGAAAAGAACGGCAACGCAAGTCGCCAGCGATAGGAGGATTTTGTGAGATTTCATCCGGCGCACCGTGATTTTGGGGCCCTTCCTTCTGCGTCTTGTTCGCAGCCGCCCGTGTTCGCGCCCCTGCCAGCATCAGCCGGTGATCCTCGCCGTGCTATCATTAGCGCCTAGCCGGCGTCGCGCTCCTGACGATAAAGAGTCAGCAGTTCCTCTTCTTTGCGCTTCTTAAACTGGGGCCACCCATCCGACTCGACGCAACTTGAGCAAACACGTACGTCGCCGAAGGCATTCTGCCCCTCGTGACCCCTGCCAGGATCATTAATGCCTTCCGGAACTCGAACCCTGATGCGCCTACTTTGGGTGTTCTCAGGCGGAACCGAGCGCCCGCACATACTACAAGTGACCAGTCCCGTATCTTGGTTCATGTCGTCAAGCTCCCTTGCGTATTGAGTATCCAGGCGCCAGTCGTCGGCCTCGATTAGCTCGATGACTTCCTTGACTTTCACGCGCTCGTTCTCGCGCAGCCTGCTCCCGGCGCCCTGTCAGGGTAACGAATTGCCGTCCCAGAGGTGATCGGGGTCCGGGTAGAACGTCACGCCGGCGCCGTAGGTCAGGCTGATCGCAACCAGCCAGCCTCCGGGCACCTTGGCGCGTTGTGCCGCCACCACGCCGGTGACGGACTCGACGGTAAGTGACTCCCAAACCAGTGCCATGTCCCTCTTCTCCTTGTTCACCAGGCCGGCGCGGCGATCTTCACTCGCCGCGGCCCCTCGACCTCGATGCACAGCCTGAGTACCAGCTCGGAAAGCGTCTCTGCCTAACCCGTGCCCCGGCTCTCGCCTGGCTGTAGCGGGATGAAATCAGGCAGCATGTTGCCGCGTTCCTTATAAGGTTCTGCGCCCGCTCCGTGGCTTGCGCCTCTGCCAGATGCGATACCACGGCCAGGATCGTGTCAATGGCCTGGTATGCGGCGCGTGTGGCGCGATTCAGTATTGCCTGGTCCATCGGCGTCGCGTCCATCATGTGAGCGGCTGTCCCTTCTTCCGCCTTCGCTTGATCGCTTGGCCTCGCGGGCAGTTCCATCGGTGCCCCTCCAGCGCGTTCCCCGCATCGCAGCGACATTCAATCTCCGACAGCGGGCGCGGCGGTCGGCCGCCCTTCTCCCCGCCGAGCAAGGCATTCCTGCGTGCCGCCTCGATCTTGGCCGGCGTCCGGGCTGATCCCATAAGCCGGGCCCCTTCCCGGCGCTCCTCTGGCGTGGCCCCCCTGTCTGCGGGGCTTGTTGTTCGATTTGGCGTCATCCCGTCAACTTCCGTACTATTGTAACCCGAACGCTTGGGATGTGGCAAAAAATATCTTCCGACACGAGCCGTATGGTGGGGTTGGTGTCCATCAGGGTCACGGTGCCGCCCACGGCCCGCTCATCGGAGCCATCGTTTGCCGACGCTGCGCCCGCGCCGCCCAAGCCGAGGAGCAGAGCGGTGGCTGCTAGGACGACCGACCACCTTCCCGCGCTCCGGGGCAGCCGAGTCCGTGTTTTCATTTGGATACTCCTTTGGCTTTGTGCTTCGGCCGTGCTCGGATCGGCGTTCGTTTGTTACTCGCGGGTCAGATCGAATCAGATCGTTGTCGTGACCGGGGACTCAAGGGGAGCCGCACCGATCTCCGTCAGATACAGGCTGCCGGTGAGATGGCCGTTCGGTTCCAGGGTGAAGTTGAGCGTCGCGTTGTAGCGCGGCGCCGCGAAGGTGAGCGTCGCGCCTTCGGAAAGTCCCTGCGGGTTGGTGGTGTCGACGTAGAAACCCTTGTCCGTGTAGTTCTTGAGGGTGCCGGCGAGCGCGCCCTCCTCGCCAGTTGCCCCGTCGCGGATCATGCCGGTGAACTTCCCGTCGCGGCCGATGGTCAGGCGCATTGGCCCGACCGGTCCGGCGGGCGTGCCCGCGCTGGGCTGGCCCGGCGGCGGGGTCAGCGCATTCGTGGCGCCCTGCCAGACGCCCACGACTCGATGCACGATGGGCGGGGGCGGCGGCGTATCCGCAATGACGCCTCCGCCGAGAACCAATGGTCTTTCCTTGCACCCACGGCCCCCGCCGCCGCAACCGGGCGCGATGACGAGGGCGACGAAGGCCAGCGCCAGCGCTGTCCCGATGCGGACGCGAACTCTCCGTGTCATGACGTAGTCTCCTCCTCGTTGTAGTTGTCGCAGTGGCGGCGTCTTTGAGCCGTGCGAGAGACGTGGCTCAAACCGCTTCGCAGTAAAGGCGGCACAGGTACACCTCGCCGTTGAGATGACTGGCGGTGATACCGGCCAGGAAGATCTGCCACGCGCGAAAGGTCGGCTCGCCTGTGTGCCGGATCATGGCCTCCTTGTGGGCCATCATGCGCTCGTACCAGGCTCCTCGGCCCGATTGACCATTTTGCGGATCATGAAGTCGTTTCGCTCCATCTTGTTCGTTTTTGTCGTCCCGCATCTGCCGCGTTCGGCGGGAACGGGGCTAACTTACCGGCGGGGCCGTCCGGGCGACTTTCTTAGCTCTTGCCGAGGGCCTTCAGGTCCTCCTCGGCTTCCTCAAGACGCTGCTGAATCTCGGCCACCTTGGCTTCGGCCGGCGCGATCACCTTCTGTCCGAGAAACGCGATCAGGTGTTCCTGGCTCTCATAGGGAAAGATTCTCAGGAACCAGGAATACGGCGCGAAGTCGGTCAGGGACAGGGTGGGGGCGGAGCCTTTGAGCAACAGTGGCTGCACGGGAACGGACGGGAGGTGGGGCACGATGCGCCCCAGCTCTTCTAGCACGACCTTGGCATCCGTCACGTCGGCGATAACAAACTTGGCCAGGTGTGCCAGGGGGGAGACCGTTTCGAGGAGGGTATCGCTGGTGGGTTTCTCGAAGTCGAAGAGGATGGGCAGGTAGTCACGCCGGCGCAATTCCTCGCGCAGGGCGTCCAGGACCGGTTTACGTTCGTCGGTGAAGCGCCCCAGGATCAGCACGGCCTTCTTGCCGATGGTGTCGATTACCTTGCGAATCTTAGGGTTCGTGAGCAGCAGGTAGATG
Source organism: Armatimonadaceae bacterium (assembly GCA_030446525.1). Next base: position 21,529 of record JAUJNC010000043.1, read on the forward strand.
AACTGGGCGACTTCCAGATCATCCACTGTGATATCAGGTTGATTCGGCGTGATAATGAGGCCCCGTCTGCTCGGCGGGAGCTCCCTGGATATCCCAGGCGGAGATGCCATAGATGCGGCAGCCGTTCAGTTTTGCCCCCTTGACGTTCGTATTAATCAACCGAGCTTGGCTCAAGCTGGCCTCGCTGAGGTCAGCCTCGCGGAGGTCGGCCCCGCCGAGGTGGGCGTTGTAGAGGTAGGCCCCGCCGAGGTCAACCTTTATTCCAGGGGAACTCTTTCGCCACTGGTTCCACTGCTCTACAGAAGATCTGAGAAGTCTAACCTGTTCCTCCTCTGCTACCGGCCCTCACCTCCTCTCAAAACTCCGCAGCCTTGCTCCCTGTGTTCGCTTCTCCTTGGGCCAATTGGGTATCAGCCGCAGGAGAAGTCGTTACCCAGAGTTGACAGCCAGCAGGAACAGCATTTTACACTGCAACATCCCTCGCCATATCGGGCCGTTACGCTGCTCTGCATCGCGTGCAATCTTGCCCTTCTCTCTCAGAATCTCTTCCCGCGCCCGTTGCTCTAGTGCCGCTCTTTCACCGTCAGAAAGTTCGGAGAGGCGCTTTTCTCTCTTCTGCCGCTCTTCTGCCTGCTTCCTTGCCAGAATCACCTCAGCAGCCTGTTTCGCGGCCTTCTGTGCCTCCTGCTGCTCCTTCTCCCGTTGCCTTCGTAAGGCCGCCGGTATCGACCACGTCTCCCGGATGGATTTCACCAGCATCGCAGCCCGGTCCCTGGCGCTCCGATGAGGCAGAGCCTCGACCTGCTCGATCACGGCCTCTTCTCCGTACTCGACCAGCAGCTGCGCGGCGACGGGTGGGAATACCCCTTCTTGGATTAGGGCAACAACACTCGCGGAGGGCTCTGATTCCTGGGTCGTGCATGTTGTTGCGTCCTGTGTATGCTGCGTCTTAGAGGTAAGACCCCTGAAAACCACCCCTGAAATCGCCCCTGAAACGGCGTGGGTGAGAGCAGGCGTGGGAGCTACTGTAGGCACGGTGGGAGCGCCGGGGATAGCGGCCTGCTCCGGCACTTCCACGGGTGGCGCGGGCGAGATGCGGCGGGGGCGCTTGGAGGTTCCCCGGGGCTTGGAGGCGCTGGGGGTCGGGGGCGGAGGCACGACGGGGATGATGCGCCGCTCGATGCCTTCCTCCACCTCAGTCTGGATGCGCCCCGCCTGCTTGAGCGCCCGGAGCCAGTTGTAGACGGTGCGCTCGGTGACGCGCTGTTTGCGGGCAAAGTAGCCGGTGGAAGGATGAACGTCGCCGGTCTGCTCATGCCAGCGCCAGATCCAGCGGTAGAAGGACTCAGCACCTGAAGAAAGGCGAAATGAAACAGGGGTTATCTGCGCAGATGGGTTGACGGGCTGGCCGGTTAGGGTGTAAGATGAAATCACGATTTAGCCGCCTCCAGATCGGCAGAATCGAGAAGGTCGCGGGCGTTGCGAGCGCCTGCGACCTTCGTGCTTTTATTGGTTGACGTTGCGCCAGTATAAAGGCTGGCCCGCCCCAATGTCAAGCCTCCCTTCTCCCAGCAGGATTACTGGAGTGCGCGCCAGGCTGCCCCGCAGCCGGGATCAGCTCAAGCCACCCACTCTGAGTCCGATCGCTAGAACGGCCGTAAAGCCCTCTGGAAGCCCCGGAGACGAGCGTCACGCCTAGGGAGGCAGCTTGGCCATTTTGCAAGAGGAGCGTGATGTTCGTAACTGGCGAGTGCGTAGGGTGCCTTGAGGTCAAGCCGTGCTGGAGGATGACCCTCCAGTACAACGACGCGCAAGGGCTTGTATGGCCGGTTAAACGGCTTCTGTGCCGCGAGTGCCGCGAGAAGCTACAGAGGAACGGCTTTGCTAACGACCCTGACTTCGCGCGCAGGATTGCCCCCAATCCGTGATCTATGCAGGGTGTGGGGCGTTCCGCTCCCCGCGTGGGGCAGGCTCCGAGTGCCGGGGGAGAGATTATGTTTACTTGCTTGGTAACGGAAAAGACGCATTCTTCGTAGCTTTTCCATGGTACCATGGGGGGTAGAACGCCCCGGTCAGCGCGCAGGCGGTCCCCCGAGGAGGGTCCCCCATGACAACCCCGACCGCCGCGGCCGGCGGCCTGTTCGACCGGTTCATGGCCGTCAACCGCGAGGCGTTCGGGCGCGCACTACAGCGCCGCCTACCACGCGTTGGCGGGAGCTCTGCACTGCGCGGTCGACGGGGGTGACGCGCCCGGTCTGCGCGAGGTAGGGCGCGTCGCCGCCGAGCAGGGTGACTTGATCGAAATCAGCGCCCCCGGCTATGAACACTCGACGGCGTCAGCGCGGGCGCGCGGCTTGGTAAAACCGGGCATTTACACGACGCGCGCGCCAGGCGCAGACGCACGCACGCTTGACCGAGCGCGCACGCGATCACGAAGCCGAGGACCCCCCAAATGAGTTCTGTGCCCCCCGACGTGCTGTTCCCCGGGGCGGCGGTCGATGCGGACGCGCTCGCGCTGCTGCTGGCCGACAAGCGCAGCCCCGGCACCCGCAAGGCCTACGCCGCCGACCTGCGCGACTTCTTCCACCGCGCCTACGCGGTTGCCGAGCCGACGCCCGCCGCGGTCGCCGCCTTCCTCGGGCTCCCCGCGCTGCAGGTCGCCCTGCACCTGGCCGCCTACAAGGCCGAGTTGCTCCGGCGCGGGCTCTTCGAGGCGACCGTGGACCGGCGACTGGCCGCCGTGCGCTCGCTGCTGGCCTTCTGCCACCGGCTCGGGCGGGCCGCCTCTGACGGGCGCGGTCTCGTCCGGAGCGAGAAGAACCGCGCGTATCGCGACACGCGGGGCATCGATGAGGCCAGCCTGCGCCGCCTGGTCGCCCTGCCCGGCACGGACACGTTGCGGGGGCTCCGCGACACGGCCCTGCTGCGATTGCTGGGGGAGAGCGCCCTGCGCCGGGCCGAGGTCTGCTCCTGCACCGTCTCCTCGTTCTCCGCCACCGACTGCCGCCTGCTGATCCTGGGCAAGGGACGCGGAACCCAGAAGGAGCCGGTCACGCTCGCGCCCCGGTGCGCCACCGCCATCGCCGCCTACCTGGAGGCCGCCGGCCACGGCCGCGAGCCGGACGGGCCGCTGTTCCGGAACGTGGATCCCCGGCCCGCCGTCCGGGGGCGGGGACTGACGGTGGATGGGCTCTATGACATCGTGCGCCGCTACGGGTACAGGCTGGGGCTGCCGTTGAGTTGCCATAAGCTGCGGCACACCGGGCCGCGCCCCGTGCCGGCATCCATCGAGACCGCCGAACAGCTCCAGCTCTTGACGGACAACGTGACCGATTATGCCGTCTTTCTGGCGGACACGAGCGGCCAGAAAATCACCTGGAACGTGGGCGTGGAGCGCATCACCGGGTACACCGAGGCCGAGTTCCTGGGCCGGCCACCCGACCTGCTCTTCACCCGGAAGACAGTGCGGCGCGCATTTCCAAGAGATGCGCGCCGCGGTGGCGGGGGCCGGGCCGAGGATGAACGCTGGCACCTGAGGAAGGACGGCAGCCGGTACGGAAGGTAGCGTTCAGGCGTTCTATGTAGGCCGTGTTGATCACGTTGGCACCAAAGAGCAGGGCCTCCATCGGTTCCTTGCTGCCCGGAACCAACTGTCGCGTCACGCCGACTACCCGGCCCTTCTGCTTGTGCTTTTTCACCTGCCCCAGGCAAAGACCGTCCCAGGGCACAAGGCGCGGGCGGCCGCCGGTGGGACCGCCACGCGCAAGCGCGCGCTGAAAGCACGTCACGTAGCTCCTGAGCCCGTCGAAGCAGACCAGCAAAGGGCGCAGCAGCGCGCCGGCAGGAACCAGAGCGGCCAGAGCCGCGATCAAGTCCCTATCCCGATGGGGCTGATCACCCTGCCCAGCCACAGGCGCCTCGGCACGGCCCGGGCCATTGCCATCCAGACAATCGCCTTGTGCATCTTGACCCGGCAACCATCGGCCGGGACCTGACCCAGGTCCCGCTTGTGGCCCAGCACCAGATGCTCGTGGAACCCGCTTTGCCTGCTCGCCCGCTTTCCTGTGCCAGGCAGCGACGGTGCGCTCATCCAGCGCAAAAGCGGCGACAACACTTGCGGCGCACAGCCAAAGGCAAGCAGCGTGACGACCAGAAAGAACACCTGCGGGTCCTTGTGCAGACGCTACAGGGCGGTGCAGGCCGTCTGGGTGAAGGTCCGCCTGCAGACGCTACATTTGTAGCGCCGTTTCTTCTGGCCGTGACCGATGATATTGCCTTTACCTGTCTGCCCCCCTTGACGGGCAGTCCATCTTGGGACAGAATAGCTCTTGTGGGTCCATGGCAAAAGCTCCAAAGTCGAGGTGAGAGTCAACTTTAGTGTTTTGCCGGACCCACGTTTGTTAAACGTGACGACAACCCACACTTTGATGGAGTGCTACCTGAGAGGCAGCAAAACGGCAGAAGAAGGAATTTGATCTCATCGCCGTGAATGACTCTGTCGCGCTGCCTGAATCGATGGATTCTTTTTTGTGAGGCGCTCATAGCTGCAGCGCACCACCCGCCCCAGAGATCCCCCTATGAAATCTATGGTGTTCCGCACTATTACTGCCCAGTTGCTGCTTCTCGCGGCACTCTTAACCTTCTGCCATCCCACCCCTGCCGAAGTCACCAGGCTCGAGATTAAAGAGCGTACGCCGTATGCTCAGGGACGCGAGTTCCCAGGAGTGGGAGCCTACGAGGTTCTGCGCGGGGTAGTTCACTTCGCCGTCGACCCAAAAGCGGAGGCAAACCGGCAGGTGGTAGATCTGGAACACGCTGCGCGCAACCACGCCGGGCGAGTTGAGTTTTCTGCCGATTTTGAGATGGCTGTGCCGATGGATCGCAGCAAGGCCAATGGCACGCTGCTCTACGACGTTAACAACCGTGGCAGAGCCTCAGCGGCATTGGCTTTCAACACTGGTGCGGCAGCAGCCGAGCACTTCCTGATGCGAAACGGCTATGTTATGGTCCTCTAGCGGCTGGATCGGTGAGTTATTGCCCGGCGGCGGTCGGCTGCGGCTTCATGCGCCCTTGCAACCGATGCCGATGGGCGCCCCATCCGCGGAACCGTCCGTGCGGAACTGGTGCCGGATGCGCCAGCGGAGCGGCTAAATATCGCAGACCAAACCAATCACGGCAGCTACCGACCTACGGAGCGGGGATTGCGGGAGGCGACACTCACCTGGCGACAGCGGGAGAAGGACCCCCGAATCCCCATCCCCCGTGAGCAGTTCCGGCTGGAAACTAAGCCTCTGGAGCCAGGTGCACGGCCTGAGGAGATGCCGCAGATCGATCTCGTCCTTTCCGGCGGCTTTCGGCCTGGCTACATCTATGAACTTATCTATGAGGCGCAGGGACCGCTCGTCCAAGGTCTGGGCCTCGCGGCGATCCGTGATCTTGTCTCCTTTCTCAAGCACGACACCAGTGAGCGGAACCCGCTGTCGCTGCAGCGACGTCCCGATGAGCGGCGATCCGCTGTAGATAAGGCAATCGGCTTCGGCATCTCCCAGAGCGGGCGCGCCCTGCGAGTGCTGGTGTATGAGGGCTTCAACGCAGACGAGCAGGGGCGGATCGTCTTCGACGGATTGATGCCCCACGTTGCGGGAGCGGGACTGGGGTTCTTCAACTATCGCTTCGCCCTCCCCACGCGAACTAACGGTCAGCACGAGGGCCACCTTTATCCTATAGATAGGTTCCCCTTCACCTACGGCAATGAGAAGGACCCGTTTACAGGCCGCACCGACGGCATCCTGCGCCGTGCCCGCGCGGCGGGCGTCGTTGCGAAAGTGATGCATACGGACACCTCCGCCGAATACTGGCACCGGAGCGCATCGCTGGTGCACACCGATCCAATGGGCAAGCGTGATGCGGTCATTCCGCCACAGGTACGCATCTACGCCATCGGTGGCGCGCAACATTTACCAGGAAACGGCATTCCGGGCGAGCGGGAAAGCAGCGGCTGGCTGCCTCGCAATCCGACGGATTACCGCCCACTGCTGCGCGCATTGCTTACCGCAATGAACGCATGGGTTCGCGAAGGGACGGAGCCACCTTCTAGCATCTATCCCCGGATCAGCGACGGGACGCTTTCAGGCAGGCAGGAGAAAGACAGCGGCTGGCGAGCGTTGCCCGGGGTGCGTTACCCGGAGGTGATTCAGCAGCCGGAATATTTGGACCACGGCCCAGAGTTCCTGACCACACAGCGACGGCTCTCCCGGTTTCCGCCGCTGCAAAAGGGCAACTATGTTGTTCGGGTGCCCGCCTATGGACCAGATAACAACGAGCGCGGGATGCTGCTTCTGCCTGCGGTCGCTGTACCTGTGGGGACCTTTACTGGATGGAACCTGCGCCATCCGCAGGCAGGCGCGGACGGTGAACTGCTAGCTCTCTTTGGTGGCTACGTGCCGCTGGCACGAACTAAGGCCGAGCGGGAGGCGGCGGGCGATCCGCGCCTTTCGCTGGAGGAGCGCTATCCAAGCCTCGACGAGTATCTCTCGCGATTCACCGGCGCCGCGCAGGCAATGGTCCGTCAGCGATACCTGCTGGAGGAAGACTTGCCGGGGCTGCTGGAGTTGGCGCGAAAACAGGTCTGGTAAACCTGGTAACCAACCAAGCCTTTTCTTCTACACTTATCAGGGACACGAGGGTCTATCACAAACCACCGTTTCTGAGAGCCAAAGAAAATTGCTTGCTCACTCCAGGGCAAGAACCGGCAGAGGAAGAAACCGCCATGATGACCTTGCGCTGCACCCAAAAGCTGCTTCAGCGAATTCGCCTACCAGAGGATCTGGAGACAGCCCCGTCGCCCCCACCCACGACAGCGCTCGGAGACTGGTACGCGACCATTCTGTTCACGCGCCCGTCACATATTGTCTTATGTATGAGCGAACGATCCCGACTCTGCGTTCTCCTGCCCACGCGCGATCTGGACACATTGACACCACGTTTCCGGAGAGAGGTGCGTGGGCTGTTGCAGCAGATCGCCGTTTCGCAGGAGGCCATAGAGCGGGAGGAGCGCGAAATGACGCCGCTGTACTTTGCTTCTACCACCGGCGCCTCCGCGAGCCGCAGCGTTCTGGGTTCCATCAGTTGGTCTGCACCCCTTGATTCGGTCCAGGAGGAGCCTTGGTCCCTGTCCTTGAAAGGAAGGGACACGATGAAAACAGGACAGTTTACCGACGAGCAGAT
>JAUJNC010000044.1 GCA_030446525.1 Armatimonadaceae bacterium
CAGACCACCCTGGACGCCCTGCGCCTCGCCGGCCCCACCTTCGACTTCGACAAAGCGTTGTAGGGACGCGCCCGCCGCACAAGCGATCCAGTAAAAGCCAACCGCGTCGCCCAAAGGCGTTGGTTTCAACCGGCGGCTCGTTGCGTCGGGTACAATACGGGCGTGGACGACGAGGCGGGGACTATTTTTGTACGGGTTTTGCGGGAAGGGGCCGCGGCGTTGGGCGTGGGCCTTTCCGACGAGCACGTCGACGCGTTCGTCCGCTACACGGACCTGCTCCTCGCCGCCAACGCGCGCACCAACCTGACCCGGATCACCGAGCCGGCGGCGGTGGCTTCCAAGCATTTCGTGGATTCGCTGTCGGTGCTGCGAGCGTGTCCCGATCTGCCCGAGGGCGCTTCGGTGGCCGACGTCGGCACGGGAGCGGGCTTCCCCGGTGTCGTGCTGGGGATCGTGCGGCCCGACCTGCGGCTGGTCCTGATCGACTCGCTGCGTAAGCGGCTGGTGTTCCTTCAGGAGGTGGCGGACCAGCTGGGCATGCGCGGCGTCACCCTGGTCCACGCGCGGGCGGAAGACCTCGGGCGTAGCGGAGCGAAGGGGGCCGCGCACCGGGGCAGGCACGACCTGGTGACGGCGCGCGCCGTGGCCGCCCTGCCGATCCTGTTGGAATGGTGCGCGCCGCTCGTGCGCGTCGGCGGGCGTTTCCTCGCCATGAAGGCCGGGGGGGTGGACGAAGAGCTCGCGGCGGCCGGGGAGGCGCAGCGCGCGCTGCACCTGCGCCTGGAGGCCGACATCCCGCTGCTGCTGCCGGCCACGGAAGGCGAAGCGGAGCCGGCCAGGCGCCGCCTGCTCCTGTTCGAGAAGCGCCGCCCCGCCGCGCCGCCCCGCCCCCGATCTGCCGCCGCGCGGCCGAAAAGGTGACGCCCCGCCTTGTCACAGCGCCCCGGAAGGGGTACAATGGCTACGTGCCGCCTGGGGGCGCAGGGGGTCTGGTGGCCCTCCCGGTCTTCAAAACCGTGTGCGGGGTGGTGATGCCATCCTGGGTGGGTTCGATTCCCACACGCCCCCGCCATCTCGCTTGAGGTTGGAAGGAGTTTCCGATGCGCCCGATGAGGACCCTCCCGCTCGTCGCCCTCGCCGCTTTGCTGGTCGTCACCAGCGGGGGGTGCCGTCGGCGGACCGTCAGAGTAGAGCCGAACGAGATACCGCGGCCGGAATCCACCACGCCGACCCCGCCGCCGGCGGGCACCACCCCGATGCCGGGCGAGGTGCCCCCGCCCACGTCGCCGACGACCCCGCCGCCGGCGGGTACGACCCCGCCGGGCGACGCCCCCGCATCCGCCCCGACGGCGGCCGCGCCGTCCGCCGCGGCGCAGGCGCGCGTCCGCGTCATCCACGCCCTGCCGGACGGGCCGCCCGTGGACATCTACGCCGGAAGGGATAAGCTGATCTCCGGGCTGGCCTTCAAGGGCCCCGCCGCCTACGTCAACGTCCCCGCCCGCCTCTCCTCGGCCAGGGTCACGCGTGCCGGCGAGCAGGCCACCTTGTTAGGCCCCGTGGACGCCACGCTGGTGGCGGGCAAGGACTACACCGCGGTCATGCTCGGGACCGTGGCCTCCAGGAGGGTGACGCCGCTCCTTCTCGCCGACGACAACACGCCCCCGGACGCGGCGAAAGCCAAGATCCGCGTGGTCCACGCCGCGCCCGACGCGCCGCCCGTGGATGTTCTGGTGGACGACCGCCCCGCCATCTCGAACCTGGCTTTCGGCAAAGCCACGGACGCCTACACGCAGCTCGACGCGCGGACGTACCAGGTCAAGATCGCGCCGACCGGCGCCACGACCGCCGTGCTCGGCCCGCTCCCCCTCGCCCTGGAGGCCGGCAAGGTCTACACGGTCCTTGCCGTGGGCAGGGTCGGCGACAAGACGCTGAGCCTCCAGATGTATACGGACAGGTGACGGCGCGTCGAGACGGCCCGGGCGCCTGCTAGCTTGCCCCTGGCAGGCGCCACTCGGCGTCGCGCAGCCAGTCCCACGACTCGCCGTCGCCCAGTCCGACGAACAGCTTCCCCGCCGCCTCGCCCGGCTCGACGGCGACCGTCAGCCGGTGCCAGCCGCGCCGCAGCTTGGCGTCCCCGGCGGTGTCCCCGGCGCGGTGGATCGCGGGGACGTGGTATGTGCCCCCGTGCCGGTGCAGCGGCTCGCCGTCGATCCACACACGCACCGGGCGCGGCGCCTGGACGACGAAGCGGGCGGTCTTGTGGTAGGGGATCTTGACGTCCGTCGCCCACGCGTGCGCCTCCTCGGACGGGATCGGCTGGAAGTGACCCGCCGCCTCGACGGCCTCGGCAGCCGCCGGCGCCGTGGGGCAGGTGTCGCCGACCTCGTTTTGCGTCCAGCGCCGCCAGGGAACGGTCGTGACCAGGCCGGCGGTGACCGTCCAGGAAAGGCCGTCGACGGTCAGGGTGAGGTCGAGCGGATTGTGGCAGACGCGCACGGCGCCGGCGGGCGGCGTCACGGTCAGCAGATGGCGCTCCTCCTGGCCCGCGCCGCGGGGGGCGGCCCACCGGCGCCGCCGAGCGACCAGCCGTCCGGCACGCGCGCGCGCAGGCAGAGCGCCAGGTCGCGGCCCGTCGGGTTGGCGACGCGCACGCCGACCTGTGCCGCACAGCCCGGCGCGAGCGCAACGTCCGGCAGGTAGGTGACGAAGACCGGCAGCGGGTCCGTGGCGACCAGGCTTTCATCCGCAGAAGCGTCGGGTGAAAGTGCGATAGCGCCCGCCGCGGCGCGGCGCGGCGGCGCCACGCCCGAGCGCACGCGGGGAAGGTCCGGGACGCCGGCGAGCGCCACCCGCGAGCCGTAGTACTGCTGACGTCCACGCACAGCGCCGCGACCTGGTCGGTGAAGGCGTCGAGCGTGGCCGGGTGGTGCATGCCCACCATGCCGGGCGACAGCACCGAGCTCGCGCCCGATGGGCCGGAGCCATTCCTCGCCGATGCCCGCTGGGTCGAGGATGCCCAGCAGCGCGCCCAGCGTCGCGCCCGTGCAGTCGGTATCCTTGCCGCAGTTGACCGCGATGCAGATCGAGTGCCCGAAGTCGCCGCCGCCCGCCAGCCAGCCCAGGACGGTGAAGGCCAGGTTCTGCGCCACGTCGGTGAATTCGGGCGGCCGTGTTCTTCCAGGATCCGCGCGCGCACCTGCCGCCAGTCGCCCGTCTCGCGCCACCAGCGGCGTGTCGAGGAGTGCGCGGGCCACCCGGCCGCCCTCCGGGATGGCGGCCTGTGCCAGGTCAAGCAGCGCCTCGCGCTCCCCCAGGGTGAAGGCGGCGCTTTGAAGGGCCGCGAAGTACAGCGCGGCATGGAAGCCCTCGCCGGCGTGATCGACGCAGGCGTCCTCGCGGGCGAGCGCGCCGGCCAGCGCGGTCGCCCGGCGCGAGGCAGGCCCAGATCTCGCTGCGGATCGCCGCGCCCATGCCGGCCGTGAAGCCGTTGTCGAAGCCGCCGCTGACCGGCGGGTACAGTCCCTGCGCCAGGTTGCGGCAGGCCACGCCGTACTCGTCGGGCCACAAGTGGATGTGCTCCAGCCAGGCATCGGCCAGGTGCGCCGGTCGACGGGCAGGCCGCGCCTGCGGATCGTTTCGAGCCAAACCACCTGCAGGTCCAGGTCGTCGTTGGGGAGCATGCGGTCCGGGACCGGGTCGTAGAAGGTGAGCGACAAGGGCCGGGCTTGCCTTCGACGGGGCCCACCAGCGTCCCGCCGACCGCCTTGCCCAGCCAGCAGCCCAGCACTTTTTCCCGGTACAGGGCAAACGGCATGCTTCGCGGTTCCATACGTCAGACCTGCTCTCGTTATGCTGGGGCGGGCCCGTGCAGGATGCCTGCCGCTCACGCCACGGTTCGGCCAGCCCCAGGTGGTCGATGAGTTCCGGCCCGAACGGGTCGTTCGTTCGGGCGAGCCAGCCGGTCAGCAGGTCCCGCAACGCATCGCGCACCGCCCGGTGTGCGGGGGATTCGATCAGGTTGTCCTGCTGGTACGGGTCGCCCGTTGTCGAAAAGCAGCCACGGGACGCGGCCGGGCGTCTCCACATAGGTGTGGCGCGCCGTCCGCACGCCGCGCCACGCGGGCATGTTCTGCCGCGCCGCCTCGTCGCTGACGATGTAGTTGCCGATGAGCACGGAGCCGGGGGCGTCCCCGCCGCGGCCCAGCAGCGGGCGGAAAGGTCGCGCCCCTCGATTCCGGCGGGGCAGGGCAGGCCCATCATGCCCAGCAGCGTCGGCAAAACGTCCACCGTCCCGAGCAGCGCGTCCGAGGTCGCCCCCGCCGGGACGCGGCCCGGCCAGCGCACCAGGAGCGGCACGCGGATGCTCTCCTCGTACGGCGACTGCTTCTTCATCCAACCGTGCGACCAGAGCATGTCGCCGTGGTCCGAGGTGAAGACGACCAGGGTATCCTCCGCCAGCCCGCGCGCGTCCAGCCCTTCGAGCAGGCGCGCGAGCTGATGGTCGAGCGCGGTGATGGCGGCGTAGTAGTCGGCGGTCGTGCGGCGGCACTCCCAGCGGGCGGCGAGCGGGTTGTCGGTCTCGGGGACGACGTTGGGCCGGAGCGTCAGCGCCTGCGGGTCGTAGAGCGCGCGGTACGCGTCCGGCACCTGGTCGTACGGGTCATGTGGCGGGCCCCACGAGACGACCAGGCAGAACGGGTCCGCGCCGGGCGTGTGCCGGTCGAGGAACTCCAGCGCGAGGTCGGTCTGCACCTCGGGCTCGTAGCGGCCGGGCGCCTCGATCACGTCGGGGCCGTCGCGGTAGTACTTCGGCGCGAAGTAGGCGTGCGTGCAGTTGTAGGCGGCCCAGAAGTCGTCGAAGCCCTGCCGCCGGGGGCCGGGCGGCGTCCACTTCGAGCGCGGCACGCCGTCCAGGTGCCATTTGCCGACGTAGCCGGTGCGGTAGCCCGCCGCCTTGAGCAGCGTGCCCAGGCCGGGCAGGCCGGCCGGCAGCGGCAGGTCGTTGCCGATGACGCGGTTCGTGGTCGGGTAGGTGCCCGTGAGCAGGATGGCGCGGTTCGGACCGCAGACGGGGCTGGTCGCGATGGCATTGCCCAGGCACATCCCCTGGCCTGCCAGGCGGTCCATCGTCGGCGTCTTCACGTCGGGGTTGCCCGCGCAGCCCATGTCCATGCCGCGCATCTGGTCGGCGAACACGAACAGCAGGTTGGGTGGGCGCATCGGTTCAGCCTCCACGGCGTTTGTTCTCGCCGGCTTTGCGCCCCGGCTCGTCCCGGGGCCAAGCGGGTTTGGCGAGCTTGGCGTCCCACTGCTTCCAGGTCCCCTCGAGGGCTTCGGCCTTTTGGGGCTGTTGCGCGGCCAGATCCTTGGTCTGGCTAGGGTCGGCGGCCTCGAGCACCTCGCCTTTCACGCCGCGCAAGGGCGCGTTGCTCGAGTGATTGACCTCTTCCGGCCCGCCGTTATCGCTGATGAAAAAGATCAGCGTGTTCTTTTCCGGGTTGGCGCCGCCGATGAAGCCGAAGAACTCCCCGAAGCCGCGGTTCAGCGGGTGATACTTGTCCTCCGTGCCGAGGTGCCACTTGCCGACGAGACCGGTCGCGTACCCCGCCGCCTTCAGGCGGTCCGCCAGGTCGGCGTTGTATTCGTAGCCGAAGCGCTGCTGATAACGGCCGGTCAGCAGTCCGCAGCGGGTGGGGGCGCACTGCGGCGCGCTCACGTAGCCGTTCGAACACCGCACGCCGTTCCTCGCCAGCGAGTCGATGTGCGGCGTCGGGATGTCCTTGCAGCCGTGGACGCCGATGTCGCCGTGGCCGAAATCGTCGGCGACGATGACGAGGAGGTTGGGTTTGCGTGCATCCGCCCCGTAGACGGTGCCGGCGCCAAATAACAGGAGCGCGGCGCCCAGAAGCAGAGCGCGCCCAAAGGCCGTGTTCCTCATTGTTTTCCCTCTTTGGAAAAAGATAAAAGCCTGTGGTGCCCCGTTACTGGCACTGGCAGGGCCGCTTCGCCTCCGAGACGGGGCAGGCAGGGACGTGTGGTAAGATTAACACAACCTCAGGTCGCTGTCAATGCCCACCTCAGCGGCAAAACAAGACGAGGACACTACAGCGAGGCATCATGCCCAGCACGGACCCCCCGAACATCCTTCTGATCCTGACCGACCAGCAGCGCTTCGACACGATCGCGGCGCTCGGCAATCCCCTGATCAAGACGCCCGCATTGGACCGGCTCGTGCGCGAGGGGTGCGCCTTCACCCGCTGCTACACGCCGTCGCCGGTCTGCGTCTCCGCCCGGTGCGCCCTGGTGACCGGGCTGCCGCCGCACGTCACGGGCTGCGTGGACAACATGCCGATGCCGCAGGACAAACCCAGCCTGATGGAGGCGCTCTCCTCGCTGAGCTACCAGACGCACGGCGTGGGCAAGATGCACTTCACGCCCGACCGGCGCCGCCCGTGGGGTTTTGAAAGCCGTGACTTCTCGGAGGAGGGAATCGAGGACGACGACTTTCATGTTTTTCTCCGGGAGAACGGTTACGGCCACGTCGAGGACGCTCACGGCGTGCGCAGCGAGATGTACTACATCCCGCAGCCCTCGCAGCTGCCGGCGCGTCTGCACCACACGGCGTGGACGGCGGATCGCTGTCTCGAGTTCCTCCAGCGCCGCGACCGCGAACGGCCCTTCTTCTTGTGGGCGAGCTTCATCAAGCCGCACCCGCCGTTCGAGACGCCCACGCCGTGGAACAAGCTGTACCGCGCCGCCGAGATGCCGCCGCCGTTCCGCCCGGAGGGGTACGAGAACCTGCTCGGCTTCTGGAACCGGGCGCAGAACCGCTACAAGTACCGCGACGCGGGCCACGACGACTGGCTGCTCAGGACGATGCGCGCCGCCTACTACGCCTGCATCTCGTTCCTCGACTACCATGTTGGGCGCATCCTCGACGGCCTGGGCGATGACATCGACGACACGCTGATCCTCTTCACGTCGGATCACGGCGAGCTTCTGGGCGACTACGGCAGCGTCGGCAAGCGATGCATGCTCGACGCGGCCTGCCGCGTCCCCCTCGTCGCACGCTGGCCGGGGCGCTTCACCGCCGGACAGCTCTGCGACGCCCCGGCCAGCCTGCTGGACCTGTGGCCGACCTTCCTCGCGGCGGCAGGCGCGCCGGAGCCGGCGGTGAACCCGGAAAGGGAGAATCTCGTCCAGGTAGCGGCGGGCGGGGCGGATGGGGACCGAACGGTCTACAGCCAGTTCCAGGCCGGGCCGCTGGGGCTGTATATGGTCGCGTCCCGCGAAGCGAAGTACATCTATTCCGCCCCGGACCGCAAGGAGTGGCTGTTCCACCTCGCCGCCGACCCGCAGGAGACAACGAACCGCGCCGAAAACCCGATGCAGGCCCCCGTCCTTCGGGAGATGCGCGCCCGCCTCATCGCCCGCTTCCGGAGCGATGGTTATATCGAGCCGTTGGACGGGGACACCTGGCGGCGGTTTGCCCGCCCGCGCTTCCCGCAGACGCCCGACGGCGGCGTTCTGTTCCAGGACCCGCGCAACACGGCCGAGCGCATCGCGTCGCTCGGCCCGTATGCCCGCCCGGTGGTGGTCCGGGGCAAGGACGCGATGCGCCTGCTGTCGCCGGAGTTAGATTCTGAGGAGGTCCGGTAAGTTTTGCCTGACACCCAAGCGCACCGACTGAGTATCGGTGAATCACTTGCTCATCGAACCGGTGAAGTAGTTTCCTTCATTACCCGAGGTTTCTCGCGATGAAAACAACACTGGTACTGCTTGCACTGCTCGCATCCGCCTTTTGGCCGGGCGTCGCCAACGGACAGGAATCTGCGCGCAAGCCGAACGTGATCGTCACCGACGACAGGGGCCACGCTGACGTCGGCATGAGCGGCGGCAAAGACATCCCGATGCCGGACATCGACGTGATGGGGCTGCCGTCAAATGGCACCCGGGCGGCTTGCTGGTCGGGATGGGCGCATTGGAGTGAAAAGGTTTCGGCTTTCCAAGGGGGGCGAACGATGATGCAACGGATTCTCGTCGCGATCGTGGTGCTGCTGGCCTGGTACGCGGCGCCGTCGGCTGCCGCTGCGGCCGAAGCGCAGCGCCCGCCGAACGTGGTGATCCTCTTCACCGACGATCAGGGCTACGCCGACGTGGGGGCGTACGGGGCGAAGGGCTTCCAGACGCCCAACCTCGACCGGATGGCGGCCGAGGGGGTCCGCTTCACCGACTTCTACGCCGCGGCCCCGGTCTGTTCCCCGTCGCGGGCGGCGCTTCTGACCGGGTGCTATCCGGTGCGGGTCGGCATCCCCAGGGTGCTGTTCCCGCGCGACCCGACCGGGCTCAACCCCGAGGAGGTGACCCTCGCCGAGGTGCTCAAGCCGCGCGGCTATGCCACGGCCTGCATCGGCAAGTGGCACCTGGGCCGCCCCGAGCCGTTCCTGCCGACGAAGCAGGGCTTCGACGTCTTCTTCGGCCTGCCGTACTCGAACGACATGAGCTCGGACCCGGAAAACAGATCCCGCACGAGTCCCCTCGAGTACCCGCCGTTGCCGCTGATGCGCGGCACCGAGGTGGTGGAATTTGAGCCGGACCAGTCCACCCTCACCCGCCGCTACACCGAGGAGGGTGTGGCGTTCATCACGGCCAACAAGGATCGGCCGTTCTTCCTGTACCTGGCCCACACCTTCCCGCACGTGCCGCTGCACGCTTCGGAGAAGTTCAAGGGCCGGTCGGAGCGCGGGCTCTACGGCGACGTGATCATGGAGATCGACTGGTCGGTCGGCCAGATCCTGGGCGCGCTCAAGCGGCTGGGGCTGGACGAGCAGACGCTGGTGGTCTTCACCTCCGACAACGGCCCGTGGCTGATCATGGGCGAGAACGGCGGCTCCGCCGGGCCGCTGCGCGCGGGGACGGCGACGACCTACGAGGGCGGGATGCGTGTGCCGTGCATCCTGCGCTGGCCCGGCAAGATCCCCGCGGGTTCGGTCTGCCGCGAAGTGGCCACCGCCATGGACATACTGCCCACGGTCGCCAAGCTCGCCGGCGCCCGAGTCCCGGCCGACCGCATCATCGACGGCAAGGACATTTGGCCGCTCCTGGCCGACCAGGCCGGCGCCCACAGCCCCCATGCCGCCTTCTTCTACTACATAGGGACGCAACTTCAGGCGGTGCGATCCGGCAAGTGGAAGCTGCACGTGGCGCGCCAAACCGACCAGAAGAAGGCAGACGCCGCGCTCTACGACCTCGACCGCGACATTGGCGAGACTACCGTTGTCGCGGCCGCGCACCCGGAAGTTGTTGAGCGTCTTATGGCCTTGGTCGAGCAGGCCCGCGACGACCTGGGCGACTCGCTGACCCAGCACGAGGGCAAAAACGTCCGCCCGCCGGGCCGCGTTGAACCACGTGAGGGTGAGTAGCTTGTGACGAGCGCGCTGCCCGAAGGCCCAACCGGGCATGCCCAAGAAACGCTTCTTCCCGCGCCAGTCCGAGCGGCGATGAGCACCGAAAGGAGTAGAGATTGAAAAGGTTCAGGAAGACCCTTCTGGTGTGGGGGGGCGCTGCCGCCTCCGTCTGGCTGGCTTTCGGTCCGGTGACCCGGGCGGACAAGGCAGGCCCCGCCCGGGCGGGGGCGCAAGGCCCGGGGCGGCTGGCGTCCCTGCGCGTGCTGCAGGGCGGCTACCCCCGGGCCTTCTTCTTCCGGCGCGCCGAAGGCCTTGCCGCGAGTGGGAGCGTCCCCTACGAGGAGTGGGAGAAGAGCTTCGGGCGCCTGATGGGCATCGAAGGCAAGGCGCTGGACGAGGAGATCCCCGGACGCTCCGAGCGGAACATCGATTTCTTCACCCGGTTCAAACAACGTCACCCCGACCAGCTCGTGCTGCTGCACTATAACGGGGACGCGCGTGACCCGCGCGACCAGGGGGGGAAGTTCTTCGCCGGGCACTGGCTGTACTACAACGGCGCGACGATCCTCGCCGACGCTCCTGAAGAAGACGGCGAGACGGACATCCGGGTGAGCGACCCGACCCTGTTCCGCACCAACGTCGGCCGGTACGGGAACGCCAACGAAGATGTGGCGCTCTGCGCGCTGGACGCCGCGGGCAGGCCCGACTGGCGCGAGTGCGAGCAGGTGCAGCTCGTCTCGGTGGACGCGGCGCGCGACACGATCCGGGTGAGGCGCGGCCGCTACGGGACCAGGCCGCGCGCCTTCACGGGCGGGCGGGCGTACGCGGCGGCGCATGTCCACCAGGGGCCCTGGGGGAAGGATTCGAACCTGCTCTGGTTGTATAACTACTCCACCCGGTGCCCCCGCGACGCGGACAACAAGTCCTGCGCGGACGCGCTGGCCGCGGACCTGGGAGGCCGGTTCGGGGCCGGCGGGGCGCTCGCCTCGTTCGACGGCATCGAATTCGACGTGCTGCGCGACCGGCCCCCGGGAGGCCGACCGCGCGGCGCGGACACTGACGGCGACGGGAAAGCCGACGGCGGCGTGTTCTCCGGCGTCAACACGTACGGGGCCGGGGTGGTCGCGTTCTGCCGGCAGTTGCGCGAGCGGCTCGGCGACGACCGGCTCCTCCTCGCCGACGGCTGGAACGAGCGCCACCAGCGCGCGTTCGGGATCCTGAACGGCATCGAGAGCGAGGGCTGGCCCGCCCTGAGCGACTTCGAGGTCCGGGATTGGTCGGGCGGCCTGAACCGGCAGTCCTTCTGGGCCCGGAACTCCCGCCCCCCCGCGTTCAGCTACATCAACCACAAGTACACTCTGCCCGGAGAGAAGCCCGGCGAGCGGGCGCCCGACGTGCCCCACAACGTCCACCGCCTGGTGTTCGCCGCGGCGGTCTTCACCGATTCGGCGATCACCTACACCCTGGCGCCGCCCCCGGAACCGGGGGAGCGCGTCGGCATCTGGGACGAGTTCAGGATGGGGGCGGAGAACAAGCTCGGGTGGCTCGGCAGCCCGCAGGGCCCCGCCGTGCGCCTCGCCGCGCAGGGGCGCGACCTTCTCGGCGGCCGGGGCAAGCCCATCGGCCCGGACCTGCTGAGCCGCTTCAAGGGGGACGGGGTGCGCTTCGCGCTGAAGGAGGGGCGCCTGTGGGTCACGGCGGCGGATCCGGACGCCAACGAGATGCGCTTCCGTCTCACCGGCGTGCCGGCCGATGGGCCGGACCTGTTCGTGAGCGCGGACGTGGAAGCCGAGCCGCTGCGGGGCGCCCCCGCCGAAGTCGCCCGCGTGCTGCGCGTCGGGATCGCCTCGTCGCCGGAGCCGCCGTCGGTGACGTGGGTCAACCGGGCGACGTTCGGCGCGGGCTACTACTTCCCCGACGTGAAAGGGCGCGAAGTGGACCTGGAGTTCGTGGTGGAGGGCGCCGCGCCGGTGGGCATCGGCGGAGTCGCCGCCTACGGCCGTCCGGACGCCATGTACCGGGAGTTCGAGCGCGGGCTCGTGCTGGCGAACCCGTCGCCGCGCCCCTACGTCTTCGACCTGGCCAGGCTGTTCCCCGGCCGGAAGTTCCGGCGCCTGAAGGGGTCCTCCCGGCAGGACGCGGCGGCCAACAACGGCTCGGCGGTCTCGGGACCGCTGACGCTGGGCCCCAAAGAGGGGCTTTTCCTGGTGAAAGGATGATCAGGTCAAAGAAGAGGGGGCCACATAACTGCTGTTCCTGTACGCGACAGTCGAGCAGCTCGCGGCGGGCTGGAAGGCCGCTCAGCCCGCCGCCGTCCCCCGTTAGGCGCCGCCACCCGTCACCTCCACGGCCAGCGTCGCGGAGCGCTCGTCGGGTGGGAGGCACTCGGCCTCGCCGCAGGGCTGGAAGCGAACGCCGAGGGTGACGCTGTAGCGGCCCGGCGCGGCGTCGGCCGCCAGGGCGAGGGGCACCTCGAAGCGCGCCGCGCCCTGGTAGGTGGGCAGGGCGGCGCCTTCCGATTGCCAAAGGACCGGGGCCGGGTAGCCGACCGGCCCGACGGCGGCGGGCAGATCCGACGTGACCGTGGCCGCCGTGGGGATCAGGTACTCCTCCGGCACCCGATGGGCGTTGACGTGCCAGCCCGGCGCGATCGTCAGCAGGAATCGGGCGGTCGTCGTGCTCCCCGGCGCGACCGGGAGCGGCGACGGCGCTTCCGCCGCCAGCGTCACGACGTCACCGGCTGCGCCGCTGACGGAGGAGGGCTCCTCAGCCCCCTCGAAGGCCTGCACGGCCGCCAGCACCAGCGTCTGCGTGCCGTGCGGGACGCGGTGCAGCACGCCGTGGAAGGCGGACAGCATCTCGCGCGCCTTGGCCCGGTAGGTCTCGCCGCCGGGGAGCGCGCCCAGACGCGCCAGCGCGCGCGGCGACCCCCACGGGGGAGGGGAGGGCGCCGTCGTAGGGTCCTTGGACCGGGCGATCAGCGCTTTCTCCCCCGCCCGTGAAGAAGAACCCGCCCTCATCAGCGTCCCAGAAGTCCGCGAGCAGCGTGTCGGCGATCGCGCGCCGCGTCGCCCAGCGCGCATCCCCGTAGCCTCATGGAGGTCGAGCAGCCCGTCGGCCAGGTAGGCGGTAGTCTTCCAGGTACGCTGTCCAGCGCCGCCTCGCCTTCGCGGTAGCGGCGCAGGAGCCCCGTCCGGGCGCAGCGTCGTCAGGCAGAACTCGGCGGCGCGAACTGCCGCCTCGACGTAGCGCCCCTCGCCCAGAACCTCGCCTGCGTGCGCCAGCCCGCCGATCATCAGGCCGTTCCAGGAGGTGATCACCTTGTCGTCCTTGCCGGGCGGGACGCGCCCGTACCGGCGCGCGAGCAGTTTGGCGCGGGCGTCGGCAAGCCCGGGGCGATCTCGGCGGGCAGTTCCGGGCCGGACAGGTGCGGGATGTTGGTCCCGGCCGGGCGGCCCGTGGCCTCGTCGCGGAAGTTGCCGCCGGCCCGGATGTCGTAGCGGCGGCGAGGCCGCGCCAGCCTCGTCGCCCACATACCTCCTTCCCTCGGCCAGCGTCCACACGTACTTGCCCTCCTCGCCCTCGGAGTCGGCGTCCAGGGCCGCGTGGAAGCCGCCGCCGGCGTCGGTCATGTCGCGCAGCACCCAGTCGCAGGTTTCGCGGGCGACGCGCCCGTAGGCGGCCTGCCCGGTCACCTGGAAGGCGTCGGCGTACACGCGTCAGCAGGGCGTTGTCGTAAAGCATCTTTTTCGAAGTGCGGCAGCAGCCAGACCGCGTCCGTCGAATAGCGGTGGAAGCCCCCGCCGATGTGGTCGTCACCGCCGAGCGCCATCTTGTCCAGGGTGCGCGTCGAGCATCCCGGCGGGCGAGGGGTTCGCGTCCTCCGTGCCGCGCCGCACGACTTCGAGCAGCAGGGCGAGGGCGTGGTGGGGCGGGAACTGGGCGCCCCGCCGAAAGCTCTTCCTTCCGTCGAACCGCTGCCGCAGGCCTCGCCACGGCGCCCCGCAGCAGCGCCGCCGGGTCCGGCGGCCTGGCGGGGCCGGCGACCGGCCGCTGCCGCGTCGCCTGCTCCAGGTCCTGTGTGATGTCCGCGGCCACCCGCTCCCTCGTCGCGCCGGCCGTTCCAGGCGGCGGCGAGCCTGCCCGAGGACCGTCTTGAAGCCGGGCCGTCCCTGCCGGTCCTCGGGCGGAAGTAGGTGCCCCCGTAGAAGGGGCGCCTGTCCGGGGTCAGGAAGACCGACATCGGCCAGCCGCCGTGCTGGGTCAGCATCTGCACCGCCGTCATGTAGATCTCGTCCACGTCGGGCCGCTCCGCGGTCGACCTTGTCCGGGATGAAGTGCTCGTTCAGGGAGCCGGGCCGCCTCCTCGTCCTCGAACGACTCGCGCTCCATGACGTGGCACCAGTGGCAGGCCGAGTAGCCGACGGACAGGAAGATAGGCTTGTTGTCCCGGCGGGCGGCGGCGAACGCCTCCTCGCCCCAGGGATACCAGTCCACGGGGTTATGGGCATGCTGGATCAGATACGGCGACTTTTCCCGGACAAGCCGGTTGGTGAAGCGCGGCGCCTCGGTAGCGGACATGAGAGGTTTCCTCCACTGCGGTTATACCCCTATGCAGCGGGAAGTCACTCCCGCTGGGCACGACCTGCTCACGCTCCCGGAAGCGCCAGTATCGTGTCCATGACGCGGCACGTCTCCTCGTAGACCGGGCGGGGCCCACACACCTCGGTGATCACGTAGTCATCGTAGCCGATGGCCCGTATCTCGCGCATCACGGCGGGCCAGTCGACCGCGCCCTGCAGGAGCTGCGTCCATTCGTAGCGGCGTTCCCGGTGGTCGATCTTGAAGTCCTTGAAGTGGATCTTTTTTATGCGCCGGCCCAGTATCCGGATCCACTGCTCGGGGAAGCCGGTCAGCATCACGTTGCCCGTGTCGAAATAACAGCCGACATGCGAGCTGCCGACGGCGTCGAGCAGCTGCCGGAACTCGAGGGGGCCCAGGAGCAGCTTGTTCCACACGTTTTCCAGCGCGATGTTGACCCCGCGCCGTTCGGCGTCCGGCCGCAGCTCCTGCAGGGCGCGCAGCAGACGCTCATAGGCGACGTCGTAGGGGACCGTCTCGCTGACCCGCCCCCCCGTCACCAGGATGGTGTCGATGCCAGCGCCTCCGCCGCTTCCAGCATCTTCCGGATCTGCGCCTGGCTCCGCGCGACCGCGGCGGGATCGTCCTCGGTGAGGCTGCCCGCACCGCAGATGCTCGTGAGCTCCACGCCCGCCTCCCGGCTCATGGTGCGCAGCGCGGCGTACTCCGACGGACCCGCGTCCATCGTCAGCTCTCCGGCTTCGGTCAGCAGTATCTCCAGCCCCTGGTAGCCGATCTCCTTGCAGAGCTGCAGCCCGTCCCGGATGAGCGAGTTCTTTCCCAGGCAGATCTGTGTCAGTCCCTTCTTCATCGAGGCCCCCTGTCCGCCGGCGGTGATGGGGGTAGCTTTCTGCGCGCCGGCCCCGGGGACCTTCCGCCAATAACGCTCGTCGGGGACTTCACGCCGGCCGCCGGCCCGGGTGGCGGCAGGAAACTGCCTGCCTGCCGGCGAAGCGTACCGCAGGACACAAGGGAAGGGGACAGGATCATGACGGGCAGTTCGCGGGAGCCGATGCGCGTCGGCATCGTGGGTCTGGGCCGGAGCGGGTGGAACATCCACGCGCGGACGCTGGGGCGACTGGGTGCGCAGTACAAGGTGGTGGCCGTGGCGGACCCGATCGAGGAGCGCCGCGCGGAAGCGACCGCGGCCAACGGCTGCCGGGCCTATGGCGACGCCGCCGCACTCGTCGGGGACGAGGAGGTGGAGCTGCTGGTTGTCGCGACCCCGAGCCACCTGCACACGCGCTACACCGTCGAAGGGCTTGATGCGGGCAAGCACGTCGTGTGCGAAAAGCCTTTCGCCCTTTCGGTCGCCGACGCGGACCGCATGATCGGGGCCGCGGAGCGGGCGGGGCGTGTCCTCGCCCCTTTCCAGAACCGGCGTTACGAGGAGAGTTTTCAGAAGGTCAAGCAGATCGTGGCCTCGGGCCGGCTGGGCCGGATCGTGCACGTCCGCATCGCCATGCACGCGTTCGGCCGGCGGTGGGACTGGCAGACGCTGCGTCGCTACGGCGGCGGGCAGCTGTACAACAACGGCCCGCACCTCCTCGACCAGGCCCTGGAGCTTTTCGGGCCGGCGGAGCCGGAGGTGTTCGCGGACCTGCAGAACGCCCTCAGCAGCGGCGACGCCGAGGATCACGTCAAGGTGGTGCTGCGGGGCAAAGGGGCGCCGACGGTGGAGATCGAGCTGGCCTCGGCTTGCGCGTATCCGCAGGACAAGTGGCTCGTGATGGGCACCGCCGGCTCGCTGCGGGGGAGCGCCAAGCGCCTGGAGTGGAAGTGGGTGGACTGGAGCCGTATGCCGGAGCGGCCCGTGGACGAACGGTCCACCCCGGACCGGAACTACAACCGTGAAGAGCTGCCATGGCAACAGGAGAGCTGCGACTGCGCGGACGACATGGGGAGCGCGCAGGAACACTTTTACCGGGACCTCTACGAGACGCTGCGCGCGGGCAAGCCCCTGGTCGTCACCCCCGCGAGCGCCCGGCGGCAGGTCGCGGTCATGGAAAGCTGTCGCCGGTCCATGGGGGAACAGCCGCCCCTTTAAGCGTCTCGCCCGCGCCCGGGCGGCGGGTCCGCCGCGCCGGAGGGCGCTGAACAACCGGCGCGGCCGCTGCGTCCGGGAGAAAGGAACGAGGAGGGTTCCGATACGTGGTCACAAAGTTTCGGCGGCCCGCAGCCGCGCTGTTGCTGCTGGCGCTGGCCGCCCTTTCCCATTCGCCCGCACGCGCGCAGCAGCCGTCGCGCAAGGTGAACGTTCTGCTGATCGCCGTGGACGACCTCAACACTGCCCTGGGGACGTACGGCCATCCGGTCGTCAAGACGCCGAACATCGACCGGCTGGCGGCGCGCGGCGTGCGCTTCGACCGGGCCTATTGCCAGTATCCTCTGTGCAACCCGTCGCGCACGTCGGTCCTCAGCGGGCGTCGTCCGGACACGACCAGGGTCTTCGACAACACCACCCCGCCGCGCGCGCACCTGGGGGATGTCGTCTTGCTGCCGGAGCACTTCAAAAAGAACGGCTATTTCACCGCCCGGGTCGGCAAGATCGCGCACGGCGCGTTCGAGAAGGACGTGAAATGGGATGTGTCCGAGAGCCGCGCGGGCGCGCCGGGCGGCGGCGCGGGAGCGGGCGAAGCACGGCGTCCGGCGCGCGCGCAGGCACGGGCGCAAGGCGGCAAAGGCCAGGGCGGCGGCGCGGCAGCGATCCAGTGGCAGGCGACTAACAACAAGGACGAGGACGAGCCCGACGGCCGCGTGGCGCGGCGCATCGCGCAGCTGCTGGAGCAGAACAAGGACAAGCCCTTTTTCATCTCCGCGGGCTTCCACAAGCCCCACCTGCCGTTCGTCGCCCCCAAGAAGTACTTCGACCTGTACCCGCCCGAAAAGATCACCCTGCCCCCGGGGCCGGCCGACGACCGCAAAGACGTCCCCGAGATCGCGTTCACCCGGGGCCCCGGTGACGACACGCTGGCCGGCGACAAGAAGCGGCAGGCCATCGCCGCCTACTACGCGTGCGTCTCGTTCATGGACGCGCAGGTGGGCGTGATCCTGGAGGCCATGGACCGCCTGAAGCTGTGGGACAACACGGTCGTGGTCTTCTGGGGCGACCACGGCTTCCACCTGGGCGAGCACGGCGGGTTATGGCGCAAGATGACGCTGTTCGAAGAGGTGGACCGCGTCCCGCTCCTCGTCGCGGCGCCCGGCAGGAAGGGGGGCGTGGCCTCGCCGCGCCTGGCCGAGCTGGTGGACCTGTACCCCACGCTCGCCGAGCTTTGCGGCCTGGCCGGGCCGGGCGGGCTCGAGGGGACGAGCCTCGTTCCGCTGCTCGACGAGCCGAACCGCCCGTGGAAGCAGGGCGCCTTCACCGTGGTGCAGCGGGCCGGCGGGCTGGGGCGCAGCGTGCGCACGGAGCGCTGGCGCTACAGCGAATGGCCCAAGGGCGGCGCGGAGCTGTACGACCACCAGACCGACCTGCGGGAGTACACCAACCTGGCGAACGACCCCAAGCACACGGGAACGGTCGCCGAGCTGAAGCGCCTGCTGAGCGGCGGCTGGCAGGCCGCGCTGCCGCCCGCCGGGCAGAAGCTGGGCGCACGATGAGGCGGCGGAAAGGCCGCGCCGCGGGCCCGACCGGCTGGGAGGTCGTGGCAGCCGTCCCGGTGCTGCTCGGGCTGGCGCTCCGCACACCGGCCTTGTCTTGACATTGGCCGTATTCGATCAAGGAGGTATACCATGAGAGGGCGGGATTTTTACCGGGCGTGCTTGATGGCGGCCCTGGCGTGTCTTGCTCCACTGGGGGGGGAAGCCGCCCAGACGGAACGAGCTAAGCGGCCCCACGTCGTGTTCTTCGTGGCCGACGACCTGGGCTGGAAGGACGTGGGCTACCACGGCAGCGAGATCCAGACCCCCCACATCGACCGCCTGGCCGCGGCCGGCGTCCGGCTGGAGCAGTTCTACGTGACGCCGGTCTGCTCGCCCACGCGCGCCTGCCTGATGACCGGCCGCTACCCGATGCGCCACGGCCTGCAGTCCGGCGTCGTCCGGCCGTGGGCCAGATACGGCCTGCCGCTCGAAGAGCGCACCCTGCCGCAGGCGCTGCAGGAGGCCGGCTACCACACCGCCATCACCGGCAAGTGGCACCTGGGGCACTTCGACCCGGCCTACCTGCCCCAGCGGCGTGGCTTCGGCCACCAGTACGGGCACTACAACGGGGCGATCGACTACTTCACCCACGATCGCATGGGCGGCCTCGACTGGCACCGCCAGGGCGAGGCGCTGCGGGAGGAGGGCTACAGCACCGAGCTGATCGGCCGCGAGGCCGCGCGCCTGATCGAGGGGCATGACCCCGCCAAGCCGCTGTTTTTGTACGTGCCGTTCAACGCGCCGCACGGTCCGCTGCAGGCGCCGGAGGAGTACCTGAAACGGTACGAGTCTATCAAGGACAAAAAACGGCGCACGTACGCCGCCATGGTGACCTGCATGGACGACGCTCTGGGCCAGGTCGTGGCGGCCCTGGACAAGCGCGGCATGACAAAGGACACCCTAGTCCTCTTCTCCAGCGACAACGGCGGGCCAGTCGATTCGGGGGCCAACAACGGCCCGCTGCATGGCGTCAAGGGGACTTTATACGAAGGCGGGGTGCGGGTCCCCGCCTGGGCGACCTGGCCCGGGCGCCTGAAGCCCGGCGTCGTGAACGCGCCCCTGCACATGGTGGACTGGTATCCCACGCTGCTGAAGCTGGCGGGCGCCTCGCTGGAGCAGCGCCTCCCCCTGGACGGGCGCGACATCTGGCCGGCCGTCGCCCAGGGGGAGCCCTCGCCGCACGAGGAGATCCTGCTCAACGTCGAACCTGAGCGTGGGGCCATCCGCCGCGGCGACTGGAAGCTGATCGTGAACGGGAAACGAGGTAAGGCGGCCGAGAACGTCGATCTGTTCAACAAGGAGGCGCCGGCAAAGGCGGCCGAGGGCGTCGAGCTGTTCCATCTGGCCGACGACCCCTACGAGAAGACCAACCTGGCACCCAAACACCCGGAGAGGGTGCAGGAGCTGATGAAGCGGCTTAGCGCCTATGCGAAGGAAGCCGTGCCCCCCAAGGGGCGTGGCGGCAACCAACCACCGGCCGGCTTCAAGGCTCCGGCGGTCTGGGGAGAAGACAGCCTCAACAAAGTAAAGAAGGGACCATCGAATACGGAAAACCGGTAAGATGGGCATGGCGGCAGCCTGGCTCCTGGTCGGGATGGCGCTCCTCGCCCCGGGAGCGGCGAGCCGGGCCCAGAACACGCCCGCTCGCCCCAACGTCGTTTTTATCCTGATCGACGACCTGCGCTGGAGCGCGCTGAGTGCCTGCTGGAGTACTTCCTGGAGAAAGGCTTCCCGCGCGTGCCCGACTGGCATGCGGTGCGCACCGACCGTTGGAAGTACATCCACTACCCCGACCTGGAAGGCATGGACGAGCTCTACGACCTCCAGGCGAAGTGGCCAAGGGCATGCTGACATCAATCATCCCTGCATCTTCCGAGGGCCAGAGCCGAAAAACAGGGTGGAATCTACAGACGGGCGCATTCTGCTTGCGCAAGCCCGTCTGTTTCCTTTATAATGCTTTTGCTGCCGGGCTCCTTTACGCTGCCGCGCCCCCTCTCCGCGACAAAGCCACGGCAGAAGCAGGGGCTATGACGTCATGACCGAACCGCTCCGAGACGGCAAGTACGACAAGGACGGCAAGAAGGTCGCCCCGTCGTGCCGAGGATCGGCCCTGCCGCTCGTGATCCCCCATGACACGATTGCGGCGTTCTGTCGTCGAAACGGTATCCGTTCACTGGCGCTGTTCGGTTCGGCGCTGCGCGACGACTTCGGCCCCGGCAGTGATGTGGATCTGCTGGTTACGTTTGCGCCGGGGTGGAACGTCAGTCTGCTGGACATGGCCCGCATGGAGATGCAGCTGACCGAGATTTTCGGGCGCAAGGTCGATCTGCGGACCCCGATGGACCTGAGCCGCTATTTCCGGCAACAGGTGCTGGACGGCGCCGAGGTGCTTTATGCCGAGCCCTGACCAAGTGCGACTGCGGCACATGCTCGAAGCGGCGCGCGATGCCGTGTCGTTCGTCGATAACAAGACGCGCGCCGACCTGGACACGGACCGGATGCGGTTGCTCGCCCTTGTGCGTTCCATTGAGATCATCGGCGAGGCGGCTTCGCGCCTGAGCAAAGAGTTCCAACAGGCGCACCCGCACATCCCCTGGGCGGTCATCGTCGCCATGCGCAACCGGCTGATCCATGCCTACTTCGACATCGACCTCGACATCGTGTGGAACACGGTGGCGCACGATCTGCCCCCGCTAATCGCCGCGCTGGAAGCGCTCGCCACCGCCGACCCGCCCGCGGGAGACGACCTATGACCGAGCTGATCTGGGACGGCAAATACGACAAGGACGGCAAGAAGGCGCTGGCCGGCATCGACGTCCGGTTCGTGCGCATCCCGCGCGAGGTGCTGGAAAGGAAGGCCGTCGAGCAGGGTGACATCCACTTCTTCGAGCTGGCCGCGCTTCCGGTGGACGTGCAGCAGCCCGGCAGAAGCGTCGTTCTCACCCTAACTGACTTCGTGATCCCGCTCGACGACGTGCCCGAGGACGTACAATGGGCCGTGACGCACTGGTCGCAGTGGATCGACTACTGGGCCGTGGACTGGGACAACAAGGGCGAGACCTTCCACAACGAGTGGTAGACGTACCGGACGAAGAAAGACCGCCGACTACACACGACCCGCGCTCACAAGTACGACGCGCCCTGCACGTATACAATCGTCATTAAGTTCATCGACATCCTGGGCAACGATACGACAAAAACGCTCAAAGTGACGGTATCCTAAAGGCAAACCAACCAGAACACGAATACCATGAAGATACAACTCAAGTCGCTGCGCGTCGTCAACTGCGGCCCGCTCAGGGATGTTTGCATCGACTTTACCGATGAGGTGACGGGTCAGCCCCGCCCTACTACACTGCTTGCTGGCGCGAACGGCAGCGGCAAGACGACTGTGCTTGAGTTGATCGTCGCGCTCGCGGAAATGATTAATCCCAAGTACAGCTTTGGATTCTACGATGGCAAGGTGGAGCATGGGTTGCCCAGTGATGAGTTGAACGGTAGCCGCTTCAACGTCCTCAAACGTGCAGCTTACGCGCAAGCGGATTGGGTCGTGGACGACGAAGTAATGAGCGTTTACTGTGGGGAGCCTCCCTCAAGTGCGGTGCTCGCCGACAACTATGTGGGTAGACCTGCCCTTGATTTGGGGACATGGTCTGACAACGAGCGAAGAAAAGGGGAGGTTGTAGAAAAACTTCGCCGCGCTATTTATCAGCAAGAACGGGATAAAGCCGCCGTGGAACTCTCTGAGGATGATCAGGCCCAAGACATCTCCTCCGTTCCGTCGGTGCTTCTCTTCCCTCACTACCGATCCCTGGTGCCGCTTACAGGTAAACAATTACAACGCGAGGAGGCGGAGTATCAATGGGTCTGCCGCTATAAGGTTGCCGAGGAGTTTGAAGGGTCGCTGAGCAGCTATCTCATCTGGCTGGACTACGCCGAGCCGGAGGTTTTCGCACGTGTCATAAAGTTTCTGAATGGCCTTGGCTTCGACGGCAAGACTTTTGGTGTCGTTCGCAGAAAATTGAAAGCTGTCGTTACTACGAAGGACGGCCAGGTACATGATGTGGCCGAGTTAAGTTCGGGCGAGCAGAACTCTCCTTATCCTGCTTTTGGAACTGCGCCGCCGCCTGCTGCCCACAGCATTGTCCTGATTGATGAGATTGAGAACAGCCTGCATCCTGCCTTCCAACAGCGTATCGGACAGGCGCTGAAAAGGCTGCAAAGAGAGGAACCATTCCAGCTTATCGCCACATCGCATGCACCAGCCTTCCTCGAGATCTTTCGGACCGGAGAACACGTTGATCCTAACGGAGTTTTAAATGGCTCGTGTCGTCCGAGTTCTGCCGCCGGAGCCTGACGACCCTTATCTTCACAGCAGGTGACAGGAAAATCGTTCTTGTTGAGGGGCCGGATGATCAAGACGCCTTCGACGAGTGGTACCAGGATCGCAAAAGTGGTGGTTTTCTACCCCGCGAACAACACCGCCAATGTTGAGGCGTTTCTGCCGATGGCGCTATCGCGCAGCACGAAGAAGCGCATCTACGGGATTGTTGACCGTGACTTTCGCGCCGACACCGAGACGGGAGCATGGAAGCAGGATCCGGACGCACACCTGTTCATCCTCTCCCGCTACGAACTCGAAAACTACCTCCTGGAGCCGGGGGCATTGCATGAGGAGCTGCGCACGTACTATGGAAGAACGT
Source organism: Armatimonadaceae bacterium (assembly GCA_030446525.1). Next base: position 22,397 of record JAUJNC010000044.1, read on the forward strand.
CCCCGGCGCCAAGCATGGCAGACATTGAAGCGACCTTGCTGCAGCTTTGCCAGCAGCTTTGTCCGATCATCGCGGCAAACCACGTGCTCCATGAGGTGGGCGGCATAGCATACTTCGAGGAGGGTTTCCCGGTCGGCAATCGGCCGCTCGTAGTCCAAGAAACGGCAAAGCGGTTAAGTTGCACACAGGCGGATGCTGACCAGCGCATCGCTGCGAAGGAGGCTTTGCTACAGCCGCACTTGACCTCACTTGCGGCAGCACATACTCGGATAAAGGGCAAGTTCCTGCTACACCAAGTGTACATTCATTACATGAGCAGGAAGAAAGGCCTTCCCAAAGACAGCTTCCGCAACTACTTGGTGCGAGCTGCTTCGCGCCTCGCGCTCCATCCAGACATCAAGACCATCGTGGAGCAGCGCATCCTTGCCGCTCCATAAAGAGATGCCGTTATGCCACGGACGAAGACAAACGACACGCAACGAAACCTGCTCGAAGCCAGAACCAGTACCACGCCCTGCGTGCCCGCCATCCGCAAGGCCGTAGAGCCGTAGACGAGTGGCGGGGCGGCGGTTATAAAGGCGTGACGGGCACGACCCGGACGCTGCTGAACTACTGGTTCAAGACCGATCACCGGCTGCCGGATGAGCGCAGGTTTGAGTACCATTGAGGGCAGCACGAGGCGGTCGAGACGCTGATCTACCTGTTCGAGGTCGCCCAGGCACGGTGCCAGAAGGACCTGGTGGAGCGCTACGCTGGGCGCAGCGACCTGCGCCTGCTCCAATACGATGTACGATGGGGCGCGAGGACATCGACGTGGCGCACAAGGATCGTGCGGCGCACATCTGGTGCGAGAACACTACGCTGCTGACCGGGGCGATGTGGCAGTTCCTTAAGGTGGCACAAGCCGAGTTCGACAAGCTCCAGCCGATGGAGTACTCCGATCTCGCCGTTCTCGCACCGCCCGTATGCGTGTAGCGAGGGGGTGACAACGTGGCCCTATGAGGAGGGCAGCGTATGCGGCACAGGTTCGAGAAGAAGCGACAGAACGATAGGAGAAGCGATGCCAGGTAAGATAGGCTTTGCCGTGTTTGCCGTCGCCCATATCATGTCGTGGGTTTTGCCGGAGGCGGCACGCGCCCAAGACCGGCCCGCGGGCAGCGCCCGACCGAACATCATCATCATGATGACCGACGACCAGCGGGCCGACGCGATGAGTTGCGCGGGCAACAAAATACTGCGGACGCCCAACATGGACCGGATCGCGCGTGAGGGGGTGCGCTTCCCCAACATGTTCGTGACCAACGCGCTGTGCGCCCCCAGCCGCGCGACGCTGCTCACCGGGGTGTACTCGCACACCCACGGGGTGATCGACAACAAGAACCGGCGGATACCGGCGGATCAGCCGCTTCTGCCCGACCTGCTCCGGCGGGCGGGGTATGAGGTCGCCTTTTGCGGCAAGTCGCACGTCGCCGGGGCGCTGCGCGATCGCACGTGGGACTACTATTTCGGCTTCCAGGGGCAGGGCAACTATACTCAAGCCCGTGATCGCCGAGGGAGTCAATGGCGAGGACAAGCCCTACGAGGGCTACATGGACGATGTGATAACGGGGAAGGCCGTAGACTGGATCAAACGGAAGCACGACAAGCCGTTCGCCCTGTTCCTGTGGTTTAAAGCCCCGCACCGCCCCTGGGTCCGGGCGCCGCGCCACGCGGACCTGTTCAGGGACGTCACCATCCCCAAGCCCGACACGTTCGACGACCGGGGGAAGGGCTATCCGGGCAAGCCCCGGGCGTTCGCGGACGCCGAGAACAAGATCGGCGACTCCCCCGACGCCACTTCGCTCGACGCCATGGCCAAGGACTACTACGCGACCCTGGTGGCCGTCGACGAGAACGTGGGGCGCGTCCTCGACGCGTTAACGCGGACCGGCGCTCTGGACGACACGGCGATCCTGTACACGTCGGACAACGGCTTCTTCCTGGGCGAGTGGGGCTTGTTCGACAAGCGCCTGATGCACGAGCCGTCGATCCGCGTGCCGCTGCTGCTGCGCTACCCCAAACTGGCCAGGGCGGGTTCGACCCCTTCGCAGATGGTGCTGAACACCGACATCGCGCCGACCGTGCTCGATCTGGCGGGCGTGCCCGCTCCCAAGAGGATGCACGGGCGCAGCGTGGTCCCGCTGCTCAGGGGTGATGCGGCCGGCTGGCGCAAGGACTGGCTATACGAATACTTTGAGTTCCCCGGCGCGCACAGCGTCCGCAAGCACCGCGGCGTCCGCACCGAGCGCTACAAGCTGATCCACTACTTCGAAGCGCCGGAGGAGTGGGAGCTGTACGACCTGCAGAAGGACCCCGGCGAGCGCGACAATCTGTACGGAAAGCCGGAACACGCCGAGTCGGCCGAGCGGCTGCGCGGCCGCCTCGAGGCGCTGCGCAAAGAGACCGGGGACGTACAACAAACGGCGCAGAGCGGCACGCCGTAAGATCATCCCCCCTCCCCAGGGCGTGGCAGGCGACCGAAGGGAAAGTTCGGCTGCCTTTTTGCTGATTTCCGGCATGAAAAGCCTGCTGCCAGGGTATAACCGTGATGATAAGCAGCCTGGCTATGCGCCGGCACAGATCTTGCAGTGCTTTGCAAGAAGTGGCTGTTTATCGTCACGCCCATGAAAAAGCGTAAGAGGTATTTTCAGTACGCCCTGCACGCGGCGGTGCTTGCGGGGCTGGTCGTTGCCGGGATGAAATACGTCAACGGGGACGAGTTCGCGCGGGCGCTGCGGCGTTTCGACTGGGTGTACGCGCCGTTCATCCTCCTCCTCACGGGCGGCTACGTGCTCATCAAGGCGTGGCGGTTCACCTATCAGCTGCGTTTGGTCACCAAGACCAGCCGCTCGGTCGTCCTGCGCGGCTACGTCGCCGCGCAGGCCGCGACCCTGCTGCCGGGCGGGATCGCGGCGCGGGCGGCGATCCTGGAGCAGGCGGGCGTGCCGGTCGAAGACAGCGCGGCCGCGATCGCGCTGTCGAGCGCCACGGATCAGGGGGTTTTGATCCTCTGCTCGCTCGTTTCCGCCCTCAGGTTCGACGACGCCCCTAAGCCCGTCCTGATCCTGCTCACGATCCTGGCGGTCCTGAGTGTGTTGCTGGGCATCGAGGCGACGCGGACGTGGCTGCTCGGCGTCGTCGAGAAGATCCTGGGCAGGCTTCGAAGCTGCTGGGCTATTGGCGCGGCTTCCTGGACTCGCTGAAAGAGATGGCCTCGCCCGGCGTTCTGCTCGGCGCGGTCGCCAACGCCGCGATCGCCGTCGCGCTGATGGTGGTCGCGCTGGACCTGACGCTGCGCGGGCTGGGCGCGAAGGTGGGCTACGCGACCGAGCTTCTCGCCTTCACCCTGCCCTCGCTGCTCGGGCGCATCTCGGCGATGCCGGGCGGCGTCGGGGTGACCGAGGCGGGCATGGTAGGCGTCCTGGACGCCGCGCCTGGCGTTCCGCTCAACCAGGCCGCCGCGGCCGTGGTGCTCTTCCGGATAGGCACTATACTGTTCGCCGCCGTTGTGGGCGGCATCGTCTACTTCTTCGGCTGGCGCGGCGCGGCGGAGGCGAAGAAGGCGAACGCAGAGTCAAAGCGGAGGTAGCCCATGAGCGCGCCGACTGACAGGCCACGGGCCTGCACAATCTTCATGAACAACAGGGCGGGGGCTCTTCACCCCACGGCCAGTGTGGACCAGATGTGCCAGATGGTGGAAGAGATCGGCCTTGCAGCCGAGGTCATCGGCACGGGATCCGCCGAGGAGATGCGCCAGGCCATCCGGCGGCGGGTCGCCCAGGGCGCCGAAAGGGTGGCCGTTGCCGGCGGCGACGGGACGGTGGCGCTCGCCGTGCAGGAGCTGGCGCATTCCCAGACCGTTCTGGGCATCATCCCCCAGGGCACCGCCAACAACTTTGCGACCGCTCTGCGCCTGCCGCAGGACCTTCCCTCCGCGCTGCGCGTGCTGCTGGATGGGGTCGTCCGCGAAGTGGACCTGGGCAAGATCCGTGACCGGTATTTCACGGAAGCGGCGGGTGTCGGCATATTCGCCGACGCCCTGGCCATTTACGGCGCGGGCACCAACAAGAACATCCCCCGGGCGTTCTACACGATGCTGCGCGTTGCGCTTTCGCTCCGGGCGCGCCGCCTGCGGCTGATCCTGGACGGCGAGACCCACATCGAGCGCGCGACCATGTGCATCGTCGCCAACACGTACCGCATGGCCTATGCCATCCCCGTCGCGCCCGGAGCGAGGCTGACCGATGGCGAGCTGGATGTCGTCGTCCTCGGCGATCTCAAGCTGAGCGAGCTGATCCCGTACTACCGGGCGTTCCGGGCGCAGGTGCATACGAACCTGCCCAAGGTATCGACCATGCGGGCCAAGGAGGTGCGTATAGAATCGCGCCATCGCATGAACGTGCATTGCGACGACAAGGTTGTCGGAACGACGCCCGTGACGATCACGGCGCAGCCGCGCGCGCTGAAGGTTCTGGTGGAGCGGTTGTGAGGGCGCGGGCGCAGCGTCTGCGGGGGCGCCTCGCGTGGGTTCGCGAGAACCGCGCGATCCTTTGTATCGCGCTGCTGTTCGGCGTCTTCTTCGTGCTCTCGCTCGTCATCCACTCGCCAGGGCTGCTGCGCATCGACCAGAGGATCACGCGAACGATCCAGCAGGCGGCAAGCGATCCGCTGAACCGGATCGCCGGGGGGATCACCTACCTGGGAAGCATCGGCACTCTGGTCGCTTTGGAGCTGTGCGCCGCCGTGGTCTTCTTCCGGACCAGGCGCCCGTGGGCGGCGTGGCTGTGCGTGGCGACGCTGCTGTGGCTGCCCCTGAACCACCTGGCCAAGGAGCTGATCGGCCGCCCCCGCCCCGCGGATAGCCTGGTCACCGTGATACTGCCCGCCGTCGGGCTGAGCTTCCCTTCCGGTCACGCCATGGGCTCGACCATCGTGTATGGCTTTCTGGCGTTCCTGGCCTGGGTCCACATCCCCCGAAGGAAACCGCGCCTGTTCTGGACCGCCGCCTTGGTCGCCGTCGCCGCCGGCATCAGCCTCAGCCGCGTCTACCTGGGCGTGCACTGGTTCTCCGACGTGGTCGGCGGCTGGACCGCGGGCCTGTTCTTCGTCCTGATCCTGGCGGAGATATACAAAGCGGTCGGCGCCGCGGAGCTTGCGCCGCGCGGGTGATCAACGGGTCCCCGCACCCTCCCCTTATTTCGCCAGCTTCTCGGTGATCAGCTCGGTCAGCGATTTGTTGAGCGCCTCGGCCTCCAGGCGCAGCCGCTCGCGCACCGAGAAGGGGATGCGCAGCGTCGTCTTGACACGCGGCTCGTCCAGGGTGTTGCCGCAGCAAACACCCACCGCGCGTCCCAGGGGCGTCTCCCAGAACATCTTGGGGATCTCCGGGCTGGGCGCGTGCGGGTGCGCGAACAGGATCTCGCAGATGTTGCGGGACGCCTGGAACGCCTGCTTCGGGTCGATGTCCGCGCCGCCGGCGCGGGCCAGAACGCAGGAAACGTCGGCCAGGACCGACTGCTTGATGACTCGTGTCTTTTCTGTATCTTCGTTTTTCCGCACGGGAGCGGTCTCCTCACGGTTGCATCACGCCGCCGTGTATTCCCGGCGGCGTCCCCAAGGTTATGCCACACCTGCCATACGTCTGGCATGAAAAAGTTTCCGGTTTGACCGCGTGGTATAATGAGGCCGTGGAGTCCGGGTGCATTGCCGGTCTGCGGCGCGAGGATCTGGATCTGGCGGCGACGCTCACCAGCGGCCAGGTGTTCCGCTGGACGCGGGACGAGGACGGGGCCTGGGCGGGGGCGGTCGGGCGGCGACGGGTGCGGCTCTTCCAGGCCAAGGGCGGCGCGCTGTGGTGGGAGGCGGACGGGCCGGGGGGCGAGTCGGCGGTGCGCGAGTTTTTGCGGCTCGGGGAGGTGGACCTGCCCGTTCTGGCGGAAGCGTGGTGCGCGGCGGACGCCTGTTTTGCCCAATCCTGGGCGCGCCAGCCGGGTGTCCGGCTGCTGCGGCAAGACCCCCACGAGTGCTTTTTTTCGTTCCTCTGCGCCTCGGTTGCCCCCATAGCCCGCATCGGCAGCATGCTCCGTTCCTTGACGCGCGCCTACGGCGCGCCGCTGCCCGCCCTGCGCGGCATGCCGCTGGCGGCGTTCCCCCCGGCGGCGCGGCTGGCCGGGGCGGACGAGGGGGCGCTGCGCGGCCTGGGGCTGGGGTTCCGGGCCAGGCGGGTCGTGGAGGCCGCGCGGGTGGTGTCGCTCCTGCCGGACGGGTGGCTTGCCTCGCTGCGGCAACAGTCCCGGGCGGCCTGTAAACGGGAACTGATGGGGTTTTTCGGCGTCGGGGAAAAGATAGCGGACTGCGTCTGCCTGTTTTCGCTGGACAAGGACGACGCGATCCCCGTCGACACGCACATCTGGCGCATCGCCCGCGCGCGCTACGTGCCGGATCTGGCGGGCCGGTCGCTGACACCGGCCACCTACGCCCGCGTCGGCGAGGCGTTCCGGGAGCGCTTCGGCCCGCGGGCGGGCTGGGCGCAGCAGACCCTGTTTTATCAGGCGGTTTCGGGCCCCCGCCCCCCCACTCAGTCTGCCGAGGCGCTCCCCCACGAGGTGGGGGAAGGGCCGCTAGGATAACGGTTGGAGTATGGACATCTTTATCTATAACACACTGTCACGAAAAAAAGAGAAGTTTGAGCCGATGACGCCGGGGCGCGTGGGTCTCTACACCTGCGGGCCCACGGTCTATAACTACGCCCACATCGGCAACCTGCGGACGTTCCTGTTCGAGGACCTGCTGGCGCGCACGCTGCGCATGGGCGGCTACGAGGTGACCCATGTGACGAACATTACCGACGTGGGGCACATGACCTCGGACGCGGACGCGGGCGAGGACAAGATGGAGACGGCGGCGCGGCGCGAGAACAAGGACCCCTACGAGATCGCCCGTTTCTATGAGGCCGAGATCCTGAAAGACCTCGACCGGCTGAACATCGCCCGGCCCGACCTGCTGCCCCGCTCGACCGAGA
>JAUJNC010000464.1 GCA_030446525.1 Armatimonadaceae bacterium
TGGAGCTGCTCGCCCGCATGGGGGTAGATGCCGATGTCGGCGCGGAGGGAGCCTGTACGCTGGCAACCAGCGCGGTAGGCAACAGTGAGCCGGACATCGAACTCAGCGGGCGGATACGCACCGCGCCGCTGCTGGCCGGGCCGCTGCTGGCGCGCCGGGGCCATGTCACCATCGGGCGGCCCGGCGGCGACCGCATCGGGCGGCGGCGACTGGACACGCATTTTCTGGCCCTTCAAGCGCTGGGCGCGGAGATCGAGGTGGCTCCGGACCGCTTTACCCTGCGGGCGAAACGGCTCCGGGGCTGTGACCTGTTTCTGGATGAGATGAGTGTCACCGGCACCGAGCAGGCGGTGCTCGCCGCCGTGCTCGCCGAAGGCACGACCACCATCGCCAACGCCGCCTCAGAACCGCATGTCCAGGATGTGTGCCGCTGTTTGAATGCGATGGGCGCGTGTATCCAGGGCGTCGGAACGAACAATCTCATTATCGAGGGTGTGGACAATCTTCACGGTACGACCTACGCCATCGGTCCGGACTATATGGAGGTCGGCTCGCTGATCGGGCTTGCCGCCGCCACGCGCTCCAGCCTGCGGATTCAAAATGCCCGCCCGGAAGAGCACCGGATGACACGCATCATGTTCGGGCGGCTGGGCGTGTGCTGGCAGGACGAGGGAAACGACATCGTGGTGCCGGGGGAACAGGACCTGCATGTCCGGTCTGAGTTCGATGGGGCCATTTCCAAGATCGATGACATGCCCTGGCCGGGCTTTCCGCCCGACCTGATCAGCATCGCGCTCGTCGTCGCGACCCAGGCGAGGGGCACCGTACTCGTTCACCAGAAGATGTTCGACCGGCGGCTCGTGTTCGTGGACAGCCTGGTCGAGATGGGTGCGGGCATCGTTTTGTGCGACCCGCACCGCGCGGTAGTTATCGGCCCCTCGCGCCTGCACGGCGAAAAGCTGGTGTCGCCCGACATCCGCGCGGGCATGGCGCTGGTCATCGCGGCGCTCGCGGCGCATGGCGTCAGTACCATCCAGAACATCAGCCAGATAGACCGTGGCTATGAGCGATTGGAAGTGCGTTTGCGCTCTCTTGGCGCGCATATCGAGCGGCGGGCGACATAATAAACCGAGGAGAGTGAATTGGAACTGCGTTATTTGAAGGACCTGTGGAACGATGCCGAGACGGCAGGGATGGATGAGCCGGACCTGCTGCGCTATCGTTCGAATCTGCTGGGCAGCGACAAGCGGCTGACGAACTTCGGCGGCGGCAACACGTCCGCCAAGGTGCCGTCGCCGGACCCGCTGACCGGTGAAACCGTAGACGTACTGTGGGTAAAGGGCAGCGGCGGCGACCTGGGCACGATCAAGCGTGATGGCTTCGCGACGCTGTATATGGACAAGCTGAACGCGCTGAAGCGGCGCTACCGGGGCGTGGAGCACGAGGACGAGATGGTGGACCTGTACCCGGTCTGCACGTTCGAGAACAACCCGCGCGCCGCCTCCATCGATACGCCGCTTCATGCATTTCTGCCGTTCCGCCACGTAGACCACCTGCATCCGGACTGGGCTATCGCCCTTGCCGCCTGCGCCAACGGCCCTGCGCAGTTGGAGCGTCTGCACAAGGAGACCGGAATCAAGCTGGTGTGGCTGCCCTGGAAGCGACCCGGCTTTGAACTGGGCTTGTGGCTGGAACGGGCGGTTCAGGAAAACCCGGACGCCGACGGCATCCTGCTCGGTTCGCACGGCCTGTTCACCTGGGGAGACACGAGCAAGGAAAGCTATCTGAGCACGCTGCGCGTGCTCGACAAGATCGGGCAGTACGTTTTGCCGCGCATCGAAGCGGCGGGGGAACAGCTTTTCGGCGGGGGAACGGTTTCGCCCCGGCCCGACCGGGGCAAGCTCGCCGATGTTCTGATGCCGGTCCTGCGCGGTGCGGTCGGCAATGTCATAGGCCATTTCGACGGCAGCGACGAGGTGCTCCGCTTTGTGGGAAGCGCTCGGGCGAAGGCGCTCGCCTGGCAGGGCACAAGCTGCCCCGACCATTTCGTTCGTACCAAAGTGCGCCCGCTGTTCGTGGACTGGGACCCCGCTTCGGGCGAAGAAGCGGCGCTCATCGCGGCGGCAAAGGCGGCATTCCCGGCCTACCGCGACGACTATGCCCGCTACTACGAAGAAAACAAGTACGAGGGCGCACCCGCCATGCGCTCGCCCAACCCGACC
>JAUJNC010000465.1 GCA_030446525.1 Armatimonadaceae bacterium
AGTGTGGCTCCCGCCAGCGGCTGGCCGGTCGTGTCGTCTACGTAGCCGCGCCCGAAGCCGGGATGGGGGGCCAGCCGGGGGAAGGCGGGAATCCGGGGCATGGCCTTGCCCATGACGTGGACCGTGTAACCCCTGGCGTCGAGTTCGAGAACGATGGCGTTGGCGGCAAGCGCTCCGTCGTCCGCGTTGCCGCCGCGACGGGCGGCTTTGGGGGCGGCCTCCGGCGCGTGCTCGGCGGGAGCGGCGGCCCCGGCGCGCCGCAGCGCCTGGCCGAGCGCGCTGTCGCCGCCCGCGCCGTCGTTGGTGTCGTCTTCTTTGGCGCCGTCGGGGGTGAAAACACCCCAGGCGAGCAGGATGGCGTTGTTTTGCTCCATCCGCAGGCCCATCAGTTCGTTCTTTTTGGTGTCGTGGACGGAGGCGAACAGCGTGGCCTTGCCGGCGTCAGTTTCGGCGGTCGGCTGGGGCGCGTAGTTCTAGCCAGCCTTTTTCAGCAGGCCGGGCAGCGCGCGTTTGGGCGCGTCGCCGCCGCGCCAGATAACGACCTCCACCCGGCGGACGCGGCCCTTGTTCAGCTTGGCCATGTTGTCGAGCGCGCCCTAGAACTGGGCGACGTGTTCGCCGCTGGTGGCGCGAAAGCCGCCGTCGGGCAACGCAAGCGCGGCGACCAGACGCGAGGTTTTCGCCGCTTCAAGTCCCTCCTGCTGAGCGAGGGCGGGCCGGGCGGACGCGAAAGGCAGGCTGACCTCGCCGAGCAGCGGCAGGCCCACAGCGGCCAGGGAGATAATGGTGCGGGACAAAAGGCGGGAAGCGTTCATTTGGGGTCTCCTTCGAGTTCTCAACCCGGGCGCGGTCCGCAAGGGACCGGGGCTGGTGAACCGTTCATGTTGGCTCGATTATAGGTCGGCGCGGGCCGGACGCCATCGCCCGCAGGTTCACACTTTCCCGTGGCGAAAGGGAGAAAAGAACGGTCCGCCAAGAGGAGGCGGTATCCCTCCAACGAAAGTTGGAGCGGCCCGGAAACGGGGCAGCCGCTTTCCGCCCGGTTACGGAGCGGTGACACGCAGCGGCGTCACGAACTCCGCCGTTTGCTTGCTCACCTCGTCCATCGCGCTCAGGTGCAGGCGGAACTCGCCGATGCGATTCAGCACGAGCCGGCCGTTGAAGTCCACCAACTCGATATTGGCGGCTTGCTCCGCATTTTCGGGAGCGAACGTGGCCCGCACCGGCCGGGGAATCAGCGGCTTGCCGTCGGTATCCGACACCTGCAGGGTGAAGACCACGCGCGGCCTGGCCGCGGCGGTGCGCGCAAAGCCGACGGCTTTGCAATGAACATGAAGCGTCTGGCCCACCGTGCCGCCCACGGCAGAGGCGATATCGCCCGCTTCGTCTTGCGAAAAGTTTATCTGCACCAGGGCAAAGGCGGGTTTCGTACAGGTCAACTTCCGCTCAAAGGAAGCGGAGGCCGCGCCCAGCGTGTCGCGGATGGTCACGCGGAGCGTGTAGTCGCCGGCCGGCGTGTCGGGTCCGAAACTCACCCGGGCCGTGCCGGGCAGCGTCTGACCGCCCAAGGCAAGCACCCCGCCGAGGGCCTCCATGTTGTCAATGAGGACCTTGCCCTCAGCACCGGTGAGCCGCAGCCGCAACTCGCCCCGGGCACTGCCGGCCTCGTCAGTTCGGATGCCGGCTATCGTGTAGCGAAAGACAACCTCGTCACCGGGAACCACTGCAAGCGATGTGCGCTCCGGCCCCAGCGGCCCGTAGGCGGCCTTGATGTCGCGTATCTCTAATTGAGCCGCGGCGGGGGCGGCGGCCATCATCGTCAATACTAACCACGACAGGACTGACCACGAGCAGAGAGCGCGAAGTCTTCGAAAAAATGGCGTCATTTCGGTTCCTTTCCGCTCCGCGTTCCGCGACGGCGGCTCCGGGTCACTGGCGGGCGTTTGGCGTTGTTCTGGAGCCGCAGGTCCGCGACGGCCAACAGCACGGGGGTGTGATGATGGCCGGTGTGCGCGTGGAACAACGAGCCAGTGGCCTGCGCACGCGGCGGTTGACGAAAGAGGCGTACTTTCGCAACTGTTTGGCCGTCAGGACCATCTGCATCTGGCGCACGTTCCGCGCGCCTCGGGTCAGGAAACCCATCTTCTGTCCGTTTCCGGTTCGAGAGTGGGCAGCACAGCCGTGCTTGCACGGGCAGAGCGGCCGGGGGTGCCCGCTCGGGC
>JAUJNC010000466.1 GCA_030446525.1 Armatimonadaceae bacterium
AGTCTGGTGCGCAAGGATCTGCTCCAAAGCGGCGACTGGGAGGGCCTGAGCGCGCTTGCCGCTTCCTTCGTCGAGGCCGTGGCTCGCGCGCGGCGCACCGACGGCGCGTAGAAAGCAAAGGCTGCCGTCGCGGGAATTACCGCCTTTGCGCCGGCCACAGTCCCCGCCCGGCGGCCCGGGCTTCTCTTTCGGCGGCCCTCAAGCGGGCCGCGAATCGGGCGCTTTCCGGAAGCGAGCGGACTCGGGCATAACCGCGGCGGACCAGCTGCTCGTTGAGGAGCGTACCGTCTTCCAGGAACACCCATGCCAGGGACGGGGCGCCGCCGCTGACCGGTCTGCCGGTTCTGTCGTGCGGCTGCTCCACCTCCACGCGCACCCGATGACCGGCCGCCAAACGACGCGTCGCCCGATCCGCCTCCTCGCCGAAAACGTCATCATCGGGCCGCGGCTTGCGCCGCGGATCGCGCAGGGCAGTCACCCCGATCAATCGCACGTTTCCGATGCCGCGGATCATCAGGGTTTCCGCGTCCACCACGGTCGTCACGACGCCTTTCAGCGTGATCGTGGCCGGTCGGGCAGACGCCGTGCACAGATCATCGAACCAGAACTCCTGAAAACCGGGCGTGAGATTCGTATGCGAGACGGCCAGACCGATCAAGAAACGGCGGGCGTTCTCGACCCGCAGCCGATCTCCGGGACCGCCGCGCCCCGCCGGCGGCAGCCAGGGCCGGAACGCTTCCGGAGGTAGGGCGTAGTTCTTCCACTCCGTCGTTAAATCCACCGTCGCGATCCAACGCGAACCGTCTTTTTCCTGCCATTCCAGCGCCAGCTGCCGGGTCTCGGGTCTGCCTTTAGCGCGGAAGCAGGTGAGCGTGTGCCCTTCCGGGAACGGCGATTTCGTGAAGGTCTTGTCTATGTTGTCCCATTCCGCGAAGTCGGGAATGACCGCGTGCAAGGCCTTGCCGCCGTCCGGGACCGGGACCAGCTCGTACGTCGCCCGGGATTGCGCATGGCTGGAGGCGCGCCCCCACTGGGACAGGTTTTCCTGGTCGAAGTTGACCAGGATCTGCTTCGGGCTTTGAGCGACCGCCGCCGCCAGCACCACCGGGTCCGGAATGTCGGCCGGAGGGCGGGGGTTTCCCTGTTGCTGCGCGCCTGCGCGGGGAGCCATGGCCGCCAAAAGGGTGACAAGAAAACTCGACGCCAGGAACAGTACAGGAGAAACTTTGCAGCGCTTCATGACTTGTTTACACATCTTCTTCCTTGGAGACGACTTCTTCCTCGCGGTCACTGCTTCCTTCCGACGCGCTGCGCGATGTTTCGGTCAAGACGGCACCTGCGCCTGCACGACACCTGCGCCCGCGCGGGAAGTCAATCCTGCCTGCATTTTACAACGGACCGGGGCCGGCTCCAGGGGAGGCGGACGGGTGACCGCAGGCGCCGTTTCGTCGTACTTGATTGGTATGCGGACGCGAAGTTGCCTCTTTGTATTGTTCCTCCTGACTCTGGTCAGCTGCCTTGGCGCGTGCGGACCGGTCCTGCCCGGGCCATCGGGTGCAGTGGCGCCGGTGGTGGCTCCACCGGTGATGGCCCCAGGAAAGTTCGCGCCGAATTATGCGGGCGGTCCGGAAATGAAGGAGTTGCTGCAGTGGCGCCGATTCCCGTTGCGCGTTTTTGTTGCTCCCAACGGGACCGCGTACACGCCGGATCGGGAACGGGCGGCTCGGGCAGGCTTCGACCAGTGGGTGCGGGGCACGAACGGCGTGCTCGGTTATCGTCTGGTAAACACACCCGCCCAGGCGGACGTCACGGTGCGCTTCATCGCCAATGACTACGTGAAGGACGGCGTGCCGGACGAGCCAGGCGTGGTTGGCCGAACGGAGATAACGGAACAACGCGTTCGAGGCCGCCGCCGGCTTGTCCGGGCAAACATGGTGCTGGCCGTGGGCAAGACCACACGGGGCGATCTCGTGGAGGTTGCCGCCCATGAGTGGGGGCACGCGCTCGGCATCAACGGCCACAGCGATTATCCAGACGACCTGATGTACGGCGTGACCATGCGCTATGTTCGTGCGGACGGCTCGTACCTGCCACGGCGCTTCCGATCAGTAACGGAGCGGGACCTGAACACGATCAGAACGAGTTATGGCAGGCTTTTTCGGGAGGTCGCCCGCAGTGCGCCGCCGGCGCGCCGTTGACACCGAACAGGATCTTGAC
>JAUJNC010000467.1 GCA_030446525.1 Armatimonadaceae bacterium
CGCCACAGGTCGTGGTAGGTCAGCACGCGCGTGTCGCCCGGCTCGCCCTCGAAGACGATCGCCGCCTTGTTGCGCCGCGCCGTCTTCCGGTGCCGGTCGAGGCAGTTGGCCGACACGTTGAGCCGCCCCCCCGCGAACCATTGGGCGTGCGGCGGGTTCCATTCGCACACCGTGTCCCAGGGCCTGATCCACTCGAGCTGCCGGGCCCACCCGGCCCAGAAGCCCTCCGGGTCGGCGGCGGCCCGCTCGTAGACCGCCGGGTCGTTTATGTTCGCCTGCGCCTTGAACTCGTCGCTGGGCGGGAAAACGCGCTCCTCCGTCAGGTGCGCTTCGATCGCCTTCGATTGGGTAGCCGGTTCCATCGCTTCTTTTCCTTCTCGCTTTGCGTCACTCCGATGCGTTTAGTATAGCCATTGGGGGGAGAAGGCGTCAAGCCCGGCGGTGTGGTTGCGCAACCGGGCGGAACTCGTTATACTGTCCCTATACCCCGATGATCAACGCCTTTCTGGAGAACGTCGCGCCGCTGGCCGTGGTGGCCCTGCTCCTGTTCGCGGTCCTCCGGGCGGGGCGCGAGCCGCTCTGGGCGGAGGCGTACCGCCGGCTGCGGCGCAACCGCCTGGCGGTGGCGGCGCTCGCCGTGATCGGCCTGTACGGGCTGGTCGCCCTGCTGGACAGCATCGGCTGGCGGGACGGCAAGAGCGCGCCGCGCCGCACCGTCGTCGACCGCCTGTTCGAGCGCCCCAAGGAGCGCACCTACTCGGCGCCGCTCGCGGCGACGACCACGGGCGAGCCCACGCCGCAGCGGCTGCGGGCGAAGCACCTGTTGGGCACGGACGGCGTGGGCGAGGACGTGCTGTACCGGACGCTCAAGGGGTGCCGCACGGCCCTGGTCGTCGGCGGTCTGACCTCGCTGATCGTGACGCCGCTGGCCCTGTTGTTCGGGATGACGGCCGGCTACTTCGGCAGGCGCGTGGACGACGCGATCCAGTACGTGTACACCGTGCTGGACTCGGTACCGGGCATCCTGCTGCTGATCGCCCTGCTGCTGGTGCTGGGGCGGGGCCTGGCGCAGCTGTGCATCGCCCTGGGAGTGACGCGCTGGGTGGGGCTCTGCCGGCTGGTGCGCGGCGAGACGCTCAAGCACCGCGACCGGGAGTACGTGCGGGCCGCGCGCGCCCTGGGCCTGGGCCACGGGCGCATCCTCGTGCGCCACATCCTGCCCAACCTGCTGCCCCTGGTCATCATCTCGGTCACGCTCGGCCTGAGCGGGCTGGTCCTGTCGGAGGCGATCCTGTCCTACCTCGGGCTGGGGGTCGAGGCGGGCGTCGGGAGCTGGGGCAACATGATCGACGCGGCGCGGCTGGAGCTGGCGCGCGAGCCGGTCATCTGGTGGAACCTGGTTTCCGCCTCCGCCGCCCTGTTCCTGCTGGTGCTCGCCT
The DNA here is from genome assembly GCA_030446525.1 of Armatimonadaceae bacterium. The sequence continues at coordinate 1,440 of JAUJNC010000467.1, forward strand.
TCAACGTGCTCGGCGACGCGCTCCGCGACGCCATCGACCCCCGGCTCCGGAGCGGGTGATGGCGCGCCCCCTGCTCGAGGTCGAGGACTTGCGGACCTATTTCCGCACGCCGCAGGGCGTGGCGCGGGCGGTGGACGGGGTCAGCTTCACGGTCGCGCCGGGCCAGACGCTGGCGATCGTGGGCGAGTCGGGCTGCGGCAAGTCGATGACGGCCCTGTCGCTGCTGCAGCTCGTGCCGGAGCCGGCGGGCGCCATCGAAGGCGGGCGCGTGTTGTTCGAGGGCGCCGACCTTCTGGACCGGACCTGGGACGAGATGCGCCAGATCCGGGGGCGCGAGATCGCGATGATCTTCCAGGAGCCGATGACCAGCCTCAACCCGACGTTCACCGTCGGCTGGCAGGTCGCCGAGGCGATGCGGGTCCACGGCATGGCGCGCGGCCCGGCGGCGCGGCGCGCCGCCGAGCTCCTTGCGCGCGTCGGCCTGGACGACCCGGCGGGGGCGATGCGCCTGTACCCGCACGAGCTGTCCGGGGGCATGCGCCAGCGCGTCATGATCGCGATCGCCTTGTCGAACGCGCCGAAGCTGCTGATCGCCGACGAGCCGACGACGGCGCTGGACGTGACCGTGCAGGCCCAGATCCTGCGCCTGATCGGCGACCTACAGCGGGAACCGGGCATGGCCGTGCTCCTGATCACGCACGACCTGGGCGTGGTCGCGGCGATGGCGGACGCGGTGGCGGGGAGGTACGCCG
>JAUJNC010000468.1 GCA_030446525.1 Armatimonadaceae bacterium
ATACATGGTCGGCGGAGTCCGAGCGGTCTTGCGTCCGAGCACCATCACGAGCGCTACGACGAGCCAAAGATTCCCGGCGATGAAGAGACGCGGCATGGGATGCGACCCCGATTGAATATGCAGCATAACGCCCCTAGCTCGGCCGCGCGAAGCGTCGGCTGCAGCGCCGAGTTATACGGCTAGTTTCCGACATCGGGCCGCGAGGTAGACCGGTACTGGGCCTGTGCTGGGCGCCTCGTTGGTCCATTCCGGCGGCGGCGCGGGCTCGCTGACCTCCTCCACGACTAGCCCGTTCCGGGCGAGTGTGTTCAGGTAGGTCGACAGCATTCGGTGGTTCGCGCCCACCTTGGGCCGCAGGCCGTCGGGCGGGCCGTCGGCAAGCCACCATCGCTCGTCATAGTAGCCGCGCCCGGGCGGCCAACTGGGGTTCGCCTGCTTGGACTCCCACCCTGGAAAGCACGGGTGCAGCATGGAGAAGGCGAAGAATCCGCCCGGGCGCAGAACCCGCGCGACGCTCGCGAGCGCCCCGTCTAGGTCATCGATGTCCGATACCGCGAAGCTGCATACAACCCCGTTGAACACTTCCCCCTTTAGTGCCTCAGGCGACGCGGCGTCGGCGTGCACATAGACGATGCCCATGGGACTCGCCTTCTCGTGCGCTCGCGCCTTGTCCAGTAGCGCTGACGAGATGTCGAGCCCGACGACGTCGCCGCCTCTGCGAGCCAACTCACGGGCCAGCCGCCCATGTCCGCAGGCGAGGTCCAGGAGGCAGAGCCCAGACACGTCCCCGGTGAGACGGAGGAGCGCGATCATCGGTGGGTCTTCGTAGACGTCGGGCGCGAATTGCTCGTAGAAATCCGCCACCGCGTCGTATCGGGCTGACCTAGTAGTCACTGGCGCTCTGGTGTCTTGAGATCCGTATAACGAAAAAGCTTGTATCTTATAATAGTGGTGCCGGTGACGCTTCAGCAAAGCTGAGACTTCGAGTCTGCCGGTGAGATCAGCGCCGGGCACCACTTACCTTGCCAGGCAGGCCCGGCAGTATCGCACCGGCGGGCCGCATTGGATGGCGAACCGCGGCAAGCCTTCAACGGCGACAGAACCGGCCCGGTGCCCGTCCGGTGCAGTGCGGGGGTTAGGCAGCCCGCGCTCTAGCGGTTGGTGTCGTTCGACCGGCAGATGCGCCCCCCGCTCCAAGGCGCCCCGGCAGAGCCTGTCGTGGCCCCAAACACCGGCGGCTAAGGATGCTTGGGCGGGCGTATGCCGGCCCTGCCCTCCAGTTCGGCCAGCCGGGCATGCAGCCTGGTCACTGCGCCCTCTATCTCCCTCGACTTGCGTGTCGCGGCGTCAACACTGACACCCAAACGGGTCAGCTCGTTCTGGAACACGGTGACGAGCCGGCGGACGGTATCCACCTCCTCCCGGGACGCGAAGCCGGACATAGCCCTTGTGAGGTTCTGGACCTCCTTGGTTAAGCTCTGCACCTGTGCTCTGAGGTCTTCCGCCATGGGTTCCCTCCTCGTTCTGCCGCGTTCGCGGCCCGATCTTTCTTCGCCTTGGTCGACAACTCCGGTTCTCGTGTTGCTGCGCTGCCTAACGATAAAGCTCAAGGGCGCGAAGATGCCGTCACTGTGCAAAGCAGGTGATGGGCTGCATTCGCGTCTGGTGCAGCAGGGGTTAGGCGCGCTGGCTTTTACCGACCCGTAAGATCGTTCTGCTTTCGGGCAGCCGGGTAGGCTTTTTCGCTGTCGGTCAACTGCTCTGTTTCGCCCCTCCAACGTAGCCGGCAAAGCCGGAGAAAAAGGATGCGAAGCCGACGGCAATCAGACTCCACCCCATGTTTGGCGTTGGGAAGATCAGGCTCACTACGTAGGTGGCAACCAGCCCAAAGAGCAGCCCGATAATGCCTGAGACAACAGCCCGGCTCCATGCTACGTCATTCATCGCAAGTCCCTCCTGCCTGGAGATGTTCGTTGCCCCAAGCACGATCTCGTCAGCCTTGGCCACCGACCAAGCATTCAACAAACCCCGCCACAGTTCATGCTTTCGCCAAGCCGGGAGCCTACCGCCACAGCTCACAGCCGCCAGGCACAACGGCAACGAAAAAAGAGATGAAAAAAAACACAATAATCCTACGCAGCAGCGGATCGCTCGTCCTCTCTGCGTGCTGCCGCTGCGCCTCCGTGC
>JAUJNC010000469.1 GCA_030446525.1 Armatimonadaceae bacterium
CGCTTGCCTGCTCCCGCCCCTCTCCTCGCGCCATTCACACCTCCTCCGTTAGTCCCGGCTGGCCGGCCGCGTTCCGCGACATCCTTGACTATCAGTGGAAGCTGGCCGGGCGCCATGGGCGCGCGCAGTACCGCTTCCTCAAGGCGCATAACCCCCGGTTCGCCATCGAAGCGCACCCGGGGTTCCTGGTGTTCGCCACCGAGACGCTGCTGCGCCTGCGTAAGGCGGCGGGCGACCACATCGGCGCGAACTTCGACCCGTCGCACTTCTGGTGGCAGGGCATCGACCCGCTCACGGCGGTGCGCGAGCTGGGCAAGGCGGGCGCCATCTTCCACGCCCACGCCAAGGACACGCGCATCGACCCGCTGAACACGGCGATCAACGGGACCCTCGACACCAAGTCCTACGGCGACGTTTTGGAACGCTCCTGGGTGTTCCGCTCGGTCGGCTACGGCCACGACGACGCCTGGTGGAAGGACTTCGTCTCCAACCTGCGCATGGTCGGCTATGACTACGTCCTGTCCATCGAGCACGAGGACAGCCTGCTCTCGACCAAAGAGGGCCTGCACAAAGCCCTGGACGTCCTCAAACAGGCCATCGTCACAGAAAAACCCGGCCCGATGTTCTGGGCCAAGGAATAAAACGCCGGGGCGGGCCGTGTGCCCGCCCTGTTTCGCTCGTGAGGTGACCCCATGCTACGATTTCACGCAGTGTTTGCTCTCCTGGCCCTTGCTCCCGTCGTGCCAGCGTTCGCCGGCGAGTCGATGACCCGCGCCGCCGAGCCCTCCTATGTGATGACACTGCCGGGCGGGGAAACCCTTCGCGCCACACTGGAGACCATGGAGGCGCCCGGTGGGGGGAAGATCGTGCGCGTCCGGGCCGCACAACGCCCGAAAGTCATCGCGCGCGTCGATTGCGCGCTCCGGATCGATGCGGCAGGGCAGGTGACGCACTGCCGCACGGACGCGCACACCCCGGCGGGTTCCGCCGTCGTTCTGGAGGCGCTGCGGAAAGCCGGCAATCTCATCGTGCAGATCCCCGAGCAAACGGGAACGTTGCCCGTCGGCGCGCCCGTGGTGACGTCCCTGGACGCGCTGGCCTTCATTGGCAAGCGGTACAACTTTGCCAAGGGCGGGGTGCAGCACTTCGCGCTTCTGGTGGACTTCGGGCCGGAACTGACCCGGCTGGTAAACATGACCCTGGAGGCGGCGGGAACGGAACCGCTGAGCCTGGACGGTGGCACGGTGACGGCGCGCAAACTTAAACTCACGGTGGAGCTCCCCTTTCTGCCCAAAGAGGCGGGAGCAGGCGTGCTTTATACGGGACCGCAGGGCGAGGTGCTCCGGGCCGAGGCGCCGCTGCTCGGCGTCGCCATGAAAGCGAAAGGGCCCGCCACCGCGGAAGGGGAAGCCATCGTCACGCGCCTGGCGTCCCCGCGCGGGGTTGTAAGAATCGCGCGCACCGCGGAGGGTTTCGAGACAACGATCGAGCGGGAGAACGGCGGCGCCATCGGATCGGTCACCACCGACGCCGCCTATCGCCCCCTGCGGCTCCGGCACACCCTTCGCGGGCGGGAGTTTGCCGCCACGATCACGACCACCGAGCTGCGCTGGCGCCTGGCGGCCGGCGAGGCGCAAGCGCCATCCGTGACCGGCGACCCCTGGTTCCTCCCGCACTACCTTGCCACCGACCTGTGGGAGAAGGCGGGAGCGCTGGCCGCCTTACGCGTCGGCGAGAAGGGGCAGGGTACTTACCTCCCCCTGGAAACCGGCAACCCGACGGGCGCGGTCTTCACGGCGGAGCGCCTGCCGGACACGTCGCTCGCCCGTGCCGACGGCGACAGCATCGCACTGCGCCACTGGCGCTTAACCTATCGCACGGGGGTCTACGACCTTTGGACGGACGGCACGCGGCTGATCAAGCTGGCAAGCAGCGAAGGTCATCGCATCACCCGTGAGGGCTGGGAGAAAGCGACCGCCGCCCTCAAGGCACCCGAGGCCCCCGCGCAGCCGGCCGCGCCCGCTGCCCCGTGAACGGGATTAAACCTGCGGGGGGGGGGCGTGTGGCCGCCCCCTATCCATATCCCGCCGCACTTCCGGTGTTTTGTGGGGGTCAACGCACTCGGCGCGATAGAGTATATAGTATGGGGGGGGGGCGGCGCGCAGGAAAAAGGGGAGAAACGTG
>JAUJNC010000470.1 GCA_030446525.1 Armatimonadaceae bacterium
ACTATTATCTCGACGATGCGCTGAGCGAGGCGGCCTTGGCGGAGTCCCAACTGTTCTTCGAGGAACTGCTGCGGCGGGACCTGCCGGCCCGGAATATCGTAGATTCTAAATTCACCTTCCTCAATGAACGTCTCGCGCTCCATTATGGAGTGCCGGGGGTCAGGGGCATCGCGATGCGCCGGGTGACGCTGCCGCCCGACAGTCCGCGCGGCGGTTTCCTGACGCAGGCCAGCGTCCTGAAAGTCACCGCCAACGGCACCACGACGTCGCCCGTCCTGCGCGGCAAGTGGATCATGGAACGCATTCTGGGCTACGAGATTCCCCCGCCGCCGCCCGTGGCTGCGGTGGAGCCGGACATCCGCGGCGCGGTCACCATCCGCCAGCAGCTCGATAAGCACCGCGCCGACAAAAGCTGCGCGACGTGCCACAGCAAGATAGATCCCCCAGGGTTCGCGTTGGAGAGTTTTGACGTGATGGGCGGATGGCGTGACCGCTATCGCGGCGTCTCGGAGGAGAAGCCCGCCGAAAAGGGCCTCGGCAAGAACGGCCAGGCCTTTGCCTTTCACTATGGTCTGCCCGTAGACGCCCGTGGCGAGCTTCCCGACGGCCGCCGCTTTGCCAACATCCGCGATTTCAAGCGATTGCTGCGGCGGGAGGAGGGGACCGTCGCGCGCAATCTGGCCCGGCAGCTCGCGGTGTATGCGACCGGTGCGCCCGTCCGTTTCAGTGACCGGGCGCAGATCGAACAGATCCTTCAAGCAGCGAAGTCCGGGAACTACGGGGTTCGCCGCCTGGTGCACCAGATCGTGCAGAGTGATCTGTTCCGAAACAAGTAACCGGACCCGCACGTCGAGGCCAGGACGGTTGCCGTAATCGGTCTGCCGATGCGCTTCGACACAGGGGTGTTCATACCCCCGGACCGATGAGCACGCGCCGGCCGGTTCGGGCGGATTCGATGGCGGCGAAGACCATCGCCAGGCTCCTGATGTTGTCGTGGCACTCGCCCATCGGCGTCTGACCGGTTTCGAGGGCGTTGAGGCAGTCGCCCAGCGAGCCGGCGATCCCGCGGGGTATGTCGGCGGCCTCGGCGGGGTGGGTCTCGCATTGGGACAGAAAGGCGCCCCGCTCGGTCACCACGTCGGCCACGGGCGGGTTCTTGCCGTCCCAGGTCGCCGTGCCGTTAGGCCCGACGGCGCGCCACTCGGCCTCCCAGCTGGTGTGCCGCCCCTCGCTGCACCAGCTCCCCCGGTAGGTGTAGCGCAGGCCGCCCGTCATCTCGAAGATCGCCGTCGCGGACGCGTTGCCCTGGTACCAGCTCCACGCGGGGTTGAACTCGTCGCAGTAGACGGCGACGGGGTCGCCGCCGCACAGGTAGCGGGCGGCGTCGAGGGTGTGGATCGCCATGTCCAGCAGGAGCGGGCTGGGCATCTCGTCGCGGAAGCCGCCGAAGTGCGCGCCGATATAGAAATCGGAGTTCAGGATCCCGGGCGGGCCGACGCGCTCCTCGATCAGGCGGCGCAGGGCATGGAGCTGCGGGTCGTAGCGGCGGCTCTGGCTGACCATGTACAGCTTGCCCGCCCGCTCCGAGGCCGCCACCATCTCGCGCGCGTGCTCCAGGGTGTCGGCCATCGGCTTCTCGCCCAGCACGGGCACGCCCGCCGCGAGCGCCTGTACGGTCACGTCGCGGTGCGCCTCGGGGACGGTCACGTCCACCACGAAGTCGGGCCTGGTTTCGGCGAGCGCCTCGCCCAAATCGACGCCCGTGTATGTGGGCGAGATCTGCAGCTCGGCGGCGGCTTTTGCGGCGGCGTCCGGGCGGATGTCCACCCAGCCCACGACCTCCACCCGGTCCGCGTGCGCCTTGAGGTTCCTGCCCCAGGTCTTCCCCATGTTCCCGGCTCCGACCAGGAGCGCTCTGTGCGTCGCCATCGACTATCCTCCCTCCGAAGCTTGCGGCGGCTTCTCGTACCAGCCCGCCGGCGAGTTGACGCAGGTCGTGAGCGTTTGGCGCGGGCGCGGCTCCTGGTAGACCCACAGGGCGGCGTTGGCGATCACGCGGCGCACCTCGGGCTGGTAGTAGACCGGGTGCGTCTCGTGGCCGGGGCTGACGTAGAAGATGCGCCCCTGCCCCCGCGTGTAGCAGCAGCCCGACCGGACCACCTAGCCCCCGGTGAACCAGG
>JAUJNC010000045.1 GCA_030446525.1 Armatimonadaceae bacterium
ATGTCGGCTTGCCGGACGGTCAGATGGGCAACTCGGAGGTCGGGCACCTCAACCTTGGTGCCGGCTTCGTCGTGTATCAGTGGCTGACGCGTATCGACCGTGCCGTTGTTCTTGAAGAGCTGCGGGAGGGTGAGGGCGTCGGGGACCGCGGTGCGGAAGTGGACCTTGTTACCCGTGACGCGCGTCGTGTCGGGGCGCAGACCGGTCATCATCGAGGCCCGGCTCGGGTTGCACAGCGGGAACTGGCAGTAGGCCCGGTCGAAGCGCACCCCACCCCGGGCGAGCCGGTCGATGTTCGGAGACTTCACGAGCGGGTGCCCGTAGGTCGCGAGCGCGTTGTTCAGGTCATCGACCGCGATGAACAGCACGTTGGGCCGCCGCTTCGCCCCGCCGCCCCCTTCCTGGGCCGGCGCCGGGGACGCCGCCCCGGCCAGGAGCAACAAGACCGCGGCGTGGATCAGCCGCTGCCAAAGGGGTATCCGCTTCATTGCTGGTTCTCCTCTCGTCGCTATGCGACGATCCCGCGGATGTCGATCCGGTACATCTGCCGGCCGTTGCCGCCGTGCGCCGAATCGATGACGACCGTGCGCCCGTCGGGGCTGAACCGGGGGTGCAGGTCGCAGCGCCACTCGCCCGCGTACGGGGGCGGCGCGTGAAAATGCCCGATGGGGTGACGCTTCCCCGTCTGCGTGTCGTACAGGTACGGGTGCTGGATCCGCTCCCTATCCGGGTAGGTGTCGTTCAGGATCCAGCGGTTGCCCGGCAGATACACGCAGTGCCCGTTCACGGTCATCACGTCCGGCGCGACGACCTGCGCCTTGTCGGTGCGGTCCTCGTACAGGTAGAACTTCTCGCCGTGCGACGGGTGCCAGGCCCAGGCCAGGATGTGGCGCGGGTCCCGCCAGATGAAGTGCGACGTCTTGCCGTACGGGTCCAGCAAGTGCGGGTCCTTGCCGTCGGCGCCGATCGTGAACATGCGCGTCGCGAAGTTCTTGCCCTCCTTGGGGCCGCGCCAGCGGTGCAGGAAGATGAAGCGCGACCCGCCGGGCGCATACAGCAGGTGGTTGAACCAGTGCTTCGCACCGGCCCAGTCGCCGCCGTGCGTGAGCGGGACCTCGAGGGCGTCGGCGAACGACAGGAGCAGCTGCTGCCGCCCCGTCCCAAGATCCACCCGCCAGATGCCCGCATCGTCCGGGGCGGGCGCGTCCCGGTTCGGGTCGGGCAGGCCCGCGTAGCCGTAGCCGGGGCGGCAGTCGTTGAGGCGGCGGAAGTCGGGGGCGACCCCCCAGCGCGCGTCGGGGCTGACCGTGTAGACGGGCGCGGGCAGCGTCCGCTTCCGGCCGGTCTTCACGTCCAGGATGTGGCAAACGAAGCGGTCGCCTAGCCGGTCGTTCCAGAGCACCTCGGTTTTCGAGCCGGGCAGCCATTGGAGCATGCACCCCTGCTGCCAGTTCCAGGCGCGGCTTTCGCCCAGCTCGGTCCAGCGGTCGCCGTCCTCCAGGTCCACCAGGCCGACCCGGATCACGTCGTCCGGGCGGGGCGAGCGGTGCTCGAAATCCACCTCCATGCCCAGCACATACCGGCCCGTCGGGTCGAACTGGAGCTTGTCGTAGTAGCCGAACCAGTGGAACTTCGGCCCGCGCGTGATGGCGCGGACGGACGGCAGGTCCCGCTCCGCCTGCATGCCGCTACCTCCTCACCGCCGCGGCCCGGGTGCCGCCGCCGGGCACGGCCTCGCGCCAGCCGGCGCGCAGCTGCCTGCTGAGCTCGGCGACGAGATCCTTGTGCGCCGGCAGATCCGCCACGTTGACGTTCTCCCCCGGGTCGGTCTGGTGGTCGTACAGCTCCGCCGCCACCGTCTTCTTGTCGGCGTCCTGCCACTCGGTGTAGCGGTAGCGGTCGGTCTTCATCGTGTAGCCCATGACCTTGTTGGCGCGCGGGTACTGGCTGAAGGCCGCCGCCTTCCACGGGCGCCCCGGGTCGGCCATCACGGGCGCGAGGCTGGTCCCCTCCAGACCGTCGGGGCGGGACAAGCCGGCCAGCTCGCACAGGGTGGGGTAGATGTCCACGAACTCCGCCAGCGCCGGCGTCTTGGCGCCCGGGTTCTTCTGGCCGGGGGCGCTGACGATCAGGGGCGAGCGTGTGGCGACCTCGAAGTTGGTGTGCTTGCACCACAGGTCGTGCTCGCCCAGCTGCCAGCCGTGGTCGCCCCAGAGGACGACCACGGTGTTGCCCGCGAGGCCGAGCTTTTCCAGCTCGTCCAGCACGCGCCCGACCTGGGCGTCCATGAAGCTGCTCGCCGCATAGTAGCCGCGGATCAGCTCGCGCGCCTTCTCGGCGGAGAGGGAGGCGTCCTGCTTGGGGATGTCGCTGTACGCGCGCAGCTCGCCGAAGTTGGTCAGGGCGAGCGCGGGCGCGCCCTTGGGGGCGAAGCGGTTCGGAGGCAGCTTGATCGACTCCGCCGGGTACAGGTCGTAATATCTCTTGGGCGCGACGAACGGCAGGTGCGGCTTGACGAAACCGACCGCGAGGAAGAAAGGCTTGTCCTTGACCTCCCGCAGCACCTCGATGGCCCTGTCGGCGGTCTTGCCGTCCGGGTAGGCGCTGTCCGGCGCGTCGAACGACTCCCATGCCGGCCCCCGGGCGCGGTTCGAAGGCGGCGCGATCTTCAGCGGCAGGCCCGTCTTCGGGTCTTTCTCCACCACGCGCTGCGTTTGCGCCTTGCCCCCGGCCTGCAGGCGCTCCCGCTCCTTCTGCATCGCCGCCAGCGTTTCGGGGTTCTGGTACTCGCCTCCCTGCGGCGTCCAGTGGGGGACGCTCCAGGACTGCGGGTCGTTCAGACCGCCGTGGTAGATCTTGCTGAAGGACTGGGTGTGATAGCCCTGTTGCTTGAAATACTGCGGCAGGGTGACCACGTCGGGGAGGTTCTTGCGGAAGTGCGTTTGCAGCTCGTACACGCGGGTCGTATCGGGCCGGCGGCCGGTGAGCAGCGAGGTGCGCGACGGCGAGCAGACGGCCTGCTGGCAGTAGGCCCGCAGGAACGTCGTGCCGCGCGCGGCGAGCTTGTCGATGTGCGGCGTCTGGATCGGCCCGCCGTAGGCGCCGAACGAGGGCCGCAGGTCGTCCACCGCGATGAACAGCACGTTCCTCTTGCGCGGCGATTCCTGCGCCTGCGCCGATACACCAAGGGCAGTGATGACCACCGCCATCAGAAGCCATACTGCGGCATGCATGGATGCCTTCATGAGTACTGTCCTTTCTTTGTGTAAAGGCCCCCTCTGCCCCCAATAAGGGGACCGGAGCGACCTACCGGAGCGGGATTACCAGGTTCCACGTGCGCGTGGCCTGGTCGAACCCGCCCGGCCCGTCCGCCGTGGCGAGAAACAGGTGCGTGGGCCGGCCGCGCTCCACCAGGACTTGAGGTCGCTCCAGAGAGCCCTGCCGGGTCTTTGTCCCGTCGCTCCACAGGACGGTGCGCGAGTAGGCCAGGGCCGGTTTCGAGATCGTCCAGTCCACGCCGTCCTTGGACGTGGCGTGGATCCCCGCGCCCTTCTCCCCGCTGATCCCGCCCTTCATATCCTTCATGACGAGCTCGAACTGCCCGCCGGACCGCCAGACGTACGCGTCCTCGACGTGATCGCCCGTCGCATCGAACCGGAAGATAGGCTCGTCCCGGAGCCGCTCGTAAGGTCCCGCCCAGTGCGCGGCTTTGGCCACGCCCAGGCGCAGCAGATCCTTCTGATTCGCCACCGCTTTGTAGACGAGCAGAACGCTGCCGTCCTCGAGAACGCACGGGGCGGCGTTGGTGGTCATCATCGCGTCCCACTTGCCGGGCCGGGGGGGCAGGATCGGTTTATCCGGCCGCTGCCACGGACCTGACGGCGACTTCGCCGTGGCCAGCCCGATCCGCTGGTTGGCGCGCGCCTGGAGCATGCGCGGCGAACCCCGGCGCTCGGGACTGTCCGGTGTCGGCATGGGACCCTCATAAGTCGTCCCCGTGTAGAAGAGCAGATAGGTGTCGCCCGCCTTGTGGATGGTCGGGTTATGGGTCATGCGGCCGTCCCAGAACGGCGCCCCGCGCGGGGATAAGACCACCTCCACGAAGGTGTAGGGCCCTTCGGGCGTGGCCGACGTCGCCCGGACGATCTCGGAGTTGGTCAGCCAGTGCGGCGAGAAGGCCAGACGGCGCGGCCACCGCGAGGCGAACATGTGGTACTTCCCGTCGTCCCCCCGGATCACCGACCCGCACCAGACCCAATAGTCCGGGAGCGAAAATCCGCCCCGGACCGGGGCGGGCAGAAGCGTGTCTTTGAAAGGGGTCATCCGATCTCCCGTCTACCCGTCCCGCACGCAGCGGAAGCCCAGGTTGTTCAGCCCGCTGTCCGGGGCGGAGCGGCTGCGGGCGGCGGAGCGGTAGCCCTGGCAGTAGTTCTCGCTGCACAGCCACGACCCGCCCCGGATCACGCGCTCCTCGCCCCCGGCGGGCCCCGCCGGGTTCGCGGGCGGGCTTTGCCCATAGTAGTCTTCGCCGAACCAGTCGGCGCACCACTCCCACACGTTGCCCGCCATGTCGTAAAGCCCGTAGCCGTTGGGCGCGAACTTTCCGGCCGGCGCGCGGACGAGATAGCCGTCCTCCTCCGTGTTGCGGCTGGGGAAGGTGCCCTGCCACCAGTTGGCGACGGCCTTGCCTTTGGGGCGCAGGGCGTCGCCCCAGATGTAGGTCTGATCCGGAACCCCGCCGCGCGCCGCGTATTCCCACTCCGCCTCGGTCGGCAGGCGCTTCCCCGCCCATTCGGCGTACGCGACGGCGTCGGCATACGAGACCTGCGTCACCGGCTCGTCGGGCCGGGCCGGCTTCCCCGGCCCCTCCGGGCGCCGCCAGTCGGCGCCGTCGCCCTTGGTCCACGTGCCGGCTTCGGGGTCGAACACGCCGCCCCAGCCGAACCGCTCGCCCTCGGTCTTGTAGCCGGTCGCCTTGACGAACCGCGCGAACTCGCCGACGGTGACCTCGTGCTTGTCCATCCAGAACGGCCCCACCCGGACCTGTGGACCGGCCCCTCGAAAGGGTAGCCGTCGTTCGTGCCCATGCGGAACGTGCCGCCCGGGATAAACACCATACCGGCGGCCGCGGTTTCTGCTTCGGCGCGGGCGCCTTCTCGGGCACCTCGGCGGCCCGTGCCGCCGGCTTGCCAACGGACGAGGCCGCCTTTTGCGGCGCGCCGGCTGACTCCCCGCAGGGGCGCTGAGCGCGGCGGGCTGCTGGCAGCCCTGTGAGGCCAACAGTGACGCCGTGTAGATCGCCCACAGGGCGTTGGTTACTGCTTTCTTCATAGCCGCTAATAAGACGCACGTTTGCCCGGATAAGTTCGCTGCCCCCGCCTTTCCCCGGGCCGGCCCGTCCCGTGGTCCGTGCTGCGGGCGGGTTATTGCTTGGGCGGGGCGGCGCCCGTGCGCGCCTCGTTGTCAAAGGCCCGCATCTGGTCCGCCAGCCGCTTGACGATCTCCGGGTGGGCGTCGGCCAGGTTCTTCGATTCGCCCGGGTCCGCGAGCAGATCGTAAAGTTCGTTGGGCCGCTGCCGCCCCTGGATCTCGCGGGGGGGGAAAAGCTTCCATCTGCCGGAGCGGATCGCGCGGAGCGGCTCGCCGTTGTAGAAATAGAACTCCTGCCCGTTTCGCTGCCCCTTGCCGGTCAGCAGCCCGAGCACGTCTTTGCCGTCGACGGGGCGGTCGACGGGCGGCTTCCCGCCCGCCAGCCCGACTAGGGTGGGGAACAGATCCAGGTTGATGGCGGGGTCTTCACACACGCGCCCGGCGGGGATCTGCCCCGGCCAGCGCGCGAGGAACGGCACGCGCACCCCGCCCTCATACACCGTCGTCTTGCCGTCGCGCAGGATGCCCGCGCTGCCGCCGTTCTCCCCATGATCAGCCACGGCCCGTTGTCGCTGGTGAAAAGCACCAGGGTGTCGCGGTCCAGCCCGTGTTCTTTCAGCGCGGCCAGCACCTGGCCGACGCTCCAGTCCAGCCTCCTCGACCACGTCGCCGTACAGCCCGCGCTGCGACTTGCCGCGGAACCGCTCGGACGCGAACAGCGGCACGTGGGGGAAGGTGTGCGGCAGATACAGGAAGAACGGTTTGTCCCGCGACTCCCGGATGAAGCGGACCGCCTCCGCGGTGTAGCGCTGGGTGAGCGTTTCCTGCCGGGCGGGCTTCTCGACCACCTCCTCGCCGCGCATCAGCGGGGTCGGCGGGTGGCCTTTCTCCTTCTTGTCCATGTCGTTGCTGTAGGGATCCCGAAATAGCGGTCGAAGCCGTGCCGCGTCGGCAGGTAGGGGGGCAGGTGTCCCAGGTGCCACTTGCCGACGCAGGCGGTCGCGTAGCCGCGCGCCTTCAGCGCCTCGGCGAGCGTGGTTTCCCGGTCGTCGATGCCGTCCTTGCTCCCGGGGACAGGACACGAACCAGGCCGCTGCGGATCGGGTAGCGCCCGGTGAGCAGGCCGGCCCGCGACGGCGTGCAGACGGGCGCGCTGGCGTAGAACTGCGTCAGCTTCGCACCCTCGGCGGCCATCCGGTCCAGGTTCGGCGTCCTGATCTTCTCGGCCCCGTAGCAATGGAGGTCGCCGTAGCCCAGGTCATCGGCGAAGATCAGCACGATGTTGGGCGGGCGGACGTCGCCCGCGGGGCGCCGCGGCTGTTCTCCGGCGACCCCGGGGCGCGGGGTGAAGAGCGTCAGGAGCGCCCCGAGCAGGGGGAGCAGGACGAAGGCGCTTGGTGGCCGGTGCTGAGTTCGTTTTTTCATGGCTGTCTGAGGTATCATTCGGCGGCCTGATGGGTATCTCCTGCGGCGGGGGGTAAAAAGCGCAAACGGCGAAAGCGTGGACGGAAGAACCTTTGCCGCGCGTTTCGGTCTCTACCCTCTCGGGTAGAGTAACAATTCGCGCGACGCGGCCGGCGTTGTGAGCGGAGTGCTGTGCAGCCCCGCGAGGAAAAGGGGCGAGGCCATAGATTCCGGGTGACCAGGGAAACGGGAGGGGACGGACGTGAACGTGGACCGGTTCGCCGGGCGCCTGAGGACCCTGCGCTCGCGCCTGGCGGGGCTGTGCCGACGCGCCCGGGTCGCGCGCCACATCACCGCGCAAAAGCCCCCCGAAACGAGTCGTGACGCCACGCTCCGGGCGCTGGAGGAGAGCGAGGAGCGGTACCGGCACCTTTTCGAGAACGCTCCCGTCGGGATCTACCGCACCACCCCGGACGGCCGCATCCTGCTGGCGAACCCCGCCCTGGTCCGGATGCTGGGGTACGCTTCTTTCGAAGAGCTGGCCGCGCACGACCTGGAAAAGGAAGGGCCGCACGCCACCTACGCGCGGGGATGGTTCAAGGAGGCTCTCGAACGGGAAGGGGAGATCCGTGGCCTGGAAGCCACCTGGAGGAGGCGCGACAACACCATGCTTTTCGTCCGGGAAAGCGCGCGGGTGGTTTGCGGGGAGGACGGGGCCGCCTGTTATTACGAGGGCACCGTCGAAGACGTCACCGAGCGCAAGCGGATGGAGCACGTCTCGCGCGGGCAGATGGCCGCGCTGACCTGCATGCTCAACGCGCTCACCGCCCGGCCCGAGCTGGACACGTTCCTGGGGCAGGTGCTGACGGCGATCGCCGAGCAGCTGGGGTCGCAGCACACCTCGCTCTGGTTCTATAACGCGGAGCAAAATAGCCTGCTGCTTCACATGATCTACGACAAGGGACAGATCCTGTCTCAGGAGCAGGCCAGACCTGCCGCCGGGGCGACACCGGTTCCGCCTCGCGAGGCGCCGTTATGGCAGGAGGTGGTCCGCACCCGCCAACCCCTCCTGATCGAGAATATCGCCCGGGACGGGCGCGTCCGCGACCGCGAATGGCTGCTCTCGCAGGGCGTGCAGACCCTGCTGCTGGTGCCCTTGCTCCTCGGCGACGAAGTGATCGGGTGGCTCAGCGTTTGCAGCGCCGACGCGCGCCGCTACCGGCCCGAGGAGATCGAGCTGGCCCAGGCGCTGGCCCAGCAAGCGACCCTGGCCGTGCAGCTGACCCGCCTGGCCGGGCAGGAGCAGCAGGCGGCGGTGCTCGCGGAGCGCAACCGCATGGCGCGCGAGATCCATGATACGCTGGCCCAGGGCTTCACCGGCATCATGATCCAGCTGGAAGTGGCCGAGGACGCCCTGCCCGGGGAGCCCGGGCAGGCACAGGTCCACATCGCCCGGGCGCGCGACCTGGCCCGGGCGAGCCTGGCCGAGGCGCGCCGCTCGGTGTGGGCGCTGCACCCGCAGGCGCTGGAGGAGGGCAGGCTTCCCGCCGTCCTGGCGGATCTGGCGGGGCAGATGACCTTCGGCACTCCGGTGCGCGCGGAGTTCCACGTTCGCGGCACGCCCCGCGCCTTGCCCCCGGACGTGGAAAGCAACCTGCTGCGCATCGGGCTGGAGGCGCTGACCAACACCCTCAAACACGCCCGCGCCCGCGCCCTGCATCTCGAGCTCTCCTTCGAGCCCGAGCGGGTGCGGCTGTCGGTGCGCGACGACGGCCAGGGCTTCGAACCGCCCCTGCCGGCCGGCAGGGGCGGTTTCGGCCTGACCGGCATGCGGGAGCGGGCCGAGGGCATGGGCGGGCAGCTGACGGTCGCCAGCCAGCCCGGCCGGGGGACCGAAGTGGCCGTGACGGTGCCCGCCGCCTACCGCAACGACTGCGGGAGCCCCCATGTCTGAGGGGAACGCCGTCCGCATCCTGCTCGCGGACGACCACCCGGTGGTGCGGGAAGGGCTTGCCGCCCTGATCGAGCGCCAGCAGGACATGACGGTGGTCGGGGAGGCGAGCAACGGGGCGGAAGCGGTGGATCTCTTCGAACGGCATCAGCCGGACGTGACGCTGATGGACCTGCGCATGCCCGGGGTGGACGGGGTCGAGGCCATTACCCGCATCCGGGAAGCGTTTCCGGGGGCGCGCGTTATCGTGCTGACCACCTACCAGGGCGACGAGGACATCTACCGCGGCCTGCGGGCCGGCGCCAAAGGCTACCTGCTCAAGGACGCCGGGCGCCAGGAGCTGCTGGAGGCCATCCGCGCGGTGCACGCCGGGCAGACGCGGATCCCGCCGGACGTGGCTTCTAAGCTCGTAGAGCGCATGGGCGGCCGCGAGCTTTCGGCGCGCGAGGTGGAGGTGCTGCGCCTGATGGCCCAGGGCAAAAGCAACCAGGAGATCGCGGCGGCGCTGTTCATCACCGAGGGAACGGTTAAAGCCCACGTCAACAACATCCTCGGCAAGCTCGGGGTCAGTGACCGCACGCAGGCAGTGACCACGGCGCTGCGGCGCGGCATCGTGCGCCTGGAATGACGCCCGCCGGGCGCCCCCTCCCGCGCCAAGCTATGTCGCAGGTTATAAGGGCACCCCCACCGCAAGGCGGATCGAACGACTAGGCTATTTCTGTACGGAGAACCCTAACGTGCGAGCGATGACGGTGAAAGTGGTTCTGCGGTAAACTTATCCAAGGCGAAGTTTCCCCGCACTTTCTTCCAGATCCGAAGAAGCGCCCGCGACGACCGGCATGCCTGTCATTCTTCGCTGTTTGAGGGACCTCTGTTCGACGCGTGGCCGGGAGACTAAGGGAGATCACACGGCCAGGATGCCTCCGTGGGGAAAGCAGGACGTGGCCGTAACCAGACAGGCAATGCTCGGCCGTCGAAAATATTTGCCGGGATTCTTACCTCGTCATGTTTACCCCGGGTTTCTACCGCGATATAATAAGACGGCTGTCATAAAGCACCAATAATAAGCTGCGTCATCACCTCCCCCACACCGGCATCCCTTCCGCAAAGTGGCCATCGCGGCAAACGCTCCGCTCCGGCTGCCGGGAAGACTCGCGGTCTCCAGGCGGCACTCACGCTGCCATAGGAACGCCAGGGACATTCATGACGCACGACATCGGGAGGTTACAGGATGAACAGGTTGTTTCGGGCCCGGCGTCTGGGCTGGGCGTTGACCGTACTTTCCTGGCTGGCACTGGGGCTGTGGCCCGCGCGCGGGGCGCAGGCTCAGGTGGGCGAGCTCACACTCGGCATCCATCTCAACTGCCCTTACGGCCTGGGCGCTTGATGGCCCGGGGTCCGCGAGGGCCTCACACGCCTGGCAGGCGTGGAATGGGTGAGCGAGCGGCCGTCGGTCACGGCCGGGACGTGCCAGATCAGGATCAAGGGCGGGCGGCTGCCCGACATCGGGGCCATCGGGCGGCACCTGGAGGCCCGGCGCATCGGCGCCTCGCTGCGAGGGCTCGAGGCCGCGGTGGACGGCGATTTGGTGGAAGAAAAAGGTGCCCTGCTGCTGAGGATCGGCGGCACGGGCGAAGTGGTCGAGCTGGCGCCGCTGGTGCGCAAGGTCGAGTGGGATGCCAAAGCCAAGCAGGCGCAGGCGCCCACGGCCGAGGAGCGCGGCGCGTTCGAGCGGTTGCGGTCCCAGGCCCCCGGGCGGGGGCCGGTGCGGGTGACGGGCCCGCTGGCGGCCGGCGTTCCCGGCGGCCGCTACCGGCTGGAGGTGCGCCAGTTCAGCTGGCTTTGATGAAGAGGGTTTAAGGAGGTTCCACGTGAGAAAGTCGTCCTGGTGCCCGCGCTTGTGCTGGGCGCCGTTGTTCTTGCCGCTGCTGCTGCTTGTTCTGGCGGGGGGCGCTGTCGCCCCGCCTGCGGCGGCGCAGATCAGCGGCTACGCTGTGACCGGCAGCCCCGGCACGGTCGCGCCGGGGGCCAGTCTGTCCGTGAGCTGGACGGCTCCTTCGGGCCGCCCCTCGACGGACTGGGTGGGCCTGTACCGCGTCAATGATCCCAACGAGAGCTATATCTGGGCGGACTACACCGGCGGCAGCGCCTCGGGCAGCCGCAGCCTGACGGCGCCTTCTCAGACCGGCCAGTACGAGT
This sequence comes from Armatimonadaceae bacterium, assembly GCA_030446525.1. The sequence goes on from JAUJNC010000045.1 coordinate 10,925, forward strand.
TCCGCTACTTCCTGCAGGACAGCTACAACTTGGCCGCCCGCAGCAACACCGTCACGGTGGGCGGCGGCGGGGGCGGGGGCACGTACACGCTGACGGGCAGCCCCAGCACGGTCTCTGCGGGGGGCAGCCTCTCGGTCTCCTGGACGGCGCCTTCGGGCCGCCCCGGCACCGACTGGGTGGGGCTCTACCGCGTGGGCGACCCGGACGGGAGCTACCTGTGGGCCGACTACACCGGCGGCACCGCCTCGGGCAGCCGCTCGCTCACCGCGCCGAGCGCGGCCGGCCAGTACGAGTTCCGCTACTTCCTGCAGGACGGCTACACGCTGGCCGTCAAGAGCAACACGATCACGGTGGGCAGCAGCGGGGGTACGTACACGCTCTCGGGCAGCCCCGGCACGGTCTCTGCGGGGGCCAGCCTCTCGGTCTCCTGGACGGCCCCTTCGGGCCGCCCCGGCACCGACTGGCTGGGCCTGTACCAGGTGGGCGACCCGGACGGGAGCTACATCTGGGCCGACTACACCGGCGGCGCCGCCTCGGGCAGCCGCAGCCTGACGGCGCCTTCTCAGACCGGCCAGTACGAGTTCCGCTACTTCCTGCAGGACAGCTACACGCTGGCCGTCAGGAGCAACCCCGTCACCGTGGAGGGCGGCGGCTCGACGGACCCGCGCGCCAGCGTGGGGGAGTGGGCGGCGCCCTTCGGCTGGCCGGCCGTGGCCGTGCACTCGGCCCTGCTGCCTACCGGCCGGGTGATGTTCTGGTCCAAACAGAACGGCCTGGTGTGGTCCTGGGACCCGCAGAGCGGCGCCATCGCCTCGCTGCCCGGGCCCGGCTTCAACCTGTGGTGCTCCGGTCACGCGTTCCTGCCGGACGGGCGGCTGCTGGTGTCCGGGGGCAACGATGACGCGATCCCCATCGAGGGGGGCCTCATCGGCGGCGGCGTGCGCAACGCCAGCGTCTACAACCCGTTCACCAACTCCTGGCAGGCGCTGCCCGCCATGAACGCCGGCCGCTGGTACCCCAGCAACCTGACCCTGGCCAACGGCGAGCTGCTGACGCTGGCCGGCAGCTACGACGGCGACTACAAGCACAACGCCCTGCCCCAGGTGTGGACCGGCGGCGGCTGGCGCGACCTGAGCGGTGCCCAGCAGATGCTGCCCCTGTACCCGTACCTGCACCTGGCGCCCGGCGGGCGGGTCTTCATGTCGGGCCCCAACCAGGCCACGCAGTACCTGAGCACCGCCGGCGCCGGCGCCTGGAGCTTCGTGGCCGACCGCCAGTTCCCCAACCGCGACTACGGCGCGTCGGTGATGTACGACAGCGGCAGGGTGCTCACCGTGGGCGGCGGGCTGCCCCCGACCGAGACGGCCGAGGTGATCGACCTGAACGCCGGCTCGCCCGCCTGGCGCTACGTGGGCTCGATGTCGGTGCCGCGGCGTCAGCACGACGCCACGCTGCTCGCCGACGGCCAGGTGCTGGTGACCGGCGGCGTCACCGACGGCGAGCGCTTCGGCTGGCCGGACCCGGGCTCGCCCCCCGCGTCGGTGCTGCACGCCGAGCTGTGGGACCCTGCCACCGAGCGCTTCACCTCGGTGGCCAGCATGGCGGTGGGGCGCTGGTACCACGCGAGCACGCTGCTGCTGCCGGACGGTCGGGTGCTGACGGCCGGCGGCGACAACACCGTGCTTCCCGACGGGCAGGAGACCGCCTCCAACCAGAACGCGCAGATCTACTCGCCGCCGTACCTGTTCAGGGGGGCGCGCCCCACGATCAGCTCGGCTCCGGGCAGCGCCGGCTACGGGAGCACGTTCTTCGTGGGCACGCCCGAGGCGTCGGGCATCGGGCGGGTGACGCTGATCCGGATGGCTTCGGTGACGCACACGCGCAACATGGACCAGCGCATCGTGCGCCCGGGCTTCTCGCAGGCTTCGGGCGGGCTGAACGTGACGGTGCCCTCGGACCGGAGCCTGTGCCCTCCGGGCCACTACCTGCTGTTCCTGCTCAACGGCAGCGGCGTGCCCTCGGTGGCCCGGATCATCCGCATCAACTAGCGGCCTCTTAGCGGCCTCTTAGCGGCCTGTACGAGGCGGCGCCTGCCGGGCCCGCGACATCGGGATGGCAGGCGCCCCGGCAGGCCGAAGGCCGTCACGCCCCCGCAACCGCTCGCGCGGTTGCGGGGGCTTTTTTTTGCTGCGTTCCGGCGCTTTCTGGGTATAATAGAAAGCACCCTCGCTAGCGAGCGACACGGCGGCCGCTTGGGGCATCGCCCTGATCGGCACGCACTGAGTAAGAGGTCCCGCCGCGGGGCCGTGCGATTACCAGGATAAAGCGAAAGATGGAAGCAACGCCCATCTTGGCATACTTCTGGCGGGTACCCTGGTAAGGCACTGACGGTAAGAGGAGATCACACATGTATCGGTTGTTCCTGTCCACGCGTCTTCGCTGGGCCATTGCATTGCTGCCGGTCCTGCTGCTCCTGGCGGGGGAAATCGCTCCCCAGCGGGCAGCGGCTCAGATCAGTGGTTACACGCTGAGCGCCAGTCCAAGCACGGTCGCCCCGGGCGCCAGCCTCTCAGTGAGCTGGACGGCGCCCAGCGGCCGCCCTAGCACCGACTGGGTGGGCCTATACCGCATCGGCGCCCCCAATGAAAGCCTTCTGTCCTGGCAGTACACCGGCGGGACCACGTCGGGCAGCCGCACGTTCACCGCGCCTCTCGAAGTCGGCCAGTACGAGTTCCGCTACTTCCTTCAGGACGGCTTCACCCTGGCCGCCCGCAGCAGCACCGTGACCGTAGGCAGCGGTGGCATGTACACGCTCTCGGCCAGCCCGAGCACGGTCGCTCCTGGTGGCAGCCTCTCGGTCTCCTGGGCGGCGCCTTCTGGGCGGCCCACGACCGATTGGGTGGGGCTGTACCGGGTGGGCGACGCCAACGGCGCGTACCTGTGGTGGTCCTACACCAACGGCACCGCCTCGGGCAGCGCCACGCTCACTGCGCCCAGTCAAACGGGCCAGTACGAGTTCCGCTACTTCCTTCAGGACGGCTACACGCTGGCCGCCCGCAGCAACGCGGTGACGGTGGGCAGCACCACCAACGCGCCGCCCGCGGTGAGCATCACGAGCCCCAGCAATGGCGCCACCTTCACGGCGCCGGCTTCGATCACGATCAGTGCCACTGCCAGCGACAGTGACGGCACGGTCGCTCAGGTGCAGTTCTTCCAGGGCGCCACGCTTCTGGGCACGGACACCACCGCCCCCTACAGCTTCGCCTGGAGCAACGCGTGGCGGCCGGCAGCTACAGCCTGACCGCCAAAGCCACCGACAACAGTGGATCTGTCACCACCTCAACCGCCGTGAGCGTCACGGTCAATGCCCCCGCCAACGTGGCGCCGACGGTGAGCATCACCAGCCCAGCGAACGGCGCCACCTTCACGGCGCCCGCCTCTATCACGATCAACGCCACTGCCAGTGACAGTGACGGCACGCTCACGCGCGTCGAGTTCTTCCAGGGCACGACCAAGCTGGGCGAAGACACGACGGCACCCTACAGCTTCGCGCCCGGACGGGCGTTGCCGCCGGCAGCTACAGCCTGACGGCCAAGGCCACCGACAACAGCGGGGCAGTCACTACCTCGGCCGCTGTTAACGTCACCGTGGGCAGCACCGCCAACACGCCGCCGACGGTAAGTATAACCAGCCCCAGCAATGGCGCCACGTTCACGGCGCCGGCTTCCATAACGATCAACGCCACCGCCAGTGACAGTGACGGCACGGTCGCTCAGGTGCAGTTCTTCCAGGGCGCCACGCTCCTGGGCACGGACACCACCGCCCCCTACAGCTTCAGCTGGAGCAACGTGGCGGCCGGCAGCTACAGCTTGACGGCCAGGGCGACCGACAACAGCGGGGCGACCACCACGTCGATTGCGGTTAACATCACCGTGAATGCGGCCGCGAACGTGCCTCCGACGGTGAGCATCGCCAGCCCTAGCAACAATGCGGTGTTCACGGCACCGGCAAGTATCACCATCAACGCTGTGGCAAGTGACAGTGACGGCACGCTCACGCGCGTCGAGTTCTTCCAGGGCGCCACCAAGCTGGGCGAGGACACGACGGCACCCTACAGCTACAGCTGGACGAACGTGGCGGCGGGCAGCTACAGCTTGACGGCCAAGGCGACCGACAACAGCGGGGCGGTCACTACCTCGGCCGCCGTGAGCGTCGGTCAATGCCCCCGCCAACGTGGCGCCGACGGTAAGTATAACCAGCCCCAGCAATGGCGCCACCTTCACGGCGCCGGCTTCGATCACGATCAGTGCCACTGCCAGCGACAGCGACGGGTCGGTCACGCAGGTGCAGTTCTTCCAGGGCGCCACGCTCCTGGGCACGGACACCACCGCCCCCTACAGCTTCAGCTGGAGCAACGTGGCGGCCGGCAGCTACAGCTTGACGGCCAGGGCGACCGACAACAGCGGGGCGGTCACTACCTCGGCGGCCGTTAACGTCACGGTCAACGCCGCCACCGCATCCTACACCCTCTCGGCCAGCCCGAGCACGGTCGCGCCGGGGGGCAGCTCTCGGTCTCCTGGACGGCGCCGCTGGGCGCCCGTCGACAGACTGGGTGGGGACTGTACCAGGCGACGCCAACGGTGCGTACCTGTGGTGGTCCTACACGGGCGGCGCCACGTCGGGCAGCCGGTCGGTGGCCGCTCCGAGCCAGACCGGCCAGTACGAGTTCCGCTACTTCCTTCAGGACGGCTTCACCCTGGCCGCCCGCAGCAACACGGTCACTGTTAGCAGCACCAGCAACACGCCGCCCTTGGTGAGCATCACCAGCCCGGCCAGCGGCGCCAGCGTTCACGGCGCCCGCCTCTATCACGATCAACGCCACCGCCAGCGACAGCGACGGGTCGGTCACGCAGGTGCAGTTCTTCCAGGGCGCCACGCTCCTGGGCACGGACACCACCGCCCCCTTCAGCTGGAACAGCGGCGGCCGGCAGCTACAGCTTGACGGCCAGGGCGACCGACAACAGCGGGGCGGTCACTACCTCGGCGGCCGTTAACGTCACGGTCAACGCCGCCACCGCATCCTACACCCTCTCGGCCAGCCCCGGCACGGTCGCGCCGGGGGCAGCCTCTCGGTCTCCTGGACGGCTCCTTCGGGCCGCCCCGCCACCGACTGGGTGGGCCTGTACGTAGTCGGCGCGCCCAACGACGCGTTCCTGTGGTGGTCCTACACCAACGGGGCGACCTCGGGCAGCCGCAGCCTGACGGCGCCCACGCAGGCGGGGCAGTACGAGTTCCGCTACTTCCTGCAGGACGGCTACACGCTGGCCGTTAGGAGCAACACGGTGACGGTGGGAGGTGGCTCGACGGACCCAAGGGCAACGGTCGGGGAGTGGTCCGCCCCGTTCGGCTGGCCGGCCGTGGCTGTGCACGCGGCCCTGCTGCCCACAGGAAAGGTCGTGTTCTGGCCCCGCCCCCGCCACGGCGGCGCGCGCCTGTGGGACCCGGCAACCAACGCCTTCGGTGGCGTGCCTCAGGTGCCCGGGGAGTACAACATATGGTGCGGCGGCCACTCGATGATGAGCGATGGCCGACTCCTGATAGCCGGAGGCTGGGACGGCGGCACGATCACCGGAAATAACGGCGGCGGCGTACCCAATGCCAGCATCTACGACCCGTTCAACAACTCCTGGCAAGCGTTGCCCGACATGAACGCAGGCCGCTGGTATCCTACCAACGTCACCCTGGCCAGTGGCAACGTGCTGGTGCTCGGGGGTACCTACGGCGCTGATTATAGCCCCAACACTCTGCCCCAAGTGTGGACCGGCAGCGGATGGCAAAATCTAACCGGGGCTGTAAGAGGTGATCTGGCCACCTATCCGTTCATGCACCTGGCGCCCAACGGCCAGGTCTTCGTGTCCGGTCCGCTTCAGGGCACCGAGTACCTGAATACCGGCGGGGCGGGCGGCTGGAGCTTCGTGGCCGACCGCCAGTTCCCTAACCGCGACTACGGCGCGTCGGTAATGTACGACAACGGCAAAGTGCTCTTCGCCGGCGGCGGGCAGGATCCGCCGACCGAGACGGCCGAGGTGATCGACCTGAACGCCGGCTCGCCCTCGTGGCGCTACGTGGGCTCGATGTCCGCGCCGCGCCGCCATCCCAACGCCACCCTCCTTCCGGACGGCAACGTGCTGATAACGGGAGGCGCGAGCAGTAACGGCTTCGGCTGGACGGAACCGGGCTTTACGCCCAGCGCCGTGTACAGCGCCGAGCTGTGGAATCCGGCCACCGAGCAGTTCACGACCCTGGCCAGCATGGCGATCGGGCGGTGGTACCACTCGACCGCGCTGCTGCTGCCCGACGGGCGGGTGCTTTCTGCCGGGGGCGACAGCGAATACACCGCGGACGGGGTGGAGACCGCCTCCAACGAGAACGCCGAGATCTACTCGCCGCCGTACCTGTTCAAAGGGGCTCGGCCCACGATCAGCTCGGCGCCGGGCAGCGCCGGCTACGGGCAGACGTTCTTCGTGGGCACGCCCGACGCCACCGGCATCGCGCAGGTGACCTTGATCCGGATGGCCTCGACGACGCACACGCGCAACATGGACCAGCGTATCCTGCGCCCGAGTTTTTCGCAGGCCTCGGGCGGGCTGAACGTGACGGTGACGTCGAACCGGAACCTGTGCCCTCCGGGCTATTACATGCTGTTCCTGCTGAACGGCAGCGGCGTGCCCTCGGTGGCCCGGATCATCCGCATCAACTAGAGCCGCTTCACGACACGGCAACCGTGGAGGCACAAACCGTCGCGCCCCTGCACCCCGATGAATGGGTGCAGGGGCGTGCCGTTATGGGGCAGCGTAGTACGGGCAGTCATCAGGTCCGAGGCAGGCGGGCACATGCGACCAGCGCCCCCGCTTCCAGTCCCGCGGGTCGGAAAGGCGGACGACCGGCACGACGACGCCGTACGGACAGGGGGCGCAGGGACCGTTCCTCGTATCCAGGTTCGCCGCGGCAAGGGGACGCCGCGGCGCTTGTTCGGCGCGTGGGGCCGAAAGGGGAGGATCGGTGCGCGGCGGCTCGGACGGGAGGGAGGGGGGCGTACCGGGATCGCCCGCGCGGGCAACGACGCGCAAGGCGCCGACGCGGTAGAGGTCCGCGAGGGTGTCGGGCGTGCCCCCCGGCACGGGGAAGGCGTCACCGCGCAACAGATCGCCGCGCGTGATCTCCCGCCGCTCCTGCGTGGCGGGGCCCAGGGCGACGGTGAAGACCCCGCTCACGGGCCGGGCATCGCCCTCCGTCCGCGTCCCGTCCAGCGTGAGGACATGGCCCTGGCACCTGGCCGTGGTCTCTTCCTCGAACTTGGTCAGCACCAGGCGCGGCTTCACGGCTGCCACGGTGCCCCAGAACCGTACCGGCGTCGCCAACTTGTGCCCCCTTTCCTTATCCCCGGGAGGGTGTACTCATGTATAATACCAGTATGGATAACGAGACGGTACGTGTACAGCTTAACTTCCCGCTGGAACAGGTGACAAAGCCCATCATCTGGCACTTCGCCCATGACTACGGGCTGATGTTCTCCATCCGTCGCGCCGACATCGACGCCCACGTGGGGGGATACACCGTGCTGGAACTCACCGGGCCCCGGGACCAGATCGATGCGGCGCTCCATTGGGCGCGGGAGGAAGGGGTGGAGGTTTCCGACATCGGCGTGGACGGCACGGATGAATGGGCCGCGCGGTGAGCCTACCGGCCCCGCCCTAACAGCGCGTCCCAGGTGTGCCGCACCTGCGCCTCGGTTTCGCCAAGCCCAACGTCCGTCCGCACCACGAAATCGGCGCGGCGGGCCTTCTCTTCCGGGGGCATCTGGGCGAGCAGTCGTGCCGAAATCTCGTCCGGCGAGAGCGGGTCGCGCCCGGCCGCGCGCTCGCGCGCTTGCAGCCGCTCGCTCTGGAGCGCCGGCGTCGCGAGCACGGCGATGACCGCGTCGAAGAGGGGTTCCAGGCCCGCCTCGTACAGAAGGGGGGTCTCGTAGACCAGCACACCCGGACCGGCCCCGCCCGCGCCGCCGGTGCGCGCCGCCGTGATCGCCTCCCGCATGCGCCCGATGATGGCGGGGTGCATGACCGCCTCCAGGCGCGCCCGCGCCTCCCGGTCCGCGAAAATGCGCGCGGCCAGACGCGCCCGATCAAGACCGCCCTCGGCAGTTCTCGCCTCGGGGAAGGCGTCTAACACGGCGGCAAGGGTCGGCGAGCCTTCCTCCAAAACGGTGCGGGCGTCCGCGTCCGCTGAGCGCGTCTGCGCCCCCAGTGCGCCCAGCATCCGGGTTACGGTGCTCTTGCCCGCCGCGATGCCGCCGGTGACTCCCACGATAAGCATGGCTAAGGAAAAGGACCGCCCCCGGCGCGCAACTGGGGGCGGTCCTGCGGAAGTTCGCCAGGAGGTTTACTCCTTGTCCGGCGCGTCCTCTTCCGTCTCCTCAATCGGCTCCTCGATATCCTCTTCGAGATCCAGGTTGGTCAGATCTTCGTCGTCTTCTTCCTGCCGGCCCCGCCGCCGGTCGCGATCACGCCCGCCCGCGCCGGCGGCACGCCCGCCGCGCCCGCCCGTGAGCATGTCGCCGAACATGTCACCCAGGGTCAGCCTCGGCTCTTCGCGCGAGGTCATGAACTGGCGGTAATCGCCGACCGCCTCCTCGTCGCGGCCGCGCCCGCCGCGCCCGCCGCGCCCGCCGCGCCGCTCGCGTCCGCCTTCCTGGTCGGGCGCCGCCGGCGCCGCCGGCGCGCCTGATGTCCGGGGGCGCCGCGGAAATCATCGGCAGGCTCGCGCGGCTGCAGGGCGCGCAGGCCGAGGGTCAGCCGGCGCTCCTCGGGCCGGACGTCGATCACTTCACCTGCACCCGCTGCCCCTGCTCGACCACGTCGGCGGGTTTCTGGATGCGGCGGTGCGCCAGCTCGCTGTTCGGGATAATGCCCTCGATGTCGCCTTCGAGAAGGACGAACGCGCCGAACGGCACCAGGCGGGTCACCTCCCCCTCCACCACATCGCCGACGTGATACCTCTCGGCCACCTGGCTCCACGGATCGGGAGGATCTGGCGCATGCCGAGCGAGACACGCCCTGGTCCAGGGTTGAAGGGCTTCAGGATTATGACCTGGATCTGGTCGCCTACCCGACTACGTCCGAGGGTGCTTGACGCGTCCAGGACATCTCGGACACGTGGAGCAGACCGTCGATGCCGCCCAGGTCGACGAAGGCGCCGTAGTCGGTGACGCGGCGCACGACGCCGGTGCGCGTCTGACCTTCCTCGAGCGAGTTGATCGTGTCCTCTTTCTGCCGCTGGCGCTCTTCCTCGGTGGCCAGGCGGTGCGACAGCACCACCTTGCGGTGCTCCCGGTCCACCTCCAGCACCTTGAGCGGGATGCTTTGCCCCACGAACTTCTCCAGGTTCTTCAGCTTGCCGTTGCCCACGTGCGAGGCGGGCACGAAGCCGCGGATGCCCAGGTCCACGACCAGCCCGCCCTTGACGCGGTCGCTCACCATCGCCTGGAGAGTGCGGCCGTCCTGGAGCGCTTCCTGCACCCGGTCCCAGGCCTTCTCGAAGTCGGCGCGCTTCTTGGAGAGCAGCAGGTTGCCGTCCTTGCCCTCCGGGTCCAGCACCAGGACGTCGATCTTGTCACCGACCTGGACGACATCCTCGATGTTGGCGACCGGCTCGCGGGAAAGCTCGTTGGGGCGGATCAGCCCTTCGGACTTCGTGCCCACGTCCACGAGCACCCCTTCATTGTCGATGTGGACGACCGTGCCGGTCACCACATCGCCGGAGTTCAGCTCGCGGAGCGCGCCCTGGTAGCGGTTGTTGCGCCGATCGCGCCGCGTGCGCTCGCTGTCGCCGCCAGGCACCTCGATCTGATCGAGGGGAGGCATCTGCTGCATTTCCGGTTCGACTTCGGCGGGGGCATCGGCGGCCGGCGCAGGAGCCTCGTTTGCCGCCGGCGCCGGGGCGCCCGCGCCGGCCGCGGGCGCCGAGAGGCCGTTGGAGCCAGCGTCGGGGGGAGCGGACGTGGCAGGGGCGGCGGCGCCGTTTTCCGTCACCGGGCTGTCCCCGACAGTCGTCGCGCCGGTCGTTTCATCGGGCATGAGTAACAAATGCTCCTTTAACACGGCCCACTGTCCATGGACCGCTAGACTACGAGAGTATCCAGAGAACTTAAGAAAGAACTAAGATTGACACCGCGGGCAGAACACGGTCCCCCGCCCACCAAGCCGGATGCGCCGGAGCGCGGAGCCGCAGCCATGGCAGGGGGCGCCGCCACGCTCATACACCCGCGGCGTGTACCGCCCCGGCAGGCCGTCCGCGTCCACATAGTTATCGGAGGTGGTGCCGCCGCTCGCCACAGCCTCCCGCAGTATGGCACGGATCGCGCCGGCCAGGCGGTCCACCTCGGCCAATGAAAGGGTCGCCGCCGAGCGCTCGGGATGCACCCCCGCACGGAACAGCGATTCATCCGCATAGATGTTGCCGACCCCCGCCACAACACGCTGATCCAACAGGGCGGGCTTGATCGGCCCCTTACGTTTGGCGAGCGCCGCGGCCAGCGCCCCGCCGCCCCAGGACGGATCCAGCGGCTCCGCACCCATGCCCGATAACGCTGCGATGCTCCCGATCTCCTTTGCCGTCAGAGCACGCATCTCGCCCCAGGCCCACATGTCATAGAAGCGGATGGCGCGCCCGTCATCCAGGGCGAGAGTCGTGCAATGATACCGGCCCGCGGGCGCCCCCCCGTCCTCCAACAGCAGTTGCCCTCGCATCTTGAGATGAATGCAAAGGGAAACGGAAGGGGTGTCCGGTGCGGTCGCCGCCAGCGGCATGAGGAGGTACTTCCCGCGCCGATCCACGCGCCGCACAATACGCCCTATAGCGCGGTCGCGAAAAGACGCCTCGCTCTGACCCCTGAGCGTCTTCGGGTTCCCGATAATCACGCCGGTGATCCGCCGGCCCAGGGCCTCCCGTTCCAGCCCCCGGCGCAGCGTCTCCACCTCCGGCAGTTCCGGCACAACACTAACCTCAAAAATTCGGCGGAAGTAGATACGCCAATAGCGGCGCCGTCTCCTCCTGCGAAACGGGAATATTTTACCAGATGGCAACAAAGGCGTCAAGAGCTAAAGCGGTATTTTCCTCGGGAAGGGGGAGGCCGCGAAACGAGGCGCGCCTTCGCGGGCCGGAAGCCTTCCCGAAGGCGCGCCTGTGATCCGCGATAGCCGGAGCGGGCCGGCTTTACCGGGCGTAATAGGGCCGTGACTCGCCGCCGTTCTGCTCACCAAGCACCTGCAGGCGCTGGACGCGATCCTGCGTGGAAGGGTGGGTGGAAAACAGTCTTGCCAGCCCGCCCCCCAGGAGCGGCGACACGATGAACATGTGCGCGGTGGCCGGGTTGGCGTTCATGGGGACGGCGTGCACGCCGCGCTCCAGCCGGGTAAGCGCCGACGCCAGGCCGAGCGGCTTTCCGCTGATGCGGGCGCCGTCCGCGTCCGCCGCGTACTCCCGCGATCGGGAGATCGCCATCTGGATCAGCGCCGCCGCGATCGGGGCGACGATGACCATCAGCAGCGCCCCCACGCCGCCCAACCCGCCCTCCTCGCGGTCCTCGCGGTGGCCGGCGAACATCGACGCCCACATCGCCATCTGCGCGATGGAGGTGATGGCGCCGGCCATCGTCGCCGCGATGGTGGAGGTCAGCATGTCACGGTTCTTGATGTGGGCGAGTTCGTGCGCGACCACCCCTTCCAGCTCGTCACGGGAAAGCAGCTGAAGGATGCCGGTCGTCACCGCGACCACGCCGTGCTGCGGGTCGCGCCCGGTGGCGAACGCGTTCGGGGTGGGCGAGTTCATCACGTACAGCCTGGGCACCGGCAGCCCCGCGTTGGCCGACAGCCGCTCCACCATCCGGTACAGGTCGGGGGCCTCGCCCGGCTCCACGGGCCGCGCGCCGTACATCCCGAGCACGATCTTGTCCGAGAACCAGTACGAGCCGAAGTTCATGATCAGGGCGAAGACGAAGGCGATCACGATGCCGCCGCGCCCGCCCAGAAGGTAGCCGATGCCCAGCGCGAGCGCGGTGAGCCCGGCCATCAACGTAAACGCTTTTCAGGTATTCGTGTTCGCTAGGACACTCCGGTTTTGACATCGGGTCAGGGACGCCCTTCGCAATGCGGCGCCCCCTATATAAATACACCGAATCAACGGCTTCCGTTCCAGGACCGGGTCCCCAGCAAAGTGGGGCCGGCCTACGCCCGCCCCACTGCACCCTCGCTGTACGCGCTCGCGAGGCGACTACCCTGTCCCTGCCGCTCCGCCGCCTGTCCCGGCGCCAACGGTGAGATCGTTCCCGGACTTTGCTGCTGATCCCTGGTCTTTCAGGTACTTTTGGGTGATCTGCGTGGCGCTTCTTTTCGGCTTCCGATCGCACGGTGCCTTTGAGAACCACCGTGTCCTTTCCTCACCGCTGGTATCGACGTCTATGGTGCTGGCGTCGATCGACTTATCGGCGATAAGCGCGTTCTTTATCTTAGGCGTCAGCGTCGCCGACTGGGCCGCGTCCTGTGTCTCTTTTAGCCTTGGACCGCCCCGCCGACGGCTTCACCGGCGTGCTCCGTGTTCTCCACAGCCCGGCCGGCGTTCTCGGCGACACGCTCCGTGGCTTGCCCCGCTTTTTCCGCCGTATTCTCCACAGCCTGGCCGGCGTTCTCCGTGGTCCGCGCCACGTCCTGCCCTGCGCTCCGCGCCGCTTCCTGGTCTCTTTGCGCGCTCTTCGCAGCCGGCCAGAGAGAACAAAGCCGTCGCGCCAACCACTTGCAAACAAAGCTTTCGTCTTCATAAAGCGTTCACTCCTTCTTGTCGAAGAAATGGGCGGGGACCAACGTGTGATCACCCGCCCATTCGCAAGTTACCGCTGTTTATGGCCCGCCGCCCTGCGAACAGACGCAGCAGGGCGATGATCACGATCGCGCCGACCGCCGCCAGGACGATCTGCCAGATGGGGTTGGCCGCCGCGACGCCGAAGAGGGCCCGACCGATGAAGCCACCGACGTAGGCGCCCGATACCGAGAAGGATGGTCAAAAGCCAGCCGCTCGGTTCATTCGATGAGCCGGGCATGACCGCTTTGGCGATAATGCCGGCGATCAGACCGGTTCACCGGAAACCAAACAAATTCCATGATTTTTGTCCTCCGAGATCATCACCGAACGGCGCCCCCTCGTGTCCGCGCCGTTCGCTTGTTGACACCCTTTATATACCAAGCGCTTCTTGCTTTTAAACAACCCCCGCAAAAATTTTCCGGTTGTAAACAAGCGGCGCCCGTGGCTACGCGGGCCGGTCCGCGGCGCGCCTTCCCGCCGCCACTGCTCCCCGGGCACGTGGCGCGAAACGCCGCGAGCGAGTCCGCCTCGATGGCGGCGCGGATCTGCCATCAGGCGCGCGTAGAAGGCGAGGTTGTGGTAGGAAACAGGCGGCTGCCCAAAATCTCGTTGGTCCTGCAGGTGGCGCAGGTAGGCGGCCGAATGGCGGCGGCAGACGCGGCACGGGCAGTCCGGGTCGACCGGCCCCGAGTCGTCCGCCCAGCGGGCGTTGGCGATGTTGACACGCCCGCGCGAGGTGTACAGGGTCCCGTTGCGCCCCAGGCGCGTGGGAAGCACGCAGTCGAACATGTCCACGCCGGCCGCGACGGCGTCCAGGATGTCCTCGGGCGTGCCCACGCCCATGAGGTAGCGCGGGCGGTCCGCGGGCAGCAGCGGCAGCGTGTCGTCGAGCACGCGGCGCATCTCCTCGGGCGGCTCGCCGACCGACACGCCCCCGATCGCGATGCCGGGGAAGGGCATCGCGCCGATCGCGCGGGCCGAGGCGGCGCGCAGGTCCGCGTACGTGCTCCCCTGCACGATGCCGAAGAGCGCCTGGCCCGCCGCCTCAGGCTCGTGCGCCGCCAGGCAGCGCTCGGCCCACCGGTGCGTGCGCTCCATCGAGTCCCGGGCGTACTCCCAGGTGGACGGGTAGGGCGGGCACTCGTCGAAGGCCATGATGACGTCTGCGCCCGCCTCGTGCTGGATCTGCATCGACTCGGGCGTGAACTGGTGGTAGGTGCCGTCCACGGGCGAGCGGGAAGGTGACTCTGCTCGGTGATGGTGCGCAGGTCCTTGAGCGAGAAGACCTGATAGCCGCCCGAGTCGGTGAGCAGCGCCCCGTCCCAGCCGATGAAGCGGTGCAGGCCGCCGGCGCGCGCGATGCGCCCGGACCGGGCCGCAGGAACAGGTGGAAGGTGTTGCCCAGGACGAGGCGGAAGCCCAGCTCGGCCACCTCCTCCCACGTCATCGCTTTCACGGTGCCCTGCGTGCCGACGGGCATGAAGACGGGCGTCTCCACCTGGGCGTGGGGCAGGCGCAGGGTCCCGCGCCGCGCCGCACAGTCCCCGGCCGTTTTATGCCGCGTGAAGATGTTCACGCGCCACGGCGTTTTCGGGGTCAAGTTCGAGCGCGGCGGGGGTTGGCCTGCTGGGCCTCGTCGGCGCGGTGCAGGCGCTGCAGGACGAGGCCCAGGTTCACCTGGGCCTCCACGTAGCGCGGGTTAATCCGGAGCGCTTCCGGAACTCCGCCTCGGCCTCCGCGTCGCGGCCCGCCGAAAACAGGGTGACGCCGGCCTGGTTGCGCAGGTCGGCGTAGTTGGGGTTGATGGCCAGCGCCCGGCGGAACCTCGACCGCCTCGGTCAGCATCCCCCGCCGGAACAGGTCCACGGCCAGCTTGGCGTGGAACGCGATGTCGTCCACGTCGGCCTGGCGGTGCGCTTCCAGGTATCCCAGCGCCGAGTGTGTCGCCGCGCGCGTCGGCGGCCCGCGCCTCGGCGAGGTGGGCCTTGTTGAACGCCTCGTCGAGCGCCAGCGCCTCCTCGGCCCGCCGCAGCCCCGCACGGTCTCCGGAAGCGTACAGGGCGATGCCCATCTGCAGCAGCGCCTTGGCGTAGCGGGGGTTGACTTCCAGGGCGCGGCGCAGGGCGTCCTGGGCGCCGGGAAGATCTCCTTGCCCAGGCGCGCGCGGCCCAGGTGGTAGTGCAGATCGGCGTAGCCCGGGTTGATGGCGGCGGCGTAACTCCGGCTCGGCCTCGGCGCGGTCGTACGTGCCGCGATCCAGGCAGGACAGGGCGAGCGCCGTGTGCGCCTCGGCCAGGTAGAAGCGCGCGAGGCGCTTCGACAGCGCGTCCGCGCGCTCGCCCAGCGCCATGCGAAAGGACGCGATCGCCTCTTCGTAAAGCTCCTGGTCGAAAAGGCGGATCGCCCGGTTATAGTGTTCGCTCCGGCCCAGACCGAGCATCCGTCCCCACATCGGCATCGTCGGCACCCCCTGTTGGTCGCACCCTTCACCACGATTATAGCCGCGCCTCCGGGCACTGTCAAGGAAAGGGGCCGCTATCCGTCTACCCCCCGGGGGGGGCGGTCAGGAGGGCAGGTCCACCCGGTAGATGGTGATCTCCCGGTTGCGGAAGACCGGACGCAGGTACGGCGGCGCGGACGCGGGCCACGGCGCGGGGGCATAGACGACGGCGCCCTTTTCATCGCGCAGGCTAGCCGTGCCGAGCGCGTTTACGTGGAGCACGTACCGGATGCCCGCCGCGCGCAGCAGACCGATCCGGAACGCGTCGGGGGTGCCGGCGCGGAAGAACTCCGTGGCCGCCGCCAGCTTTTCGCCGTAGCGCGCGGTCTCGCTCCAGTGGCCGTTGTAGACCACGTTCCCGGCGAGCGCGGGCACGTAGGCCGCCAGATGCGGGCGCAGGGGGAAGAAGGGGAACCGCTGGTGGGACGTGGGGTCCGGCGCCACGAGCACGGCGTCGCGGGGCCCGGTGTTGTCCCGGAGCCAGCGCAGGGCCTCCCGTTCGCCGGCGGTCAGGCGCGGCCGGTGCGACGTCGCGCTGGCGTTCTGCGCCAGATGGCTCATGTCGCGCGCGAGGAACCAGACGTTGGTGGGCGTCGTGAACAGGACCGCGCCTGCCAGGGCGATGCGCGGCAGGTCGCCCGGCAGGCGCGCGGCCCACTGCGCCAGCACCGCCCCGGCCAGCAGGCACAGCGGCAGGTGCGCACCCATCAGCAGCTTGCGCTGGAAGGGCAGCGGCAGGTACGCGACCGCGACGCCGGCCACGGCCCAGGTCAGGAGCAGGCGGAACGAGGCCGCGTCGGTGAAAAGGCGGGCCAGGCGGGCGCGCTCGGCGCCGCGCGGGCGCAGAAGCGCGAGCGCCAGCGCCCACAGCGCGAGCAGGGCGGGCAGGCCCAGGCCCAGGAGCACCCACCCGGGCGAGGCGCTGCGGGTGAACGTGGTGAAGGCCCGCTGAAAGAAGACGGTTTCGACCCGCAAGGCCCAGAACTGGTACGCGACCGTCGGCAGGGTCGCCAGACCCACGGCGAGCAGGCGCGCCCAGCCGCCCGTGTCCACGCGCCGCGCCCCCAGATCGGAAACGAGCCGGTATGCCCCCCAGGCGGCGAACAGGGGGATGACGTCATAGGAGTGGAAGTTCCCCAGCAGCGCGCCCGCGACGGCGGCCGGCCACAGGTCGCGCGCACGCCCGGTGCGCTCCGCCCGCAGCATCGCCGCGAAGAACACCGCCATCAGCGCGATCGCGGCCGGGAATAGGGGGTTGGCGTACAGCGAAAGGAACGCGATCGCTTCGGGCTGCCACAGGTCCACGGGCTGGTCCGTGCCGCGCGCCGGCGCCTGACCGGACCACGCCCACCCGAACCCCGCCGCGACGCACACGAGCGCGAACGCCGTCTGGCGCGCCCGCGCCTCCCGCAGCGTGGCGCGCAGGAGCGCCGTGACCGCCCACAGCAGCAGCGCGCCCGCCGCGATCCGCGCGCCGTGATAAACCGCGATGGGGGGCAGACCGGTGACGCGGGCGGCTGTCCCCAGCAGCCAGAAGAACAGGTTGAAAACCACGCCGCGCTGCGGCTCGGTGGTGAACTGGTTGCGCAGGAAGAAGTGCCCCGCCTCGGCCTGCCGCATCCAGGCCAGGTACACGCCGGCGTCGTCGATGTTGTTCACGAAGAACCCGGTGTACACCTGGCCGGGCGGCGTGACGGCGTACCCCCAGAGGTACGGCAGCGAAGCGAAAAGCAAGGTGAGTGCGCCCAGGGCGACGTAGAAGCGCCGCTCACGGCGCCCCTCGGCATCGGAGGCTAGGGCGCCGCTCGTCGGAGCGGAAGGGAGAACCGGGCTGCGGGTCCTGGTTGCCATGGGAATGCCGTCTGCGGGAAGCCTGTCCTCACGCCAGTCGCCGCACTTCCTCCTCCGCCTCGGCGATCGCTTCCCCACCTTCGAGTACGCAGAGCGTCACCGAGAAGTGCCGGATCTCGCCGGGCGCGATGGTCTGCAGGCGTCCCGCCGCGCGCTCGGCGGCGCGGCCCCGCCCGCGGCCGGTTGGCGGCTCGATCCCGCAAACGTACTCGCCCTGCCCCATCATCTTCCACTGGGTCAGGTAAGGCAGGGCCGCCGCGTCATAAGCGACACGGACGGCGATCTGCCCGGGACCGTTGATAAGCAGCACGGGTACGACGCCGTTTTGATCCGCAACAGCGTCGTGGAAAAAACCTGCTCCTCGTAGCCCGGCTGCGGGCGCTTCGAGCCTGTTCCAGGCGGCAAGGCCCGGCTCCGCGACGGCGTCGCGCGGCTCGGTGCCCCGGGTCGGGGCCACGATCTCGGTGTCTTCGCTTACCAGCGGCCAGCCGAAGTTGATGTGGTACAGCAGCATCAAGGGCGAGGTCTTGAAGCCCGCGTTCTCCACCCGGTCCTCGATCCGCATCCGGGCCTCGCCCACCGGGGCCGTTATCTTGCGGGTCAGGCGCAGGTTCTCGCCGAAGACGCGCGCCTCGCGCAGGGTCCCCTGCACGGCCACACTCGCCTGGTCGCCGTCCCACTCGGTCCAGGCGCCGTCCTCCTCGGCCGGCAGGTGCGAGATGCGCCCGTGCAGGCCCAGCGCCTCGTCACCGTCCTGGTTCGCCATGCCCGCATTGGAAAGGCCGCAGGTCGTCACCAGGCCGCCGTAGAAGGTCCGCAGCCAGCCGCGACCTTCCGGCTCGAAGGCGTGGGGGTGCGCCTCGCCGGTGTGCGAGATCCACGCCAGCGGCATGTCCTTGTAGGCGGCGTGCGCGATGTCCATCCCGCGCGACAGCAGCACGGTGAACTGCAGGCCGCCGCCCGTGCGCACCCGCGCCGCCCGGACGCCCGCGCGCACACCGGCCCGGGACGTGAACGCCGCCACGCCCGCCACCTGCGCCAGATCGCCCACCCGCTCCAAACGCTCGCGCTTGGTCCACTCCCGCCCCCACAACCGCGCCATCACTTCGTCCTCCCCGTTGTTGCCTCAGTGTAGCAACCCCGGCGTGGGCATGTCAAGGCTTCCGAACCGTGTATAAGAACATCGTTACTCACCTTACGCGTTGGGCTGCGCGCGTCTCACTATGGTGGTCCGGCTGCGCTCTGTGCTGCATGTCGCGCCACGTCGCGAGAAGCACGCCTTTGACGTGCACGTGCTTACGACGAACCTTAACAAGGACACGAACGGCACTTTGAGCTAAGCCGCCATGTGCCGGGTAGGCTGCGGCGAGGCAATCACGCGGTGGGCGCTGTCCGCCCGTGAGGGCGTTATCCCAGCGCCCGGGCGGGTAAAAGGGGACGGCGGGTAGGTCACAAACGCGGAGGTAGGAGGTAGACGCCATGGGCGACAAGGACAAAGGCAAGGGCGACAAGCCCAAGGACGAGAATCCCAGGAAGCGCAAGCGGCACGAGGTGCGGTTGGTGGTGCCGCTGGAGGTCAAGGCCGACACCCAGAAAGAGGCGGCCGTCGCGGCGATGCAGTGGCTCCTGGAGGTGCTGGTCAAAGCCAAGGAGCCGGCGGGGCTGTCCGTGTTCCCGCCCGAACCCTACCGTGTGGAGCCAGAACCACGCGACAAGGCGGGTGACGCCGGGCCGGGCGCTCTGCCCCCGGGCGAACTGGACGGGAACGACAAGACCCATCGGGACGGGGCGGCCGAGCGCCCCGGCGGCGAGCACAGGCCGCGCTACTAGCCCGCGCGGAGGAGGCTCAAGTCCCGCAACAGGCCGTCCTGGAGGCGGTAAATCCACCCGTGTACGGCTAGTTGCTGCCCGCGCGCCCAGGCGTCCTGCACGATGGTCGTCTGGCTGACGTTGACCACCTGCTCCGTGACGTTCAACTCGCACATCCGGTCGAATCGCAGCGACTCCTCCGGGATGGCGGCGAGGTGCGCCTGGTGCTTGTGCTGAACGTCCTGCACGTGACGCAGCCAGTTGTCGATGAGGCCCAGTTTGTCGCCCCGCAGGGCCGCCTGCACGCCGCCGCACCCGTAGTGGCCGCACACGATGATGTGCTGTACCTGGAGCACGTCCACGGCGTACTGGAGGACCGACAGGCAGTTCAAGTCCGTATGCACCACGACGTTGGCCACGTTGCGGTGGACGAACAGTTCGCCGGGCAGTAGTCCGACGATTTCGTTGGCGGGCACGCGGCTGTCCGAGCAGCCGATCCACAGGTAGTCGGGCGCCTGCTGGCGCGACAGCTCGGCGAAGAAATCGGGCCGCTGCGCCGTGATTGTTTCGGCCCAGGCGCGGTTGTTCGCGAACAGATGGCTTAAAGGGCTCAAGGCGTGCATGTGGCTCCAAAAAGGGTTGAACGGGTCGGCGACGGCCTACCGCCTGACACACAATTATACCCGCCTTTAGACGGCAGACGTCGTCGTGGAGCCCGCCGTACTTGGTAAATCGGCGGGTTCCGGTCCGGCGCTGCCCGCCGTGTTCCTGGGCCACACGAGCGATGCGACGACCGACAGCGCCATCGTGGCGGCGATGACGCCGAGCGACAGCGCGGTGTTCACCTTGTCGCCGGTGAAGTGCGTGTAAAGCATCTTGCCGCCCACGAAGACCAGAATGACCGACAGGCCGTAGTGCAGATAGTGGAACATCTTCATGACGCCGGCCAGCGCGAAGTACAGCGAGCGGAGCCCCAGGATCGCGAACACGTTCGCCGTGTAGACCAGGAACGGCTCGCGCGTGACCGCCAGGATGGCCGGGATGCTGTCCACGGCGAACACGACGTCGGTGAGTTCGACGAAGAGCAGGGCGACGAAGAGGGGCGTGGCCCACACGCGCCGGTCGATGCGCGTGAAGAACTTGCCGCCGTGGTAGTCGCTCGTGACGGGCACGAACCGCTTGAACAGGCGCAGGACGGGATTCTTCTCGGGCTCCAGCTTCTTGTCTTTTTGCAGGGCCATCTTGACGCCGGTCAGGATGAGGAAGCCGCCGAAGACGACCACCATCCACGCGAACCGGTTGATGAGCGCGACGCCCGCGAAGATGAAGAACGCCCGGAACACGAGCGCGCCCAGTATGCCCCAGAACAGCACCTTGTGCTGGTACAGGGCGGGGACCGCGAAGTACGAGAAGATGAGCAGGATGACGAACAGGTTGTCCACGCTCAGCGACTTCTCGATCAGGTAGCCGGTCAGGAACGACAGGGCCGCCTCGCCGTTCGTGTAAGGGCTGCCCGGCTGAATTCTGTCCCACCCGAAGAACAGAATGGCGTTGAAGACGAAGGCGAGCGCGACCCAGAAAACGCTCCAGCCTACCGCTTCCTTGAACTTGACCTCGTGCGCCTTGCGGTGGAACACGCCCAGGTCGAGGGCGAGCATGGCGAGCACGAAAAGGTTGAAGCCGACCCAGAACCCGATGGAAACTCCCTCAGTCACGAATGCCTCCTCGTTTTGGTGACGCCCGCTCCGCCGCCCCTGCCACGAGGGCGGGGGCGTTCCGAAAAGCGTCGTCGTTACGAATTCGCACCGGGGCACTTCCGCAACGGTCACTTCGGGGCGAAGTGACCGATGCTCGGGCGAGGGCAACAAAAAACCCCCGACCATGCCCCGGCGCAAGAAAGCCTGGCACAATCGAAGGTCTCGCACGTTTCACGACAGGCCGGGAGCCAGACAGCGCTCCGTATTGACGACCTACCGCTCCACTGAACTGATTGGGATGGCTACTCCCCTTCGCTCTTACTATACCTTATCATGTTGAAATACGCACTATAAAACACGAAAATAGTTTCGTATTTCGCCGTGAATCACGGCGGCAGAAGCGGGGCGCAGCTCACTCCTTTGGACGGACGGTCATGGCGAGCAGGTCCTGGATGGTGCGGTGCGACTCCACCGGGTGACGCAGCGGCTGCGCCCCACGGATTTCGTAACGGTTGCGCCGGCCGTCCCGAATCCGGCGGACGGCGCCCGCCTCTTCGAGCTCCGCGACGATTCTTTGTACCGCCCGCTCCGTAATGCCTACCCGCTCCGCCACATCCCGCAGCCGGGAGGACGGGTCTTGCGCCAGGCAAATAAGCACGTGAGAGTGGTTCGTCAAAAACGTCCAGCCGGCTTCCGGGGTAGCCGATTGCTTGTCGTGTCCCACGCAAAACACCTCATCGATGACAGCCCGCGCCGTCAGAATTGTGGTGGGGTAGCCCCTGTCCTGACGCGGATGCGCAGGCCGTTCGAGAGGCACGTCACCGCGCCGTCCTTGTCGGTGCGGTATATGCGCGCGCCGCTTCTGCGCAGGCGATCGAGGACGGCGGGGCTCGGGTAGCCGTGCCGATTGCCGGCGTTGACGGAGATGACGGCGACGCGCGGGTGCGCGGCGGCCAGGAAGCGGGGCGTGGTCGAGCGGCTGCTGCCGTGATGGCCCACCTTGAGCACATCACAGG
>JAUJNC010000046.1 GCA_030446525.1 Armatimonadaceae bacterium
GTCGGCCGTCGCGGGCGCGACCGGGGCCACGTCGTCGACCGTGCTGATCGCCGGCCTGGCGGGCATGATCGGCTCGGCGTTCTCGATGGGCTCGTCGGCGTACCTGGCGGCCAAATCCGAGCGCGAGGTCCACGAGGCGGAGATACGGCGCGAGCGGCGCGAGATCGAGGCGGACCCGGAGCACGAGCGCGAAGAGTTGGAGCTGATGTACCAGATCAAGGGCTTCACCGAGGGCGAGGCGAAGCTGCTCGCCGACCGGCTGACCCGCTCGCCGGAGGAGTTTTTGAACACCATGGTGCGCGAGGAGCTGGGGCTTTCGGAGGAGCGCCTGCCGAACCCCTGGCTGTCGGCGCGGGTGGCGACCTTTTCCACAGCCGTGGGGGCGTTCCTGCCCATCGTCCCGTTCTTTTACACGGGCGGCCTGACGGCCGTCCTCCACTCGCTCGTCATCCCCATCGTCGCGCACTTCGCCGTGGGCGCGTCCAAGACGTTCATCACCGGGCGCTCGTGGCTGGCGCAGGGCTGGGAGATGACCTTCGTCGGCCTGCTCGGCGGCGCGCTGGCCTACGGCTTCGGCCTGCTGCTGGGCGCGCACGAAGGTTTGTGAAGGTGACAGGGCGATGCTAGGACCAGGACACGGCAAAACAAGGGGACTGCCGGGCTTCGTGTTGCTGGCGCTCGCGATGGCGCTCGCCGGCTGTCCCGCGGCCGACAACCAGCCCGCGGGTGATCTGGCCGGCCGCACGGTGCGGGTGGCCACGACGACGGGCATGATCGCGGACATCGCGCGCAACGTCGGCGGCGAGCGGGTGGCGCGCTGTCCGCCTTCCTCGGGGCCGCCGCCGCGGGTCTGGTGACCGTGGCGCTGGTGGAGATGCTGACCAAAAGCGGGCGCGTCAAGGAGGACACCGCCATCGGCGTCGTCTTCCCCGCCCTGTTCGCCCTGGGCGTGTTTGTCGTCACCCGGTACCTTTCCGACGTCCACCTGGACGCCGACGCCGTGCTGCTGGGCGAGCTCGACCTGGCGCCGCTGTACACGCTCTCCTTCGGCGGCAGGAACCTGGGTCCCCAGGCGGCCTGGGTGCTGGGCGGGCTGACGCTCGTGAACGGCCTGTCCCTGCTCGTCTTCTACAAAGAGCTGAAGCTGTCCACCTTCGATCCCGGCCTCGCCGCCGCGCTGGGGTTCGCGCCGGGCGTCCTGCACTACGGCCTCATGGCGTGTGTCGCCGTGACCACGGTCGGCGCGTTCAACGCCGTCGGCGCGATCATGACTGTCGCGCTCCTGATCGTGCCGCCCGTCACCGCCTCGCTCCTCACCCGCCGCCTCCCGCAGATGATCGCCCTGTCCCTTCTCGTCGGCGTCGCCGCGGCGCTGAGCGGCTCCTGGCTGGCCCTCTTGTGGTCCGTCCAGACCAGCGGCATGATCGCGACGACGCTGGGCGTGCTGTTCGGCATCACGCTGCTCCTGGCGCCCCAGCAGGGCGTCATCGCCCAGGCGCTGCGCCGGCGCCGCCAGCGGCAGCGGTTCGCCACCGAGATGCTGCTCGTCCACCTGGCGACCCACGAGGGCACGGCCGCGCAGGCCGAGGAGAGCACCCCGGCGCACCTGGAACAGGAGCTGCGCTGGCAGCCGGAAGCCGTCCGCGGCACGATCGCCCGCGCCGCCGACGCCGGACTGATCGCCCATCAGGATGGAAACCTCGAGCTCACCGACCAGGGCCGTGACCTGGCGGAGCAGGTGGCCAACAGGTAAGTAGACGAAACGGGCTGATGATGGTGCCAGTCATAGCGCTGCCGGGCTTCACATAAAAGCGATCGGTTTCCTGAGCCGTGTAGAAAGAGAGCCAAGGATTGCTCCCTGGCCTCTTTTCGGAGTTTTGTGATCTGGTTTGATGCGAGGAGATACGGACCACTTTATCTACCGCGTGGCCCTTTTACGCAGGACCTTTATCCAACGCTCGGCGGCCTTGCGCGGGAAGTTCGGGGGCGCAAGCGCCAGGTATTTCTCATACGCGGCAATGGCCTTGTCGCGGGCGGACGGGTCCTTGGTCTGCACGTAGATCCGCATGTAAATGTCCCCCATCAGGTTGTAGACGTTGGGCTTATCCGGCATCGCCGCCATCAGGTCTTGGCCGTAAGCGAGAGCCAGCTTCCGGTCCTCCAGGTACAGCCCTGGGTTGAGCAGGCGGACCAGGGTGAATTTGACTTGATTGTCCTTCGAACGCCTTGCGAGCAGCCGCTTGCCGACCTCTTTGAGGTACGCCCCCGGCTCGTCGCCGTTCCCTTCTAGAAGGAACCGCAGACGGGCGAACTCATAACTTCTAGGAGAGGGCACGGCCCGCAAAAACTCGAGGACTTCCTGCATCGTTTTGCTTCGGAGCAGGGACGGGTTGTGGGTGGCGGCGACGTAGTAAGCGTAGCCCCACCGATACGCTGCCACCGGATCCTTCGGGTTCTTCTGTGCAGCACTTTTGTATCTAAGGACCAGATCCCCGGTCCCCTTTCCCGCCTTGTTGATCTCTTTGCGGATTGCGGCATACGGCTGGTCGCTGCCTGACCACGCCTCCTTCTTCCAACTCGTGTCCGGGGGGCTGAGCGGCGAACCTGGTTTCACCGGACTTGTTGCGGGCTGCGTGGAGCAGCCGACGGCAAGAAGGAAGAGCACACTCACACTTACCAGAGCGCAGGTTGTTTTCTGCATGGAACGTCTCCTGTACGACAGATTGCCCTGTAGGGGGAAGGATGTCCCCGGGGCAATCTGTCGCGTTGTCATCCGGATAGCTTACGGCGGTTACTCGCCTGGCGGCGGTGGCGGAACCCGGTTTATTCGGTCAGCCAAACACGCTGATCTTCCTGCCCGACACTCCTGGCGACCTTAGCATACAAGCTTGCCCTGATCAAATCCTATTTATCCTTATCTACGGGTTGGTCCGGAAAAAGCTGAATTCAGTCGGAATACTGGGCTAATCTGAGCACTTTATGGATTTCCGGCTGTTTTATCCACCAAACACACGGGGTAACACCAGAAGGACGTGCGGGCCGCTCAGAGCGCCTGCCGCAGACTATACCGAGTTTTGGGAGTGCTTACCATGCAGCTGAAACCTATAAAAGAACAGCTGGACTTTCTCTTAGGGGCGTCGAGCGGCATCAGGCGCCAGACCGCGCTCGAGTTCGCCCGGCGCGGGGCGAAGGTGGTCGTCTCGGCGCGCGGGAAGGTCTGAACACCCTGACGGACGAGATCCGGCGCGGGCGCGAGGCGACGGCCATGCCCGCCGAAGCGGCCGACTACGCCCAGGTCAAGGCGGTCGTCGCGATCGGGCGGTCGAGCCGGCCGGCTCGACACCTGGGTGCACCTGGCGGCCGTGGCCGTTTATACCACCTTCGAGCAGACGACGCCGGAGGAGTTCCAGTTGCATCGTCGCCGTGAACCTGCTCGGGCAGGTGCACGGCGCCCGCGCGCGCTGCCGCACCTGCGGCGTGCGGGGGCGGCGCGCTGATCCATGCTCTCCTCGGTCGAGGCCAAGCGCGCCCTGCTGCCGCAGCGCCTACGCCTCCTCCAAGCACGGCGTCCACGGCTTCCCTCGAAGCCCTGCGGGTTGAGGCTCGCCCACGAGAAGCTGCCCATCAGCGTCACGGAGATCCTGCCGGCCTCGATCAACACGCCGTTCTTCGACAAGGCGCGCACCAAGATCGGGGTCAAGCCGATGGGCCTGCCGCCGATCTACCCGCCCGCGCTGGTGGCCGACACGATCCTGCACGCCGCGGAGCACCCGGCGCGCGAGATCGTGGTCGAAGTGCGGGCAAGGTGATGATCCTGACGCAGCGCGTGTCGCCGCGCCTGATGGGACTTCCTGGAGCGGGCGGGCTTCGCCGGGCAGGAGACCAAGGAGCCTAAGTTCGAAGACGCGCCCGACAACCTGTTCGCGCCGCTGCCGGGCTACGATCGGGTCGAGGGCGGCTTCGGCGCCCAGGCCAAGCTCGAGGCCGCCTCGCCCTGGCTCCAGCGCAACAAGTGGGCCGTCGCCGGCACGGCGCAGCGGCGCCGTGATCCTGGCGGGGTGGCCGCGCGGGATCAGAAGGTAGACTCGGGGAAGAGCGCCCGCACGGCTACGTCGTGCCGGCAGACTCCCGGGGCTCTTTTTTCCCGTCGCCTCTCCCTCCCAGGTTTCCAGGGCCTCGTCGGCGGCGTGTTGCTCGGCCAGGTCCTGGGCGTTCGGCTTGTGGCGCAGGGCGGTCCAGGTGCCCACGACCACGATCAAGGCCATCACGGACCAGAACAGGGCGGAAGGCATCAGGTGTGGCACGGTCTCCTCCGTGTAGCGGCCCGACGATACAGGTACAGTTCCGCGGCTTTGGCGGCCAGCTTCACGCCCGCCCAGCCCACCAGGGCGTACGCCATGTTGTCCAGGGCGGGGTACTTGCGGATCAACGCGATGAAAAAACTCGCCGCGACCCGCAGAAGCACGATGCCCATGAACCCGCCCGCGTAAACGATCCAGATTTTCTCGGGGTTGTTGACGAAGGCGACGCGCGACGAGGATCGAATCCACGGCGAACACGATGTCGGTGAACTCGACTACGGCCACGGTCTGCCAGAAGCCCATCGGCTTCTTGGAGGCGGCGTGCTCTTCTCCCTTGCCCTTGCCGTGGAAGTGTTTGACGGCCAGATAGATCAGATAGGCCGCGCCCAGAGCGCACAGCCACCAGAGCCGGATGATGAAGCTGGCGAGCACGATGAAAATGCCGCGCAAGATGAAGGCGCCCACCAGCCCGTACAGGAGCGCCTTATGTTGCTGCTTTCGGGCAGATGCCGTACCAGGAGCGCCAACACCAAGGCGTTATCCGCCAGCAGCCCCTCCAATAACGCAGTATTCCGATTACCGCGAGGTCCCCAGGGTGTATCAATCTCGATGAACATCTCCCGTGTTTCGTATGGCCTCATTATACCTCCAGACGGGGTGTGAACGCGCGAAAATCCGGAAGCCGAAGGAGGAACGCCGGGAACGAGCGCCGAATGTAGCCGGTAGGGTCAACACGCTCCGTAAACGGCCGCACGTCGACCCCAGTTCATCGACCCATGGCCATACATCCCCAGGACTCATCTCACAACAGCGGGCACACTGACCTGCACGCGCTGTCCGGCCTCGCGATCACGGCGGACAACGCGGCGCTCGCACTGCGCTTCGGGCCGGGCGTATCCGCCCCGGAACCCGCCCGCCGCCGCGCCGGCGAGATGCGTCCGGTCCTGCTCGACGCGGACGCGGCGCGTGCCGACGACGTGGCCTACACCCTTTACCGGGGGGTGACGCCCGACGAGGCGGCCGAGGAGATCGAGCGGCGGGGGCTGCTGTACGTGGCGCTGGTCGCCCGCGCCGGGAAGCTGGGCCCGGAGTGGGTGCGGACGCGCGGCCACACGAACTCGCCCGCGCCGGGCACGCCGCTGCCCTTCCCCGAGGTGCACGAGGTGTGGCAGGGGCGCGCCCTGCTGTACCTGCAGACCGAAGCCGCCCCGGACGTGACCGACGTGGTGGCGATGGAGATGGGGCCGGGGGACAAGGCCGTCGTCCCGCCCGGCTGGGCCGGCCTGGTGGCCAACATCGGCGCCGAACCGCTCGCGCTGGGCTCCTGGCGCGCGCGGGAGTGCGTCCCCCGGTACGACGCCCTCGAATCCCTGCACGGCATGGCGCACTTCGTCCTGGCCGGCGACGGCCCCGGCGCGTACCGGTTCGAGCCCAACACGCGCTACCGCAGCGTCCCCGTCCCCCGCCCCGTGCCCGCGCAGGATTACCCCAAGCTCGGGCTGCACAAGAGCGAGCCGATGTACACGACCTTCCGGCGCAACCCGGACTCCCTCCGCTTCATGACGCGCCCCCAGGACCACGAGAACGTATGGACGGCCCTGTACCCGTAGCCGAGCTTGCGGCCCTCGTCGGCGAGGCCCACGTCCGAACCGACGAGGCCGGGCGTGCGGCCGCCTCGTCGTCGTGGTACCCCGCCGAAACCAAAGAGAAGCAGGCCAACGGGGGCGTGCCGCCGCGCCTTGCCGGCGCCGTCGTCTCGCCCGGCACGGCGGAGGAGGTGGCGGCCCTCGTGCGCTGGGCGAACCGGACGCGCACGCCGCTCATCCCCGTGGGCGGCTCGTCCAACACGGTGGGGAGCACCCGCCCGGAGCGCGGCGGGATCGCCGTAAGCCTGGCGCGCCTGCAAACCCTGCGCTGGGACGAGGACGCGCTCCGGGTACACGCGGGTGCCGGCTGGAACCTCCATGCGCTCGAGGAGAGGCTGAACGCGCACGAGTACACGCTGGGCCATGCCCCGCAAAGCCTGTACCTCGCCACGGTCGGCGGCAGCATCGCCACCAACGCCATCGGCGCGCTGTCCGGCAAGTACGGGCGGCAGGCCGACCTCACCCTCGCTCTGGAGGCCGTGCTGCCGACCGGCGAGATCGTGCGCACCCCGGCCCCGCCGGGCGCACCGGCGGGGCCGGACATCGGGCGCCTGCTTGTGGGCTCCGAGGGGACGCTGGGGATCGTCACCGAGGCCACGATGCGGATGTGGCCCGTGCCGGACGTGCGCGCCTGGGCGGCCTTCACCTTCCCCGACTTGTACCGGGGGCTCGACGCCGTGCGCCTGGTCCACCGGACCGACGCCCGCCCCGCCGCCGTGCGCCTGTTCGACCCCGCCGCCGCCGCGGACCTCCTGGCGCGAAGCAGCCTTCCCCCGGGCGAGTCGCTCGTGCGGCGGGCCCGCGCGGGCGCCGAGCTGCCCCAAACAGGCCTGTACCAGATGGCGCCCGCCGTGTGCCAGATGGTCGGCGGGACGGAGCGCTCGCCCGACATCGGCGAGGCGTGGTTCGAGGAGCGGCTCGAGACCGGCTGGATGGCCCCCAACGGCCGCCCGGGCGGCCTGGCCGACGTGATTGCGGTCGGGGCCGCCTGGCCGGATCTGGCCAGGCTCTACGACGCGATGCGCGCCGCCGTGTCCCCGCTCGTGACGCAGCTCGAAGGGCACATCGGCCACGCCTACCCCACCGGGGCCGCGCTCGAGCTGACCTTCCAGGCGCAGGCGGAGCCGGCGACGCCCGAGGCGGCGGCGGACCTGCACCGCCGCATCCTGGCGGCGGCCATGGAGGCGTGCGTCGCGGCGGGCGGCTCCATCGCGCACCACTACGGGGTCGGGCTCGCCAAGCGCGACTGGATGGCGTCGGAGCTCGGCGAGAACGGCCTGCTTCTCCTGCGACGCATCAAAGCCGCGCTCGACCCCAACAACATCCTGAACCCCGGCAAGCTGGGGATGGGAAGGCCCTAGTTCATGTCTATCCCAACCACGATCCCGCTTCGGCGCCTGGGCCGGACCGGCCAGCAGGTCACCGAACTCGGCCTGGGTGGCGCGGGGATCAACGGCGTCTACGGCCGCCGGACCGACGAGGAGACCGGCATCGCCTGCGTGCGCCGCGCCGTCGAGCTGGGCGTCAGCTATATCGACACGTCGCCGCTCTACGGCGACAGCGAGCGCCGCATCGGCCTGGCGCTGGAGGGCGGCCTGCGCGAGCGCGTCTTCCTCGCCACCAAGACCGGCACGCGCACGCGCCCCAAGGACTACAGCGCCGACGGCACCTTCCGCAGCGTCGAGCAGAGCCTCGCCCTTCTGCGCACGGACCACATCGACCTGATGCAGATCCACGACCCGGAAGACATCGAGCCCGCCCTCGCGCCCGGCGGCGCCCTCGAGGCGCTGCGGAAGCTGAAGGAGCAGGGCGTCATCGGGGCGATCGGGCTGGGCGTCCGCAGCCACGAGTTCCTGTTGCGCGCGATCCGGCACGGCGCGTTCGACACGATCCTGACGTACGCCGACTTCAACCCGGTGCGTCAGACGGCGCGCGAGACGCTGTTCCCCGAGGCCGCCGCCCGCGACGTCGGGATCATCCTCGGCTCCCCCCTCCTGTTCGGCTACCTGTCCGACCGACCGTGGGAGGACCTGCTGCGCGAGCACCGCTCCGACGGCCAGGGTCCGAACGAGCGCGGCGCCTTGCGGGTACGGCAGTGGGCCCAGTCGCACGGCATCAGCACCCTCCACCTCGCCCTGCGCTACTGCCTGCGCGAGCCGCGCATCAGCACCGCGCTCGTCGGCGCCTCCACGCCCGAGGAGATCGAACAGAACGTCCGCGCCGCCACCACCCCCCTGCCCGACACGGTCTGGCAGAGCCTGGCGGAGCCTGGCGGAGGCTTGTGAAGGAGACAACCTTGCCGAATACCACACTGCCCCTCTGGCCGGACGGCGCCACCCAGGGCGTACCCGGGGCACAGGGCACACAGCCCGAAGACGTGCCCACCATCTCGGTTTACGCGCCGCCCGCGGAAACCGCCAACGGCGCGGCGGTCGTCGTCTGTCCCGGCGGCGGCTACGGCACGCTGGCCGCCCATGAGGGTGAGCCGGTCGCGCGGTGGCTGAACACGCTCGGCGTCGCGGGCGTCGTCTTGAAGTACCGTTTGGGGCCGCGCTACCGCCACCCGGCCATGCTGCAGGACGCCGCCCGCGCCCTGCGCACGGTCCGGGCGCGGGCCGGCGAGTGGGGCATCGACCCGGGGCGCATCGGCATCCTCGGCTTCTCGGCGGGGGGGCACCTCGCCTCCACCGCCGCCACCCACTTCGACGACGGCGCCCCCTCCTCGCCGGACCCGGTCGAGCGGGAAAGCTCCCGGCCCGATCTCGCCGTCCTCATCTACCCCGTCATTTCGCTGGAAACCGCGGCCGCCCATACCGGTTCGCGAAAGAATCTGCTGGGGCCGGACCCGCCCGCCGATCTGATGCACTTTCTTTACAACGAGACCCAGGTGAGTGGGCAAACGCCGCCCACGTTCCTGGTCCATACCGCCGAGGACACGGGCGTGCCCTGCGAGAACAGCCTGCTGTTCGCCCTCGCCCTGCACAAGGCGGGCGTCCCCCTCGAGCTGCACCTGTACGAGCGCGGCAGGCACGGCTTCGGCCTGGGCGGCGACGACCCCGTCCTTTCCGGCTGGCCCGCGCAGTGCGCCGCCTGGCTCAAAGGTCGCGGGTTCTTAAGCGGATAAGGGAAGTAGCAATAACAAGGTTTCCATGCCCTACACGCCCATCCTTGCCACGCTCGCCTATGCCCTCTCGCCAGAGCGCACACACGTTCTGCTCATCCACCGCGACGCGCGGCCCGACGACCCCGCCTACGGCAAGTACAACGGCCTGGGCGGCAAGCTGGAGCAGGGCGAGGACGTGGCGAGCGGCATGCGCCGGGAGCTGCGCGAGGAGGCGGGCATCGAAGCCGATGCTTTCATCCTTCGCGGCACGATCAGCTGGCCCGGCTTCGGCAAAAACGGCGAGGACTGGTTCGGCTTCCTCTTCGTGGTGACGTCGTGGTCGGGCACCCCCCGGACCGGCAACCACGAAGGCACGCTGCTCTGGGCGCCCCTGTCCCGGCTGCTGTCGCTGGAGCTGGACCTGTGGCCCGGCGACCGCCACTTCCTGCCCCTGGTCTTCGACGGCCTGCCGCAGCCATTCCACGGCGTCATGCCCTACCGGAACGGCCAGCCGATCGGGTGGAGCTACACGCGCCTGTAACGAAACCGCTCGTCCTGGCACCACAAATCAGCCGCCAGAACCATCTACAGCGGCTATTTTCCTGCCCCGGTGAATTATCTGTGTATTCTGGTTCAATCCGAGTGGTATACTAAACACAGGGGGAGCAACGACCATGGGCACCGTGTCCAAAGCATCCGAAGGGCGCCGCGCAAAGAGTGAGCAGAAGACCGACTACCTCGCTTCGACAAGGGTCGAGCGCGGAGTGGACGGGCGTGTCCGTTTGCTCCGGCCCAAACGCCGCTATCTGACACCGGCATCGGCGGCTGCGCCCGGAGCTCCCGTGCCCGATTTGCGCGCCTTCCGGCACGTCGTGCCCAGCCTGCACAACCCCGAGAGCGGCCGGCTCGACGCCCGGCAGATCGCCGCCCACTTCGGCTTGGAACTCAAGACCGTGGCCGGCCTGCTCGGGCAGAAGCTGTCGACCATCTCCAAGACGCCAGACTCCAAGGCCCTCCAGCCGGATCTGACCGTGTTCGGGCGGATCGCCGCCGCCCTGCAGCGCCTCGTCGGCTCCGAGCAGAACAGCCGTATCTGGCTGAACGCCCCCAACCCGCAACTAGGCGGCAAGACGCCCGCTCAGGCGATCGCCGAGGGGGACGCCGACATCGTCGCTGGTATCCTCGACGATATGCTCGTCGGCCAGCCCGCCTGATGCTGCCCCCGAGCAGCTGAGACAGGTGCTTCCGCAGCTGCCAAGCGGCGCTCGGCACGGGCCACGCCGAGCTCATCAGCCCGTGGGAGAAGATCCAGAAGGGCGGCGGCCTTTCCGCCACACAGCAGCTGGGTCAGTCGGTGTTCGACAGCGGCTGCGCTCAAGCGATCCGCTATCCCTCGGCGGCGATCGGCGGTGACGTCTGCTACGTGATCTTCTGTGACCACGTCACGACACCCTCTTCCGTGGTGATCTACGACCCAGACGACAACTTCTCCCTGCGCCTGCCGTGACGGCCATCACCCCTTCGTTAACGAAACAAACGCCGCTCCTGCCGACACGGGCAGGAGCGGCGTCACCTGGCAGGTGCGGGCTGTGCCCGGGCTTAGAATAGCTGCTGCAGGCGGCCGGTGCTGTCACCGAGGGTTTCGGCGCGGACGCCCACCCGGTCGAGCATCGACAGAAACAGGTTGCTCATCGGGGTGCCGTTTTCGTATACCACGTGGCTGCCCGAAGTTATCGTCGCCGCGCCGAGCGCGGCGCGGAGGTGGGGCTGGAGGTCGTGATTGTCGCGCTCGCCGTCCCTGAGGCCGCCGACGTAGACAATCAGCGTGTTGTCCAGCAGGGTGCCGTGCGGCTCCTTGATGCTCTGCATCTTCTCCAGCATATACGCCAGCTGCTCCATGTGGAAGCGGTTGATCTGGCGGACCTTCTCCTGCTTCTCCTGCGCGCGGCCGTGGTGCGACAGCTCGTGGTGCCCCTCGGAGATGCCGATCTGGCGGTACGAGCGGTTGCTGCCCTCGTTGGCGAACATAAAGGTGCAGACCCGCGTCAGGTCGGCCTGGAACGCGAGCACCATCATGTCGCCCATCAGGCGGACGTGCTCGTCGTAGTCCTTGGGGGTGCCCGTCGGCACGGCGATACCCGCCGGCCGCGGCTCCTTGCTCTTTTTCTCGGCCCGCACCAGGCGCTGCTCGATCTCGCGGACGCCGGTGAAGTACTCGTCCAGCTTGCGCTGGTCCCCCACCCCGAGCTGCCGCTTCAGGCGCGCGGCGTCCTCCAGGACGAAGTCCAGGATGCTCTGCTTGTAGCGGTCGCGCCGCTGACGGTTTGCGCCGGTCTCGGACGGGTCGCCGTTGCCGAAGAAGCGCTCGAAGACCAGCCGCGGGTCCACCTCTTTGGCGACCGGGGTGGCCTCGCCGCGCCAGGAGATGCTGGACGAGTACGCGCAGCTGTAACCGCTGTCGCAGTTACCGGCCTGCGACCCGCGCTCGCAGCCGATCTCGAGCGACGGGAACTGGGTGAGGCGCCCCACCTTCTGGGCGGCGAGCTGGTCGGCGGAGATGCCGTTCTTGATGTCGGCGCCGTTCGTCTTGCGCGGGTGGCAGCCGGTCAGCCATGCCGCCGCCGAGCGCGCGTGGTCGCCGCCGCCGTCGCCGAGCGCGCGGGCGTTGTTCTGGGCCAGGCCGGAAAGGACCATGACCGACTCCCGCACGTTCTTGAGCGGCTCCAGCAGGTAGGGCAGCTCGAAGCCGGGCCCCTCGGTCGCGGGCGTCCAGTCGGGCATGTGCATGCCGTTGGGCACGAAGAGGAACGCGATGCGGTTGGGACGGTCCTTGGGCGCCGACTGCGCCAGGGCGGTCAGCGGGAGCATGCCCTCCAGAAGGGGCAGCGCCATCGCCGTTCCCAGGCCCCGCAGCAGAGTCCGTCGTGGGATCGGTTGATTTATCATTTCGCTTGTTGCTTTCCTCCGTCACCCCTCCGCAAACGGAAAGGTTCGCTTTGAACGACCGCCGTCACCAGCGCCGAGAACCGGTAGCCGTTTTTGGCGGTGGCCGCGGCGATCTCGTCGACGTTGCACTTGTCGTAGGACTCGACGCCGCGGCCCAGGCCGTACGTCAGCATCTTTTCGGAGAAGCTGCGCACGAACTGCGCTTTCTTCCCCATCAGTATACCCTTAAGCTGCGCGGGTCCCTCGAACTTTTTGCCGCCGGCCAGCTCGCCGGAAGCGTCGACCGGGAGCCCCCCGTCCTGGGTACGCCAGGCGCCGACGGCGTCGAAGTTCTCCAGCCCAAAGCCGATCGGGTCCATGCGCTGATGGCACGAGGCGCAGGCGGGATCCTTGCGGTGCTGCTCCAGCCGCTGCCGCAGCGTGCCGGTGAGCGCCTCCTTCTTGTCATCCGGGAGCTCGGCCACGCCCGGCGGCGGGGGCGGCGGGGGCGTGCCCAGGATCTGCTCCAACACCCACTTGCCCCGCTTGACCGGCGACGTGCGCGTCGGGTTGGACGTGACGGTCAGGATGCTCGCCTGCGTGAGCAGCCCGCCGCGCTCCCTTCCCGCCAGCGCAACGCGGCGGAACTGCTGCCCGCTTACGCCCTCGACGCCGTAGTGCCGCGCGAGCGGCTCGTTCAGGAAGGTGAACCGCGAATCCAGGAACTCGAGGATGCTGCGGTCTTCCCGCACGATCGCCCCGAAGAACAGCTCGGTCTCCCGGCGCATGGCCGTGCGCAGCGCCTCGTTGAAGGTGGGGAAGGTTTTCGGGTCCGGGCTGACGGTGTTCAGGTTCCGCAGGTGCAGCCACTGGCTGGCGAAGTTGTCGGTCAGCGCCCGCGCCTTCGGGTCCTTGAGCATGCGCCGCACCTGCGCGGCGAGCACCTTCGGGCTGTGCAGCGACCCCTTCGCGGCGAGGGCGAACAGCTCCTCGTCGGGCATGCTGCTCCACAGGAAATAAGAAAGGCGCGACGCCAGCTCATAGTTGCCGAGCGGATGCTTGGCCCTGGCGTCGTTGGGCCTGGGGTCGATCTCGACGCGGAACAGGAAGCTGGGCGAGACCAGAACGGCCTGGACGGCGAGCTGGATGCCGCGCTCGAAGCTCTCGCCCTCCTTGCGCGCCAGATCGACGTAGCGCACCAGCCGGGCGACCTCCTCGTCCGTCGGGGCACGACGGTAGGCGCGCCGGGCGAAGTTGCGCAGGATCTGGCGGGCCGCGGCCTTTTCATTCGCCCGGGCCGGCTTGCGCGGGATGATGCGCAGGTGCGAGGCCGGCAGCGCCCCGCCCTGCGCGCCCAGCGGCCCGTGAAACTCCAGGAAGTCGATGATCAGGTTGCGGTCCCGGTCCTTCGGGTCGGGCGCCTCGGGGTTCCGGTAGTTGTTCAGGAACGCGACGGCGAAACGGTGCTTGCCGGCGGCGACCTTGACGCGCACCGGATAAACGCCCGGCTTGTCCTGGACCGCCGTCACGTCGACCCTGCCGATCTCCTTGCCGTCGAACCGGATGGCCATGCGCGCCGGCTCCGGCCCGGCCTGCTGGCCGAACGCCCCGACGCGCAGGAGGTACTCGCCGTTGTGGGGGAACGCGTAATCGATCCCCACCTCGCCCTCCTCCGTCCCGAGGAGACGGCCGTCGGTTTCGGAGAAGCTCCGCCCCCCCGCCTCAGCCAGGAGCGAGCCGGCGAAGCGGACCGGCTTGCTGCGCGTCTCGGGGGCGACGATGGCCGTCTGCGCCACCTTCTCCGCCGCGGCCATGTACTTCTCCATCAGCAGGGGCGAGATCGAGAGGACGTCGCCGATGTTGTCGAAGCCGTAACCCACATCGTCCGAGGGGAACTCGTCCGCGGGCCGCAGGCCGACGCCCATGAGGTCGCGGATCGTGTTGTTGTACTCCTCGCGGTTCAGGCGGCGCATGGTCACGCGACCCGGGTCTTCCAGCTGGCAGTCCGCCTGCGAAAGCGTGGACTCGACCCAGCCGGCCAGCAGGTCCCGCTCGGCCGAGGTCGGCTGCGGCGTCCCCGCCGGCGGCATGTGGCCGGCGCTGACGTTGGTCGAGACGCGTTCCCAAACGGCGCGCGCCTTGACAACCGAAGCCGCGTTCTTGTAGCCCGCGAGCGAAATATCCGCCGCGGCGCTCGCGGCCCCGTGGCAGCCGGTGCAGTACTTTTGCACGAGCGGCGCGATGTCGCGCTCGAACGTCACCGGCGCCGGCTTGGACGCGGGCGGATTCTTTGTCGGTTTGGCGCGCAACGCACCGGCGCACAGCATCAACGCCAAGCGGGTCTGGGTCAGGAAGAACACGAGGACGCCGACGAGCCACGGGCAGGGCGGACAGAGCAGCAGCAAGTTGGTTCGGTTGGTTATCATAGCGCGTCGTTAGTATATCACGTACTTTCGGACTACGCGAGTAGCCCCCCGGTACCGGAAAAGCCTGGGGCCCGGACGGCCCATCACGGACCGGCCTGGGTCTGCATCAGGCAGGCGCCCGCGCGAACCGCAGCCCCCACAAACCCGCAATCTGGCCGGTGAGAGCCGGCGAGCCTTTTCCCAATAATTGACAACCACAAGGTATTTGTCACGGGCCGGCAGCCGGAGCGCGCGCCTGCCGGGAAAGGTTTCCAATGGACCAGAGGTTGCGGGGGAAAACATCACGAGCGGCGGCGCTTGCCTGCGGTGCCCTGCTCGCCGTTACGTGTCTGCTCGGCGAGCCGGCGCGGGCCGCCCAATCTTCCCCGCCCGCCCCGAAGCAGGAGGCGATGCGGGCGTTTGACGAGGTGATCAAGGACGCCGAAAAGGTCGCGGGGGTGTTCACCTTTTACCGGACTCCGAAGAACGATCTCTGGCTCGAGGTGACGCCGGAGATGCTCCGGCAGACCTACTTCCTCGAGGTCACCGCGGCGACGGGCCTGGGCGGCTTTGCGGGGGGGGGGTGACGGTGGGCGGCCCGCTGGCCAGACGTCGTCTTCACCTTGAAGCGCGTCCGCGAGCAGGTCTTCGTCGTGGCCCGGCAGACCCGTTTCCGCGCCGGCCGGCGACCCGATTGAGAAGTCCGTTCAGCGCTCGTTCGCCGACTCGATCCTGGCCGCGCTCCCGGCCGTGTCCGCGCCGCACCCCGGCCGCAAATCCGTGCTCGTCGACGCCACGGGCCTGTTCTTCGCGGACCTGCCGCCTGCGCCGCCCAGCTTCGCCCGCCCGGCTGCGCTCGGCGTTCACGCTCGACCCCGAGAAATCCTACATCGACCAGGTCAAGGCGTTCCCCGAGAACGCCGAGGTGGAGGTGGCCTGCAGCTTCACCGCCCCGCAGGCCGCGCCCTCCGATACCCTGGCCGACGGGCGCTCGGCCCTGGTGCGCATCCGCTACTCCTTCGTCGCGCTGAAGGATAACGGGTACACGCGCGCGCCTGTATGACGGGCGCGTGGGCTACTTCGTCACCGCCTTCCGCGACCTGACCGACGACAACCCGGACGAGTGAGTTCACCCGCTACATCCTGCGCTGGAACCTCGAGAAGAAGGACCCTCCGCCCCGCTCTCGCCGCCCAGGAAGCCGCTCGTCTTCTGGCTGGACAACGCCATCCCCCACCGTTACCGCCACGGCGGTCGCGAACGGGGTTCTGCTGTGGAACAAAGCGTTCGAGCGGGTCGGCATACAAAACGCGATCGAGGTCCGGCAGATCGAGCGCGACGCCGACATCGATCCCTTCGACGCCCGCTACAACGTGCTGCGCTGGGCGACCTCGCCGGGCGACGGCTACGCGATCGCCCTGGTGCGCGCCAACCCGCTCACGGGCGAGATCCTCCATGCCAGCATCCGCGTGGACGCCTCGATCGTCGGCTTCACGCGCCAGGCGCTCCGGTGGGAGGACGAGCGAAAGGCTTCACCGGCGCCGCGCCCCTTCCGGCGGGGGAGGCGGTCCCTCGATGCGAATACGGTCGGGCAGGCCTGCAGGGAGGCTGCCTTCGGCATGACGGCCCTCGACCTGATGGCCCTCCAGGGCAGTGGGCTGCCTCCCGCCGAGCGCGAGCGGTACACGGAGGAGTTGACGCAGATCATCGCGCACGAGATGGGGCACGTGCTGGGGCTGCGCCACACCTTCAAGGGGTCCACGCTCCACGCCACGCACGATCTGCACGACGCCGAGAAGACGGCCCGGAGCGCGGGCGCCTCGGTGATGGACTATAACCCGGCCAACCTCGCCCCCGCCCGTGCCGGCAGGGCCCTACTACAATACCACGCTCGGCGCCTACGACCTGTGGGCCATCGAGTACGGCTACACGCGCTGGCCGAACCTGGGCACGCCCCAAGCGGAGAAACCGGCGCTCCTCGGCATCGCGTGCCGCGCCGCCGAACCGGACCTCCCTACGCCACGGACGAGGACGTGTCCGACTTCGGGTGGGCGCCGTTCGCCACCGATCCGCTGGCCGGGCGCTGGGATCTGGGCGCCGACCCGCTGGCAGCACGCCCGGCAGCGGGGCGAGATGATCCAGGCGCTGTACGAAGCTGGAAGCCCGGTCGCCGCGCCCCGGCGAGTCGTACGCGGACACCCGGCGCAAGTTCCGCCTGCTGCTGGGCGAACACCTGCGCACCTTCTACACGGCCGGCAAGTACATCGGCGGCCTGTACTTCACCCGCGCGCCGGGCGACGCGACGCCCGCGCCCCCGCCGCGCCGTTCACCCCGTCCCCGGCCGCCAAACAGCGCGCGAGGCGCTGCTCTACCTGCGCACCGGCCTCTTCAACGCCGACGCCTTCGGGTTCCCGCCGTCACAACTCCTGAACAAGCTGGCGGACGACAAGAACATCCACTGGGGGATGAACTCGTTCGGCGCGCAGATGGAGTACTCGGTGACCGATCAGGTGCGGGGCACGCAGCGCGCCCTCTAGCGTGGCTGTTCACGCCCGGCCTGCTGGCCCGCCTGCGCGACAACGAAGCCTGGGCGCCCGGCTGGCGGATAACCTCACCCTGCGGGAGGCTCTTCGAGGGCGTCACGGGCGCCGTCTTCTCCGGGCACGCGGGGCGGGCACGCCGCCCCTGGTTCCCACCCTGCGCCGCGACCTGCAGCACGACTACGTGGCCCTGCTGGCAGACCTTTACAGGGCGACCCCGGCGCGCCCTCGGACGCGCAGTCGCTGTCGCGCTTCCACCTGCGCCGCGTGGACAGCCAGATCACCGCGGCGCTTCGGGCGCGGGCCTGCCGCCACGGACGTCGCGACCCGGGCGCACCTGGATCAGCTTCGGAAACCGTCCGCCACGCCCTGAAGGCGCCGCTTCAGCCGCCCACCCTGATGACGCCGTAGGCCACCTTGCCGCCCCGAGTCGCAGCGCTCGGTGATGCGGGAACTCCTCCAGCGCCGGGACCAGCGCAGGGCCTCGACCACGACGCGCCGGCGGGCGACGCGCCGGGCCTCCTCCACCGCCTGGCGCAGCGGGGCGCGCTCGCCGAAGAAGCGCAGCAGCGCGAACGTTTCCGAGTCGGGCAGTACCTCCTCGAAGAAGGGGTCGAAGCGCACACCACGTCGTAGCTGCCGGCCGCGCAGGCGCGCAGGTACTCGGGTGATGGCCGAGGTGGACGACCTGCACCCGGCGCATCGCGGCGTTCAATACCTGTGGTCGGTGACAACGCCCGCAAGCCTTCCCGGACGAGGACGCCCAGGCCGGGGACGGCCTCGACCCCGTGCACCGCGCCGCGCTCGCCGACGACGTGCGCGGCCAGGATCGCCTCCGCCGCGTAACCCCCAGCGTCGCGTCGAGCACGCGGTCGCCGGCCCCAAGCGCGGCGGCCTCGATCAGGAGGTCGCGCCCGCCGCGCAGCAGGTTGCCCAGGCGCAGGAACGCCATGTTCGGGTGGTAGAACAGGCTCCTGGCCGCCGCGCGACACGAGCAGCAGGCGGTGGGTCTGCACCAGGAGCGCGCGCTCGGCCCGGGGGTTCGCCCCGAACAGGCGCGGCATCCCCTGGTCGCCGCGCGCGACGTAGGCGGCGCCCAGTTCCCCGGCCAGGGCGCGGGCGCGCTCTTCCAGGGCGGGGGAGGGTTCGAGCGCCGTGGTGACGAAAAGGTCCGTGCGTGGCGGCGATGGCGACGGCATGACGCTATTATACGGCGGAACCGAGATGGCGAAAACCGGACAAGAGGTAGATTTCGGCGAGGCGCTGCACTGGACCAAGGAGCTGGTCGCGGAGGCGGCGGCGCGCGCCGTGTCCCTGGTCGCCTGCGAGCTCGTTACGGAGCTGAAGGTGGACGGCTCGCTCGTCACCGACGTGGACCGGGCCATCGAGCGGTTCCTGCGGGACGCCCTGCGGGAGCGCTACCCGGCGCACGCGGTCCTGGGCGAGGAGTACGGCTGGGACGGCCCGCAGGACGCGCCGTTATGGGCGATCGACCCCATCGACGGCACGACGAACCTGGCGCACGGACTGCCGCTGTGGGGCATCTCGGTCGCCCTCGTGGCCGGCGGCGCGCCGGCCCTGGGCGTGGTGGCATTGCCCCTGCTGGGGGAAACCTACGCCGCCGCGCGCGGTCTGGGGGCGACCCGGAACGACGCGCCCCTTCCCCCGCTGCCGCACGGCGGCCCGCTGCACTGGGAAGACACCTACGCGATCTGCTCGACCAGCGCGCGGGACATAGATTTCGCCCGCGTCACGGCGCGCCTGCGCGTTCTGGGCTCGGCGGCGCTGGAGCTGTGCTGGACGGCGGCGGGGCGCGTGCGGGGCTGCCAGAGTATCAGCACGTCGCTCTACGACATCGCGGCGGGGATCTGCATCGCCGGGGAGGCCGGCGCGACGACCGAGTGGCTGTCGGGCGAGCCCTGGTCGGCCGCCGACATGGCGCGGCACGGGGGCCGCGAGGAGGTGCTCCTGACGGCCCCGCCCGCGACCCTGGCGTTCCTGCGCGAGAACCTGCTCTCCCTTCCCGGAACGGGAAAGGGGGGGCAGGTCATCCCAACATGACGGCGGCGGCAGGCGTTTCGCACACCCGTCCCGCATCCGTCTCCACCGTCACCGTGCCGTCCGGCGCCAGATCAAGGACGCGGCAAACGACGGGCTGATCGTCCACAACGAAGGTGCGGCGCGCGTCGGGGTCGAGCAGCGACCTCCAGCGCGGGAGCAGGGAAACGAGGCCGCCGCACTCCCACCCCTGCCACAGGGTGCCCAGCCGCCGCAGGAGCGCCGTTTCCACGCCCGCGACGTCGTGCGGGACGCCGGTGGCCTTCCGGAGCGAGGTGGCGGTGGCTCGCACTTCCGGGGGGAACTCGGCGACGTTGACGTTGATCCCGATCCCGATCAGGGGGACCGCGCGCCCGTCCGCGGGGGGCATCGTTTCCACCAGGACCCCGGCGAGCTTCGCCCCGCCGAGGAGCACGTCGTTGGGGAAGCGGACCCGGGCGGGCAACCCGGCCGTCTCGATCACGGCCTCGGCGACGGCGAGCCCCGCCACCACGGCGACCTGCCAGGCCGCGGCAACGGGCACGGGCGGCGCGACGGCCGTCAGGCAGACGTTGGCGCCCTCCGGGGCGTACCACGTCTTTCCGCGCCGTCCCCGGCCCCGCGTCTGGAAGCGGGCCGTGACCACGGCGCCCGGGGGACCGCCGCGCAGGGCGAGCTCGCGGGCGACGTCCTGCGTGGATCCGACGACATCGCGGCGCAGCAGCGGCTCGCCGAAGGTCACGCCGGACCCTGCTCCACGAAGTCGAGCGAGATGTCGAGCGCGGGCGCCGAGTGCGTCAGCGCGCCGACCGAGATCAGGTCGACGCCGGTTCTGGCGATCGCCGCCACCGTGTTCAGGTTGACCCCGCCGGAGGCCTCGGTCAGCGCGCGCCCGCCGACGCGGCGCACGGCCTCGCCCAGGGCGCCCAGGTCCATGTTGTCCAGCAGGATGACGTCGGCGCCCGCGGCCAGGGCTTCGTCCACCTGCGCCAGCGTTTTGCACTCCACCTCGATGCGCATCGTGTGCGGCGCGCGCTCGCGCGCCCGCCATACCGTCGCCCCCACGCCGCCGCCGGCCGCGAGGTGGTTGTCCTTGATGAGCACGGCGTCGTACAGGCCGATGCGGTGGTTGTGCCCCCCGCCGACGCGCACGGCGTATTTTTCCAGCGCCCGCAGGCCCGGCGTCGTTTTGCGCGTGTCCACGATGCGCGCGCCGGTCCCGGCGACGGCGAGCACGTAGCGTGCGGTCAAGCTCGCCACGCCCGAAAGACGCTGCACGGAGTTGAGCGCGACGCGCTCGGCGGTAAGCAGCGCCCGCGCCGGCCCGGGCACCGTGGCCAGCGCCATGCCCGGCCGCACCCGGTCGGCGTCCGAAACGTACGGCTCCCAGGCAACGCTCGGCTCGACCAGGGTGAACGCGCGCGCGGCGACCGGGAGCCCGGCCACCACCCCCTCGGCCTTGGCGCGCACGACGGCCCGCGCCACGGCGAACTCCGGGGACCGTCAAGAGCGCGGTGATGTCGCCCGCGCCGATGTCCTCGGCGAGCGCCGCCTGCAGGACCGGCTCAAACTGGAGCGGCAGTAGCATGTTCGCGTATCACCGGGCGGGGGCGGCCCGCCGGCGCGCAGCAGCACCCGGATCGCCTCCCAAAGCATCAGCGCGGCCAGCGCCATCAGCACGAGCGCCACCCACAGGATCGGATCCCGCGAAAAGCCCTTGGCGGCGTAGGACTGCCCCATGATCTGCCACAGCGCCCAGACGCTCATCACGTACATGAAGACCGTCGGCAGGCCCGTCACCAGCCAGACCCACCGGGCGCGGGTCGTGCGCGCCAGCCAGACCGTCACGCCCAGCAGCGTCAGCGCCGCCAGCAAGCGGTTGCTCGCCCCGAAAGGGGCCAGAACACGCGCCAGGCGGGGACCGGCTTGCCGGCCGTGTCCGTGATCGTCTGCATCACGAAGAAGAGCGGCGTCCCGGCGGTCAGGGCGGTCACCAGCAGCCGCCCCCAGCGGTGGCGCCAGCCCGTCAGCTCTTCCAGGATGTAGCGGCCCAGGCGCGTGCACACGTCCAGGGTGTCGCCACGAACGTCGTGAAGGCCATCAGCCCGAAAGCGATGCCGAAGGCGGGCGGGACGCCGATCACCCCGAGGAAGTCCCCGATGCCGTTGGCGTAGATGAAGCTCGGCCCCTGCGTGAGCAGCGGCGCGCCCGGGCGAGCAGCATCACGCAGCACAGGGACACGATCGCCACCATCGCCTCCAGCAGCATCGCGCCGTAGCCGATCGGCCGGGCGTCGGTCTCGCGCCGCGCCTGCTTCGAGGTCGTGCTCGAGGCGATCAGGGCGTGGAAGCCGCTGCAACGCGCCGCAGGCGATCGTGATGAACAGGATCGGGAACAGCGTCTCGCCCTGGGCGGTCTGCCAGCCCGTGAAGGCCGGGTACGCGGCCGTCTTGCCGCCGAACAGGAGGCCCAG
The DNA here is from genome assembly GCA_030446525.1 of Armatimonadaceae bacterium. Next base: position 21,429 of record JAUJNC010000046.1, read on the forward strand.
CGCGCCGCCCCGCCAGCACCAGATACAGGAAGATGCCCCCAGATACCTCGCGCGGCTGCAGCAGCAGCCAGACCGGGACGACGGAGGCGACGAAGCAGTACGCGAGCAGGAGCACGTCCCACACCTTGTGCGCCCGGTTGTCGTCTACACCGAGCAGGGCGGCCAGATCGAACGGGAAGTGCTGCCCCGCCCAGATCGCCACGCCCACGAGGGGCAGAAAGAGGACCGTCGCCCAGGCCACCGAAAGCTTCGTGTAGCGCAGCAGCAGCCCCATCAGGACGGGCAGCGCGAGGTAGAGCAGCGACGAGGTCGCGATCCCGCCCCCGCTGACCACCTGCCCGTTTTCCAGGGTCTGCCGTCCCAGGAACGAGGCCGCCGTGATGTCGGTAAAGGCGACCACGATATACACCAGGGCGATCCAGATAAAGGCGAGGAACAGCAGGTACGAGCGCCGGGTCATGTGCTCGCGCACCACCTCGGTGATCGAGCGCGCCCGGTGCCGGATCGAGGCGGTCAGCGCCGTGATGTCGTGGACGCCGCCGATGAAGATCGAGCCCAAAGGATCCAGAGCAGGGCGGGGGCCCAGCCGAACATGACGCCGGCCAGGATCGGCCCGACGATCGGCCCCGCGGCGGCGATGGCCGAGAAGTGCTGCTCGAGCAGGAACTGCTTCTCCGTCGGCACGTAGTCCACGTCGTCGCGCAGCGTTTCGGCGGGCGTCCGGGCATCCGGGTCCAGCCGCAGCAGCCGGGCGAGCAGACCACCGTACAGGCGGTACGCCAGCAGGAGCACGACGGCGGAGCAGACGACAACCGGGAGCAGACTCACGGCAGTAACCTCCACGTTGCAGGTCAGGGGGTCTGAAAACGCGATGACGGGCGCGCATCCGGCGGGAACGAGCCGCGTCCTCGATTGTAACGTATCGCCGCTGTGTTGTCAAATAAGGCGTTTTCCTGTTTTCCCGCTGCCCCGGCTATTTTACAAGTCCGCCGCCGCCGCGCGGCCGGCGGCGGTCCTGGCAAGCCGGCGCTAGCCAGGGCGGCGAGGGTAGACGCGCCGATGCAGGATCGGGCAGCCCGGTGCGCTCACGCTCGCCCGGAACGGCGGCGCAGTACGCAAGGGCGGGTATCTCGGAATGCTTCTCATTTCTGTGTCTCCCGCGCCTCGTTTCGGCGTCGTATCCGCACCACGCGGTCCTCGTCGCCCACCGGAAGCGGGAAGCGCCACAGCTTTTCGCCCAGAGCCTCGCCCGGCGCACCGTCCGCCGTGGGGGGCCCCCATTCGCTCCAAACGGCCAGCGGGCCGCTCTCCACCATCCGCAGTATCAACTCCGCCTCCGTCACGTCGATGACCTCAACGGCGGCCGGGGAAAGGAACTTGTCCGCCCTGCCGATCACGGCCCAGCCGTGCCGAAGGGGGCACAGCAGGGCGAGAAGGTCGCTAAAGGTGTCCAGGGTGTAGGCGTATGCACCGTCCAGACGCCGCGCCTGCCCCGCCTCCCAGAGATAGAGCACCAGCCCCCCCTCGGGGACGGCCCACGCGACGGGGCCGCCCGGCAGCATCGCCCCGGCGTGCCGGTAATCGTCGGCGCAGATCGCGCCCGACACGGGCACGACCGGCTCGCTCAGGTTATACGCCACCAGGGCGGCCGCGCCGCCGGCAAGCGGGGCGATCGCGCGGTACGGCTCGCCATCGGCGAAGGGGTCAAGCAGGAGGCTGTCGGGAAGCGGCGCGGCCGGGGCGAGCGGGCGCAGGAGCCGCCCGTCCTCCAAGCACAGCGGCCGGATGTTTTGGGCATCGAAGGCGGCGGGGGCGTCGGACAGGTAGACCGGGCCGCCGGAGAGCGCTTTGGAGACGGCCATCATGCGCCCCGAGGCCGGGTCGTTGGAATGGAACATGTCGTGATCGCCCCACACCGTCTGCCCGAGCCACGGGATGTTGGCATACGAGTTGTGCAGGTGGCGGCGGGCACGCCCGGCATCGCCGACGAGGTAATCCTCGCTGCACCGGGTCACGCTGCTGATGCGCGTATTGAAGAGCGAGGCGGGGCCGTGCGCCATGCAGTTGATCAGCCCGTCCATATGCCGGGCGCACGCCGCCTCCAGCGCCTGCTGGTTGTGGACGGCGCACCGCACCGGGTGATCGAGGCCGCGGTACATCCCCAGGTTGTTAGCCTGATTATCCACTTTGACGAAATCGAAGCCGGCCGTTCGGGCCGCGCCGATCAGGGCGTCGTAGAACGCGACCGAGGACAGGAAATCGGCGCGGGGCAGCAGGCTGCCGGTCTTGTTCGGCAGGAGGTGCTCGTTGAGCGCCCCGAGCGCGTTTTCGGGATGCACGCCGCGCCAGTACCCGTTGAAGTTCAGCCACAGCCCCATCCACCGGATCTTTCGCGGGTCCCGCGCCGACAGCAGCGGCGCCCAGCCGTTGGGGAACTTCGCGGGGTGGGGATCAAACGAGCGCAGCTGCCGGCTGTCGGCATCGGCATGCCCGTCGTCCACCAGCACGTAGCGGACCGGCAGCCCCGACGCCTCGATGGCGCGGACCGCCCCCCGGAGCAGCGCCTCGTTGATCTTCGCCCGGTACTCCTCCCAGGAACACCAGCCCAGGTACTCGAAGATCGGCGGGTAGTTCTTTTCCTCGCGCAGCCGCGTCGACCGCGCGATCAGGGGGCTATCGAGGGCGATCTGCCAGACCCGGCGCAACGCTCGGTACGCATCGGCGTCTCGTGCCCAGGCGCACAAGGGTAGCTGCGCCGTTTCCGGGAGGGGGGCCGTGCCCAGCGTCCCGACGTTCAGGACCAGCGACTGGCCTTCCGAGCTGAGCCATGCCGCCGTTTGCGCGCCCGTCAGCGGCAGCAGGACCAGATACTGGCCGTCTTTGAGGCGCAGCAGCAGAAAGATGCCGCCCGGCACCAGATCACGAAAATCCGGGATGCGCAGCGGCTGGACGCGGTTCGTTCCGTTGGGCCAGTCGCCGCCCGTCTTGCCCATCGGGTCGTATCGCTGGAACGCGGCCCAGTAGCAGCCGTCGTCCCAGGGGGGCGGCGCGACCGCCAGCCGCGCCAGCGTTCCCCCGGCATCGGGAGCGCCGGCAGGTCCCGGCAGCGACTCGATTCCCTCGCGCCGTTCCGCGGTTTCCTGGAGGTCGATGGTTTCTAAAGTATGGTTCATGGCGCTTTCTAGCTGCCGCCCGCGGCGGACTTCCCCAGAGGCAACGCCTGGACCCCCGGCAGGCGAACGCCTCTAGGCGCATTTTGCAGCCGTTTTTTCATCTCTTCGAGCGCTGTTTTGTGCCCCGGATCCGCGGCGAGATTTTTGTACTCGTACGGATCGCTCTGGTGGTCGTACAGCTCGGCCGTCTTCTCGTCGCCCCACTCGGTGTAGCGATACCGCTCCGTGCGAACCGAGCGGCCCGTGACGCCGCCGCGCGTCACCAATGAGAAAGCGGCTTCTTTCCAGGGGCGGTTCGGATCCTCGAGCAGCGGCGCGACGCTCCTGCCTTCCAGCTCTTTGCGCGGCGGCAGGCCGCACAGTTCTACCAGCGTCGGGTACAGGTCCACGAACTCCACCAGGCGCGGCGAGGCGGCGCCCGCCTTCTTCCCCGGCGCGGCGATGAGGAACGGGGCGCGCGCGGACTCCTCGAAGAGCGTCGACTTGCGCCACAGGCCCAGGTCGCCGCCGCGCCCGGCGTGCTCGCCCAGGTGAAAGCCGTGGTCGCCCATAAACACGACGACCGTGTTGTCCCACAGCTTGCGCCGGTCCATCTCGTCCAGGATCACGCCGACCTGGGCGTCCATGAACGTGATGCAGGCGTAGTAGGCGGCGATGGTTTCGCGCTTCTGCTGATCGCTCATGCGCTCGGCCTCGCCGGTCTTGGTGAAGGCGATCGGCGGGATGTCGCGCTCGCCGACCGGCTCGTACTCCTTGGGCAGCTTGATTTTCTCGGGCGGATACATCGCGAAATATTTGCTCGGCGCGGTAACAGCAGGTGCGGCCGGTACAGCCCGGCCGCGAGAAAGAAGGGCTTGCCCTTGTTCTGCTCCATCAGGCGCACGATGCGGCGCACGGTGATGCCGTCGGACTCCTCCTCGTCTTTGTTGTCGTTGGCGCGGTACTCGACGATCTGCTGCGGCTTGGGAAAGCCGGGTTCTTGCCGCTTTTGCGCGTCCCAGTAGTCGCGAAGGACCAGGGGCGCATTGCCGCCCCGGGGGCGTTTCCTGCGAATCCCACCGGATGATCGGCTTGTCCGGCCTTTGGCTATGTTATCCGCGCCGTGCTCGATCTTGCCGACCCGGGCCGAGAAGTAGCCGTGCCGCGAGAAATACTCCGGCAGCCAGGTCACGCCCTTGAGAGTCTTGTCGTTATCGTACACCTTCGTCGTATCCGGGCGCAGCCCCGACAGCAGCGACGTGCGCGAGGGTTGCACAGCGGATACTGGCAATACGCCCGGTCGAAGCGCACCCTGCGCTTCGCCAGCCGGTCGATGTTGGGCGTCTTGACGATGGGATGGCCGTACGTGCCCAGATCCGTGTTCAGATCGTCGGAGATGATGAACAAGACATTCATTTTGCGGGCCGCCTCAGGCGCGCTTTTTGTGCCTGCGCCGGCAGTTGCGCCGAAACCAGGGGCGTGGCCGCTATCAAAGCGGCAGGGTTTTTAACTGCTTCATGGTTTGTTTCCCTTGGAAAATTTGATAGCCGTCAGCGAGTGCGGCGGGAAGGTATGGCGAAACGCACCCGGCCCGACCGATTCACGAGTCGTTTGGAGACGCACCGCGTCGGGTTTGTCGGGCGTGTTGAACGCGTTGACCGCATCCCGTTCAGGGTCCACACGTCGGCCTCGCCGGACGGGGTCGCCCCGGCGATTTCGATACGGGCGGTCACCGCGTCGACGGCGTCCTGGTTGATGACGAGGACATAAACGTTGCCGTCGGCGTCGCGGCTGGCTTCGGCTTCGAGCCTGGGAAGCTTCAAGCGCTCCGCGTCCCGGGGCGCGTTGGCCTGGACGATGGATCCGTAATACTTGCTGCCGGCAAGGACGGTGTCGGTGGAGCGAACCGGGTTGTTGTCCATGTTGATGCCGATGAGCCGGTCGCCGAAGTGGTGGGTGAAGGCCCGGTACGCCATCGCCGCCGGCGACGGCGTGAAGTCGGGGGGCGGGCGAAAACATCGACCGTGGTCGAATGGCGGTGGGCGAGCGGCATTTGGAGGCGCATCCAGTGCAGCGTACCTGCAGGCCGTTGTAAAGCCCGATGTTCAGAAAGCGGTAGTACCCTCGCTGCTCGCGCCTTCGGGCATCACGGCATTTTGGCGAATGGCGCCGTATTCGGTGCAGATCACCCGGACCTGACCGCGCCGCTGCGGGCGACCGTCTGGTCGATGAGGTCCTGATACGCCCGGATCTCTTGCCCAATCGTGCCGAGGAGAGCATCAGGAAATGGTGCCAATTCGTCGATCGTGGTCGCTTTGGGAATGTTGCCCTGGTTGGTGTAGGGATGGACCACGACGCCATCGTACGGGTGCTTGTCGCCCATGGTTCGGACGATGTTGGGCGATTCGTAACCCGCGTAGATCTTGATCGACGGATCGACCGCCTTCATCGCGGCGTAGTAGGCCGTGAAGCTATCCTGATGGGCGCGGTAGGAAACCGTGATGTCTGTTCCTCCGGTGGAATGTCGCCGTTCTGGCCGTCGCCAAAAAGAACGGCGCCTGTCTTCGGGTTGATCTGGTAGACCTTGCCCTGGGCCGCTTTGATGTCGGGCACGCGCTTCCACTCTTCGTCGCCCACGAAGACGGTTTCGGATCCCGGCTCGATCGGGAAGTAGCGGATCATCTTTTGCTGGCCGGGCTTCCTGCTGCTCTTAGACGCCGACTCGCGCAGGTCGTCGCGTTTGGCGATGGGCTGCTTTTCCATCTTGATGATGCCGCCGAAGCAGAATTCGGGCGTGTAAGAATCGCGCTGCGGCTGGAAGGGCAGCGCGCGTTTGGCGCGGTTTTCGTCCGTGTCAACGGCGTTGAGCCAGAAGCGCTGCGGCGGGTTCGGGCCGTCGGCTTCGTTGGCGATCTCGAAGAAGCGGATGTTGTAAGGGGCGGGATGCCCGTTCTCGGCGCGCACCTGTGCCCAGTCCGTGCCGCCGTTGGGGTTTTTGCCCACGGGCGCGTTGAGGTATTCGACCAGATCGGCGGCATCCCGCGCGCTGCTGTTGGGCGCGCCGATGCCGTACATATAGATCATCGCAACGCCGTTTTGCTCGCACCAGCGGGCGGCCTCGTCCACGCCGAACGTGGCGACTTGCGGGTCGCCCTTGGCCGGCTGCATGTTGCGGCGCTTCTCGACGGGGCCGATGGCCTTCTTCCACTCGAAGGTGCTGGCGACGGTGCCGCCGGGATAGCGGATCGACCGCAGTCCTGCCTCGCGGTGCCCCCGGTCAAACGCCGGGATCGTGCGCTTCTTTTCCGGGTCCCAGGTGCCGGTGCCGTGGTTGGCGTAGCGGTGGTTCGTTCCGTAGATGAACGGCGAAATCACGCCCCGGTCTTGTTTGGGATCGACCCGGATCGTCGCTTCCGGCATGGCTGCTCCTTGCGCTTGCTGCGTCTGGCTCGTCGTTTGCCCGACCAAACCCGCGAGTGCCAGTGCGCCACAAACGTTTTTTGTTTTCTTGTTCCTCTTCATTCAGCTCGTTTCCGCATAGCGCTCCTATTTCCCCGGCTTTGAAGGCGCTGTTCCCGTCACGGCAGGCGGTTGCTTGCTGCTTTCTTCGAGGAGCGTTCGGAGTTCTTTTTTCAGGGTTTCCCGCAGCGCCTGCGCGTCCGGCTCGTTGATGCGGTTCTTCATCTCATAGGGATCGGCCGTGAGGTCATACAACTCGTCCAGGCCCTTTTCCTCGCTCCGGTAATGGATGTATTTCCCGCGCTCGGTGCGCACCGCCTGCCACGCCGGGAACGGCTCCTGATTTGTCGGCTCGAACTCCGCCAGGATCGCGGTGCGCCAGTCCGGCGGCGTTTGGCCCTTCAAGAGCGGAACAAAGGAACGGCCCTGAATGTTGGCGGGAACCGGCGCGCTGCCCAGTTCGAGCAGCGTCGGCGCAACATCGACGGCTTGCACAAGCGACGCGCTCTTCACGCCGGCTTTTATCCCTTTTGGGTAGCGCACCAGCAGCGGAATGCGGAGCGCTTCGTCGTAGGCGAGCCGCTTTTCCTGGAGGTTGTGCTCGCCCCAGAAGACGCCATGGTCGCTGGTGAAAATCACGACGGTGTTGTCCAGCTGTCCCGTTTCCTCCAGCGTCTGGAGGATGCGCCCGACGCCCTCATCCACGGCAACGACGGTGCGCAGGTAGTTGCGGATCGTTTCGTCGCTTTGCGCCGTGGAACGCTTGTCCTTGCGCTGACCGGCGGCGACGGCGGGCTTGCCTTCCAGATCGCCCGGCACGGTCGCGCCGCCGGGTGCGACGGCGCTGGGAGCACGCGTAATCTTCTCGTCGGCAAACAACGTCTTGTGGCGCGCGGCGGGCGTTGACGGCCCGTGCGGCGCCTTGACCGCCAGATACAGCAGGAACGGCTTGGAACGCCCGACTTTGAGGAACTCGACGGCATAATCGGTCAGCACGTCGGTGGAGTAGCCTTCGGTTTGCACCCGCCTGCCGTCCACGTTGAGCGTCGGGTCGTCATATTCGCCTTGGCCCTTGAGGCAAACCCAGCGGTCATAGCCGGGGCGCGGCGTGTCGTCCTGGCCCATGTGCCACTTGCCGACGTGCGCCGTCTCGTAGCCCGCCTCGTGCAGAAGGCGCGGAAAGGTGACCAGTCGATGGCTCAGTTCCTCGTAGCGCGTGTTTTTGATGACGCCGTGCGTGTGCGGGAATTGCCCGGTCAGGAAGGAAGCGCGCGACGGTGAGCAGACCGGCGTGGCGACAAAGGCGTTTTCAAACGTCATTCCTTCGCGCCCGAGGCGGTCGATATTGGGCGTCTTGATGAAAGGATGGCCTTCGCTGCCGAGCGCGCCTTTCCGTAAATCATCGCACAGGATAAATACGAAGTTGGGCCGCTTTGCCGCATCGCCGGAAGCGGTCACCGTGCACTCCTGCGCGAAGGCAAGTTCCGCATCGAACAGCGGCGCGCCAGCGAGCAGCGCGCCGCCCGCGGTCATGCCGCGCAGAAACGTTCGCCTATTCAGACGCTTCATGGTGTCCTCCCCGCGGCCGTAACCGGGGCTGCCAGGAACTTGATCACCGTCAGCGAGTGCGCCGGGAAGGTGTGGCGGAACGCGCCGTTGCCGACGGGTTTGCTCGCGGTGCGGATCTGCACGGCATCCAGGTTTTGCGGCGTGTTGAATGCATGGAAGGACGGGCCGTTCAGCGTCCGTATCTCGGCGGGGCCCTGCGGGGTGAACCCGGCGATCTCGACCCGGCCGGGAACATCGTCCGCCGCATCCTGGTTAATGACGAGGACGTAGACGTTGCCGGCGGCGTCGCGGCTTGCCTCGGCGTCGAGCTTGGGCAGTTGGAGCCGCTTGGCGCCGGCGGGCGCGTTGGGCGAGTCCATTTTGATGATGTTCCCGTTGGCGGCGCTCGTGTTGTCGGTGACCCGTTCGGGATTGTTCTTCAGCTCTATTCCCAAGAGGCGATCGCCGAAGTGGCGCGAAAACAGCTCGTACACGCGCGCCGTGGGCGTCGGCTCGAACTCCGGGGCGGGGCCGAAGACGCCCACCGTAGTCGCATGGCGGTGGGCCTGCGGGATGCCCGCCCGCATATAGTGCAGCAGCTGCGCCCCGGTATACAGCCCGATGTCAAGAAAGCGGTAGTAACCCTGCCCGGTTCCCTGCGGCACCACCTGCTCCTGGCCGATCGCGCCGAACTCGGTGCAGATGACATGCACCTGCCCTCGCCGCTGCGGGGCTACGGTTTTGTCGATGAGTCCCTGATACTCCGCGACCTCGTGCCCCAGGCGCGCGGAGGAGAGCATCAGGTTGTGGTGCCAGTCCTCCAGCGTCTTGGCCTTGGGAACATTGTACTGGTTCGTGTAGGGGTGGATCACAACGCCGTCGTAGGGGTGTTTGTCGCCCAGCGTCTTGATCGTATTGCGCGACTCGTAGCCGGCGTAGATCTTGATCGACGGATCGACCGCCTTCATCGCCGCGTAGTAGTCCACGAAACCCCAGCGTCGGGAGCGATACGACGCGGTGATCTGCGCACCTTGGGGCGGAACGTCGCCGTTTTTGCCGTCGCCGAAGGAAACGGTGCCGGTCGCGGGGTCCATCTGGTAGACCTTGCCCGTGGCCTGCCGCAGGTCGGGCACGCGCTTCCACGCCTCGCCGCCGACAAAGACCTGATCCGATCCCGGCTCGATGGGGACGTAGCGCAGGACCTTGCTCTGGCCGGGCTGCCCGCTGCCAAGCGCCGTCTCGTCGCGGAAGTCCCGGCCACCCCGCTCGTCGCGCATCCCGACCAACTGCTTTTCAAAGCGGGCCATCCCGCCGAAGCAGTATTCGGGCGCATACGAGTCGCGCTGCGGCTGAAACGGCAGCGCGCGTTTGGCGCGGGTTTCATCCGAGTCGATGTAGGGCCACCAGTAGCGCTGCGATGGCCCGTCGGCTTCGTTGGCGATCTCGAAGAAGCGGATGTTGTAAGGGGCGGGATGCCCGTTTTCGGCGCGCACCTGTGCCCAGTCCGTGCCACCGTTCGGGTTCCTGCCGACCGGCATGTTCAAGTACTCGACCAGATCGGCGGCGTCCTGTGGGGTGCCAAAGGCGATGCCGAACATATAGATCATCGCGACGCCGTTTTCCTCACACCAGCGCGCGGCCTCGTCCACGCCGAAGGTCGCCACCTGCGGCGCCCCGAAAACCCCCGTCGGGGTTCCGCCGCCGCTGAACGGCTGAATCGTGGGCCGCTTCTCGACCGGGCCGATGGCCTTTTTCCATTCAAAGGTGTTGCCGACGGTGCCGCCGGGATAGCGGATCGACCGCAGGCCCGCCTCACGGTGGTTCCTGTCAAAGGCCGGGATCGTGCGCTTCTTTTCCGGGTCCCAGGTGCCGGTGCCGTTGTTGGCATAGCGGTGGTTCGAGCCGTAAAGGAACGGCGAGATGGCGCCTCGGTCGTGTTTGGGATCGACCCGGATCGTCGCTTCTTGCATGGCTGCTCCTTGCGCCCGCGCCGTGCCGACCGCGGGTCCCATCAAGGCCGCGAGCGCCAGCACGGCGCAGAGTTTGATCGTGCTGCGAATCATTCTTGTTGTCCATCCGCAGCGGCCAGCCGGACCGCCGCCTGCTCTTCAAAAAAGCGCGTCATTCGGAAGAATCATCCTCCGGGAGATCAGCCACGTCGTCGTGCGGCTCGTAGCCCAGGACCTCGCGCGCTTCGCGCCGGCTGAGCCGCTCCGCTTCGGTCTTCGAAGTGCCGAAGACCACGGCGTAGCCGACATCCGGCTTTTCGATGGCGGCGCGGAAAAGGCGCACGGCATCGCCGGGGCTGAGCCAGATGTTACGCCCGCGCCGCAACCGTTCATCACCGGGGAACAAAAACCAGCCGATGCGAATACCAACGAACTCCAGCCCGTACTTGTCGTGATAAAACCGGCCCATAGTTTCCCCCAGCACCTTCGTCACGCCGTACAGCGACGAGGGCCGGGGCGGATCGGCGATCTCGATGGTTCTTCCTTCCGGGTACGCCGACACGGTCTGGGCCGAAGACGCGAACACGATGCGCCGGACGCCCGCCTTTCTCGCCGCTTCGAACGTGTTGTACAGACCGACGATGTTGTTCGGCACCAGATCCTCGATGAACGGCGCTTCCTTGCGCGTCGCCGCCAGATGCACCACGACATCCACGCCGCGCATCGCCCGTCGCAGCGCGTCGGCGTCGGTCAGATCGCCGGTGAGGCTTGCCCAGGGGCCTTCCATCGGCGCGCGGTCAAAGGCGCGCAGATCGTACCGCCCCTGAAAACCATCGAGCAGGTAGCAACCGACGTGCCCCGCAGCTCCGGTGACGAGGACTTTCAATCGGGGTATTGCCGCGGTTTCACGCATCGTCTTTCTCCAGGCGTCCCTTCCCGTTGGCAGCCCGCGCGAAGTCGGTGCGGCAACGGCGCTCGGTTTCGGCCGGCTCCTCGCCCAGTTCACGGACCAGGGCAGCGTGCATCCCGGCGATGCGCTCCTGGTGCTCAGGCTGCGCCGCGAGGTTCCGGAACTCGCCGCGGTCGGCCTGGAGGTCGTACAGCTCGCGCTCGGCCGGGTGGCGGGCATCGGGGGCGGTATGATAGACGTACTTGTAGCGGCCCTGCCGGATCATGGTGAATCCTGAGGCGATCGGGTGCGAGTAGTATTCGCTGACCGCTTGATCCTTCCACCGGGCCGCCGGTTCGTCGAGCCAGGAAAGCAGCGAGTCACCGTCCCAATCGGCGGGGGTCTCGGCCCCGCCGAGGGCGGCTATCGTCTGCACCACATCCAGGAGCGAACACGCCTCCGTGCGGCGCTGCCTGCCCGGCCAGCGCGCGGGCCACGAGACGATCAGCGGCACGCGCGCCGCCTGCTCGTACATGGCGTTTTTCCACCATAGGCCATGCTCGCCGAGGTTCTCGCCATGGTCACTGGTGTAGATCACGTCCGTGTTCGCGGCGTGTTCGCTTTCGCCCAGCGCCCGCTGGACCGTGCCTATCTCCTCGTCCACCCACTGCGTCATGCCGGGGTAGCTCTCGCGGCCCTGCGTGACCGTTCGCTCCGGGACATCCGGGGCGCCGGAGCCGGCGCGAGGGGG
>JAUJNC010000047.1 GCA_030446525.1 Armatimonadaceae bacterium
CCGAATCGGCAATATCGTGATCGAGACGGGGGTGGCCTGATGGCGGTGGCGGCGTGGTTCGCGGCCCTGTGGCGGCGCGGCGCCTGGGCGCGCGCGGGGATCGTGGGCGCGACGGGGCTCGCCGTTCTGCTGACCCTGGTGACCCTCTTCCCGTCGCTCCTGCCCGCGCTCGGCGTCCACGTCTCCGCCAGGCAGGCCAAGAAGCTGAACCAGACCTACGGCTGGCCCCGGATCGCGGCCCAGGTGCAGGCGGCGCGCGTGCGGCTGGAGCGGGAGGGCAAGCCGGTCTTCGTCTCGGGCATCAACTACCGCGTCAACTCACTTCTCGCCTTTTACCTGCCCGATCGGCCGCAAACCAGGGCGCTGTACCTGAACTCGCGGCGCGACCAGTACTGGCTCTGGACCGACCCGCAAACCCTGGTCGGCCAGAACGCCGTCCTCGCCCTCGACGACGAGAACGCCGACGCCGTCGCCCTCGCGCGCCGCTACTTCGCCTCGGTCGACCCGCAGCCCCCCATCGTCCTCACCCGCCCCGGCTTCCGCGGCCCCGCCAAAACCTGGTACGTCTACCTTTGCCGCGATTTCAAAGGCTACGACCCCCTGCGCCACGTCGCCGGGTATTGACAGGCCAGCCGTCAGGATCAGAGAGCGTCAGGCCGCGCGCTCCAGCTCGCGTACCGGTTCGTAATGCAGAACGATCAATTGGTCGTCCCGGAGCGGCAGGCTCGCGTAAACGTCGCCGTCACGGTCGACGAACTCCACTTCGAACGCGCCTCCCGGATAGGTATCTACAACGGCCCCCACCTGCCCCCGGGCGAGTCCCTTCTCGGGCAGGTCTTCCGTCAAGGCCACCACGTCCAGCTCCTTAATCTCGGCCATCTTTACGTCCTTTCTTGGGTATGTAGGTGCTGACCAGGCGGGGGAAATCCTCCTCGGGCCGAATGATCCAGGCACTCCGGACCGTCACTTCCCCGCCGGATGGTCCGCGCAGCGTAAAGTCCACGACCCAGTGCTCTCCAAACTCATCCGTGGTTCTTAGCGTCGCCTCCTCGTCGCGTGCCGCTTGGAGTAGCGCCGCACCAAGGATACCGGCATGTTCGACCGTAAGCCCCAGGACAGCGGCAAAGACCCGCGCTTTATGTCCTCCGACGTGATGGTCGGGATCAAGGCTGTACTCGATAAGCTTTCTCCTGTCAATTTGAGCGCGCTCGCCGTTTGGTAGCTTCATTCTGACCTAAAGATACACTGGCTAACAGCACCTGTCAAGGAAAACCAGCAAAGGACGAAAACGCCGGGGAACCTTCCCGGCGTTTCGCTGCCATCGTAAACTTCGGCGCAGGCGGAAGCTCTACATCTTTTCCGAGGCACCCCCCGCCCTCGCCCCGGCAGGGGCACTGTTCCCGTAGGGATTCGCCGGGCTATACGGCGCTGGTACGACCTTCTCGCCATAGGTGTCGGTCGTACGGTTCCACACGAACCAAACGATGGCGGCAAGGGCGGCAACCGCCGACGCGATCACGGCCCACGTCGGTATCTGTATTTTCATGACGCTACCTCGTTGCGTTACACTGCGCATCGATCGCGGCGTTCTCGCCCGGGAAGGCGAGCCAGATGCTCCAGTGAACGTCCGCCTTGTTGTAATTCACGCAGGTAGGGTCTTTGGCGAGCACCATGCCACGGTTCTGCGTTTTAGACAGGCGAACGTTCGGGCTTGGGGGAGCCATCTGCTCGATCTGCCCGTCCCGTGCGGCCGCATACCACTTGGAGTGTCCGTCCGCGAAGGTGATGTTGTGCCCCTCGGTATGACGGCCCGACATACCGCCGGTTTCGTTCACCCGCCGCGTCGGATCGATCCAGTAGCCTCCGCTGGAAGAGCCACAGTCCGCGACCCCGTCCGTCAGCAGCACGTACTTGGCAGCCTCCGGGATAGCAGCTTGCCGGGTGTGTTGTTCGCCACAGCCTACGTATCCGTCCCCAGATGACGGTTCCCAACGGATCGCCTTACAGCCCGGCGACCCCGGAACGCACTGGTAGTAGGGAGCGAAAAACTTGTTCATGCCGATGGGCTGGAGGCGCGCGTCTGTGCGAATGCTCCCGCACGGCTGCGTTGTCGCCGGCTCACCCACATCCGGCGCGTCCACGTCGGACTTGAACCGAAAACCGGGTTTGCCTTGCGCCGAGGAAGGGCAAGCGAAAACACCTTTGTTCTTAACATAGGGATAGAGCAGCCGTGTCCAAAGTGCGTTGGCGGAGCTACCGTGATCCGTGCAGCCTCCTGCAACCAGGACCGGGTACATCTCGTCGTAGTCCTGGATGTACATCATCGTGGCATTGCCAAGCTGCTTCATGTTAGACAGGCAGGAAATCGAGCGCGCCTTCTCACGGGCCTGGGCGAAGACGGGAAAAAGGATCGCGGCGAGGATCGCTATTATCGCGATCACGACGAGCAGGCTCGATCAGGGTGAAACCGTTACACGACGAGTAGAATGTGTGGACATAATGCCTCGGACTCCTAATGCTATGAAGGATCGTCAAATCAAAGAAGGACGTCGTCATCGGAGAAGGAGCGTTCCCGCAGCCGTCAGCGGCATGGATAACTGTTGATGGCATAGTATCGCACAAGGCGGCATGATTGTCAATACGGTAAGCGCAGATCGTGTCGGCGCCTAACAACAGCCACGTTGATGCAGATGAGGCGGGCCAGAGATAGAGACACTCCCTGGCCCCCCTCGTGTGAAAATACATTCTGGTCGGAGACGGCAGTTACTGCTACCCGGGCGGTACGGGGGACCGCCTCCGGGCATCAGCTGCTTATCCGGCACGTTTTGTCGGGAGGGAGGAGATGGCGGCGGCTCCTGTTACCTGCCACAACCGCCGACCGCCAAGAGCATTGGCGCCAGCACGATCAATACGCCAAGCCTCCTGACAAGTATCCGTGAAAAACGTCCCCTACAGCCTGTCTCTGCTGCCGGCCGATGCGGCCGGCGCCACGAAACGTCCGGCCGAGAACGAGATCGCTCAAGTGCGGGGATGATCCCCTTGCTCCTAAGCTTCTCGAGCGAGGATTGGTGGCTCGATAGGCTGCGGCGGATGCCCTCAGCGTACGTACTCGCGGGGTACGAGTTGACGATACTCTCCAAGGTTTGGACGATTTGCCGTGTCTTTGCAGACGTAGGATGCCCCCTACCGCTTCCCGTTTGGATGAAGTGCCCGTAGTCGGCATCGTTCCTCAGCACGTTCCACACTTGAAGGTCAACCCCTTGCGGCTCGCCCACCTGGATCTGGGCGGGGCTTGACTCAACTTGGTTCGCGAACCGAGAATCGTACAGGGTTGCCTTTATCCGGCACGTGCCCGGCCGAGCCAACGCGTAGGCGCTCTGGATGTACTTCTGAACGATCGGCCTGGCAGCCCTCTCATTCAGGTGGGCTGTTGCAACAACACGGTTGTACAGGATCGTGGCCTCTGTCTGTAGGGAACCACCAGGGTTCAACTGGATGGGTCTGCCACCGGCGGTATCCTTGGTCCCCCAACCGGGACCGAGGTACTCTTTGAACCCCTCGTTTTCGTAGGCGACGAACACTCTGAGGTTACCGAGTCGGACATCGGCACCTCCGGGGAGTGAGACCGGTGAGACCGACCGGTTGATTACCCTGAACCGTAGCTCAACAGGCTCACCTAAAACGTAGGCCGGCTTGTTAGGCTGAACTTCCAGAGCTAAGCCGCTGACTTGTCCGAAACTAGTGACTGGGGCCAAAAGCAGCAAGCAGCCCAGTACACAGCAAGTAAGCTTTACCATCATCAGTTCTTCTCCTCTAACTCCGCCTGTGTGTAGCGCATCACCTAGACGGTGTTATGAACTTTGAATCAGCAATGACTGATGCTGGCTGTTAACAAATAATAGACAGGTCGCTTCATTGATAATGCTCGCTTGCCAGAGTTCAAGCGAGCGGACAAGCCGGATTGCAGTAAAACACGGCCAGCAGCCAATTTCGGTCATTTTTGAGCAGGCTGGCAGTTCCGAAGTTCATAACACGCTCTAGCTAACGGCGGTCTGCCCCCAGCCTGCCTCAGTCCGGACGATCGGGAACGCCGCTCTCACGCTTTAGCGCCGGACGGTCACGATCGAGAACGGAAGGCGCCCCGCGGCCACGGTCGCCTGCGGCAGAGGCGGGAGCGTGCCGTCAGAACCCACCCGGTACTGGAAAACGGTGCCGCTGTTCTTGAAGTTAACCACGTAGACCGAGTCGCCCGCCGGGGCCACGGCTACGTCGACGGGGTAGCCCCCCTCGTGGGGGGCTAGCGGCGGGGCGGGTGTCAGCAGCGTGCCATCCGCCTTGACTTTATATTTCTGTGAACGGGTCAGCTTGCCGCCGGCCTGGACGCGGTGCGGTGAGAGGGTGCCGCCGTTTTTGCTTATGACGTAGGCGAAGGCTCCCCCCGGGTGCAGGGCCACGGAAGACGGCGCGGTGTCCGTGATCTCGTTGACCCTCGTCACCGAGAGGAACTGGAGCGTGCCGTCGGGGTTGATGCCGTACTGGCGCAGGCCGCCCTCGCTGGCCACATAGGCGAAGCGCCCCCGCGCGTCGATGGTCATCGAGTGGGGATAGTTGCCCGCAGGGATGGTGGCGAGGGCCGCCAGCGTGCCGTCCGCGTTGATCCGGTACGGCGAGAGGGTGGCAGCCGTCCCAAGGGGGTGGCCTCCGACGAGGCTGATGGCGTAGACAACGCGCTTGGTCGGGTTGACGGCCAGCGCGATCGGGTACTTCCCCGTGGGCACTGTCGCCGGAGACAGCGGCGCGAGGGTGCCGTCCGGGTTGATCCCGTACTGCGAGAGGGTGCCGGCCATGTTGTTGGCGACGTAAACGAAACGTCCCGCCGGCTCCACGGCTACGGCACGAGCTCCGGCCCCCGTGGGGACGGTGGCCGGGGAGAGCGGCGCGAGGGTGCCGTCCGGGGTGATCCGGTACTGCGCGACGTTACGATCGGAGAGGTTGACCACGTACAGGAAGCGGCCCCCGGGATCAGCGGCAATCGAGATGGGCTCCCTGCCGGCCAGGACAGTAGCCGGGGCGAGCGGCGAGAGCGTGCCGTCCGCACCCACGCGGTACTGCGAGATGGTGCCGTCCTTCCGGTTGTTGACGTAGGCGAACGTCTGCCGCCTTTGGCCGTAGCTTGTTGCGGCCGTGAGTAGACCCGACAGGGCGACGACGGTGGTAAGGCCCACCCACCACCGGCGGGCGAGGCGAGATCGTTTCATCGGACTTCCCCTTATACGTAGAAATGGGTCGTATACCGTGCTCCCCAAGCCTCAATACCGCCCGGTAGCGCCAAATGGCAGAGACGCTTGAGAAAGGTTACCTGCATGCTTTGGACACCCTGTGGGGGTGCGACCTTCGGGATCTTCACCAGGCAAGCCGCTTAGTTGCTAGCGCCTTTCCAAGCAGCGTTGTTGGAAATGCTGTATACAGTCTTTGGTATGCGACAACCGGTCTATGTGCGCGCCCTCACCCCAGACGAGCAGCAGACGTTCGAAGGGGGGCTGCGCTCCTGTAACGCCTTCACCTTGCGCCGCTGCCAAATCCTGACTCGCCAGCAACCGGGGGCAGCATCCGCCCAACGCATAGCAGGCAAGATCCCAGCCCACCGTGCGGGTCAAGCACAGGTGAGCGTTTCACACAAGCGTCAGTGCGTTCGAATGTCGCGGAAAAACTTGTCACAGCTATTCCGTGGCGCAGCAGGCAAAGCGGCCACCTTCGGCGAACGTTGCCCTTGAGCTTGCCTTTGACCGCAGGAACCCGGCAGCCGCCCAACACTTCACTGCACGGGACGCGCCTGCAGCCGGTGGTTTGCTTCGCTCGGTGGTCCGCATCTTCGCGCCCCTGAGTTTTGCCGTTGGGCCGCACCTGCTTGGCCAAGCCGGAGTTGGCCGGCGAAAGGAACATCAACTGGAGAAGGAGTCACTGCGATGATTCACCGAGGGACCATTATCTTTGTCTTAGTACCGTTATTGTGTCTAGTAACCGGAACCGGTCGCGCCGCGCCGTCGAAGGGGTTAGACGCTGCTCTGCTCCGAGCTGTTGAGAATGATGACCTCACTATGGTGAAAGCCATGCTGACCCAAGGCGCGAACCCGAACGCGAAAGATGAAAGCCGGCTGAACACGCCGGTCTTGACGCGGGCTGTTGTGCGTGGCAATCGTGCCATTATGCAGGTCCTTCTGGATAAAGGTGCGGACATCAACGGCAAAGGCGCCCATGGCTTTACTGCCCTGCATCTGATAGCCGGCAAAGGCAAAGTCGAAGCCATCAAGTTCCTGCTCACGCATGGTGCCGATGTGAACGCCCGAACCGACGAAGGGGAAACCCCGTTGATCTCCGCCGTTTTCATCGGTCAGTCCGACAACGTGAAGTTTCTGCTCGCCAACGGGGCGGACGTCAATGCCAGAAACAAGAACGGCAAGACCGCTTTGGGTTTAGTCAAGGGGCACAAGCACAAGGTGGAGGTCATACGCAACGCCATGGTGAAACTTCTTACAGAGGCAGGAGCGAAGGAATAACCGGCTGCGCTTTCTAGCGGCCAAGGGAAGCCGAACACCGTCGGGGATGACGACCCAGGGTACCCAGTAAACGCGGACGCCTCGTACGAACTCGGTGCCATAGAGCAGCCGTAACATGGGGCGCCCCTCTACGCTGCCAGGCGCTACGGATTAGCCCCTGGCGGTCTTTAAGGAACCACAGCATGCAGAAACGATTATTCCTCCGCGTAGCGGCCCTGGCCGTGGCTCTGCTGCCCGCAGCCGCGGCAAGAGCCGTTCACGTCCAGGGGGCGACACCCGCGACTGCCGCGCCGGGCGGCGCCGTGTCCCTGACGCCGGCTCAGGCGGGCAAGTTCCAGGACGCGCTCAAGGCGCTGGCGGCGAAGGCGGGGGTCACGTTCGTGGCGGAGGGCGTGCCGCTCAGGCCTACGCTCCGTGCGAATGACGCCCCCGATCTGTCCGCCGCCGCGCCTTTGGACACGGCCGTGGACAGGCTGGCGGCCGCCTACGACTACGACGCCACGCGGCGAGGCAGCCTGTTCGTGCTCAAGAAGCGCTACACCGACCCACGCGACCTGCCCGGCGTGACCCTGGCCGAGTGCCAGCTCGCGATGCAGGACGTCGTGCGGGTCCTGTCCCCGCACATGCCCCGCCCGCCCATACGCACGAACACCGAGTTCGTTCTGAACCTGGCGAAATCTTTGACGCCCGAGCAGTTCCGGGCGATGCAGGAGGGGACGCTGCGCGTCGCCGCGCTCAGCCCCGCGCAAAGGGCGGAGGCGCGGCGCATGGCGCTCACCATCTACGTGGAGACGCCCCTCAGAGATGCCAAGGGGGCGCTCGCGCGTTTGAAGCAGGCGCCGGCGGCGGCGCTGCGCAAAAAAAGCGAGGACGGCCGCAGCCTCCTGGGCTACGACTACACTTACTGGAACGGCCAGGTGCTTTTCCTGAGGGTGGAGGGCGACGGCCACGTCAGCCACGGCGCGCCTCTGCCGGGCAGCGAGACGCCGCCCCCGGCCCTCGAAGAGATAGCCGCGGCGGGGGGCACCACCTTGCGCGCGGTGGTCGCCGCCCTGAACGCGCGCGGCGGCGGTCCCCCCCTGACGGTGGACGCGGCGCTCGCCGCCAAGCCGGGAGCGTAGCCGGCATGCAAGCTGCCCCGCCCGCACAGGTCTTTGCGGCGCTCGCCGACGTATACGGCTTGCGGGTCAAGGTCGAAGAGGACGCAACGCACAGACTGACGCGCCGCCTGTGGCGCGCGGCGAGCAGCGTGGCTGATGTGCCCGCCGCCGTGCGCGGCTCCGTGCCGGAGCCGCTGCTGCGCGCCTTGCATGACGGCGCATCCGGCGCTTTGGCGTCGGGGCAGATGCCCGCGGGGGAGTCGGCGAAGGAGCGAGCGGAGCGGCATAAGAAGGCTTTCCTGGAGCAGCAGCGGCTCTGGATGGCTCCCACCCTGCTGGCTATCGAAGCAGCCAGGAGGCTCCGCCTCGCCGTGCAACCGGAACTGGACAAAGCCGGCGACGGGGCGCGGGTGCCGGTGGCGACATTGAGCGAGGCGGATCGCTCCGCCTTTGCCATCACCCTGGTCGCTGGTTCCCTGCCCGGGCTGATCCGTGGCCTCAGACAACAGCTGCCCGGATACATCACCGGGTTCGACCAGGCATACCTCACCGGTGGACCCTAGCAATCCGGTGGCAAGCAGAAGATCGCGGTCTACCTCGGCGTGTTCGACCCTGCCAGCAACAGCGTTCAGAACACTGTGGGCATAGGCGGTATCAACTACCCCGGCCCTTAAGCCGGCACCACGCTGCGGGATTTCTTTGTGCGCCCACCGCCACCTCGGAGACGATCCGACCTCACCGCGCCGACTCCGCGTGGCAGTGGACCCGGGACGGCGGCAACCAAACTTCGAGGACTGACGCCCGCAAGCACCACAAGGCCACGATCCTGCCGGACGGCCAAGTTCTGGTGACGGGTGGCACCTACTCCGTCGACCACTTCCTGGAGAGCGACCGGCCGGCGGCGCCGTGCGACAGGCCGAAACGTGGGATCCGAGCAACGGCGAATGGTCAGGCCATCGGTATACCGAGGCGCCCCCGGGGGCAGGCATGCCCGCACGACCTCTTGGCAGGTGCCGGCGTCGGCATGCTCGCGCACATAGTAGCGCTCCTGCTCCCAGGTGCCCAGACCTTTACGTTTGTTACCCCGCCGCCGGGGCGCATCGGGCGGGTCGCTATGCTCCTTACCTTTTTCCCCCGCGTTCTGGTAGAGTTCATCGGCCTCGAACTCTCCCGATTGCGCCATCGCCGCGTCGGATAGGCTCTTTTGCACATTGTGCTGTAGCCGGTGCCGGATCGTGCTCATCTGCTTACGGCTTATCCAGAGTTCCCGCGACAGGCGCGAGGTGGTCTCGCCTTGGCAGATGCCGCGCAGAATCAGCACGATGGTCGAGGGCTTCTGGCGCGTCTTGTGCAGCGCCGTGCCCGAGAGGATGGTGTGGTAGCGATCACAGTCCTTGCAGCGATAGGCCGGGAAGTGCCCCCCCTGCTTGGCAAGGCGCCGTTCCCCGCCGCCGCAACGGGGGCACTTTAGTCCGTGGGGATGCGGATACTGCTCCAACCAGGCAAGGCAGGCATTCTCATCGAGTAATCCGCCAATCGGGAAGTCCAGCATACCTCCATTCTCCATTCTACAACGTTTGCAGACTGGTTACACATGAGCGTTCATATGTGTACTAAACCTCCAGTGAAGGGTGCGAGCCTTCGTGTCGTTGCCACTCCCATTACGGGTTAGCTCTCTAGCCTGCGGCAACTTTCCTCGCGCAGTCAAGGAGAGCGCGCTTATAGGGCAAACGATCTTTTTATTCTGTTCTTGTCTCCCCTTTGGGCTGGGCAAGCAGGGCAGACCATGCCGATGCAGTCTGCCCTGCAGCCGACGCAGCCGCTAGCGCCGGATGACCACGATCGCGGACTGCAGCGAGGCAGAGGGGTTGCCTGCGGCGGTAGCCCGAGAAGGGGCGGTCAATCTTCCGCCCGCGCCGATACGGGATTGCAGGACGTCTCTGCCGCCGGCGTAAATGGAGCCACCATTGGGATGAACCGCAACCGAATTTGCGTGCCGGCCTGCTCTGATGCTGTCCACCTTTTGCAGCCTACCATCCGCGCCAACTTCATAACTCCACACGGTGCCTTCCGTGTTGTTGACGACGTAGGCGGACCGTCCATCCGGGCTCGTGGTGATGAAGCTCATGCCGCCCTGCATGGATTTGGGGCTCCCCGCTACCACTTTGGCCGGGGAAAGCGGCGTAAGAGCGCCGTTCGTGCCGACGCGGTACTGCAATACGGTGACGGGCTCCTCTTGACTGTTAACCACGTAAGCGAAGTTTCCGGTTGGATGGACGGCCACCGAGGACGGCTTGTCGCCCGCCCCCACAGGGGCGTCGGACACAAGGGTGAGGGTCCCGTTCGCATTCACCCGGTACTGCGAGATGGCCCCGGCGGAGCCATCCCGCCCGAGAAAGTGGGTGACGTAGACGACGCTGCCGCCGGGGTGAACGGCCACGGACAAGGGTTGAGGGCCTGTAGGAACGGTCGGAGGTGAAAGGGGCGCGAGGGTTCCGTCTGCGTTCACCCGGTACTGCGAGACGGTGCTGTCAGCGTTGTTGACTACATAAGCGGAGCCGCCCCTGGGATGAACAGCGATCGACAAAGGATTGCTGCCGCCGGGGTCGCCACTGCCGGTAGGAACCGTGGCCGGGGAAAGCGGCGCGAGCGTCCCGTTCTCGTTCACCCGGTACTGCGAGACGGTGCCGTTCCTGTTGTTGACAGCATAGAGGAAGCTGCCAGCCGGATGGGGACTCATGGCGTAGGGCCTGCTCGCAGGAACGGTCGCCGGAGCCAGCGGGGTGAAGCTGCCGTCCGGGCCGATGCGGTACTGCGAGATGGTGCTGTTCAGGCTGTCGGCAACATAGGCGAACTCCTGCTGCGTCTGGCCGAAGCCCGTGCTCCCTGCTGCCAGCAGGGTTATGAGTGAGGCGACGAACGCCCCGGATCGGTAGGCGAGGTGTTTCATTCCGTTCTCCTTTTTGGCGAGAAAGCTGGTTGTGGGGTCGCCTTTCGCAGGCGACCCTCGACGGTGCAGGACGGCCGGAACACACGGCGGATCAGGGCCGCGTCCTGGCTCTATGTTGGCCTCGTCGGTGAATGGACTCTGCTCCCGCCACTGCACGTAGGGGAAGCCGGGGTACGCCGTGGGTGGCTGTTCTGCTCTCGTCCCACGGCTCCCAGACGTCGTGGAACGGGTCATACAGAGACACGCCGTGCCATTCGGCCCCGAGAACGAACGAGCCGGAGGTGTACAAGCCCTTGGTGGTCTGGTTCGGCGGGGCGTTAGCGGATACGTAAGCACCGGTTCGGGGTTGAGCCTTTGAGCGATCGAGTTGACGCGCTTGAGGCTGTAGTTGGCCGTCGGGTTCCAGCCGGGCATGTCGTAGTACGCCGTAGCTTCCGGTACTGAATTGCCGTCCTCGGTTACGTCCCCGATGGACAGCGTCAGCCGGACGAGGTAACGCAGCGACCCGAGGGCGCCCGGAGCATAGAACGTCATCGTCACGTTGCCTGGCCTGGCGACGATGCTCGGCACATCGATGGGGTCTCCGCCGGAATTCACCCACCTGCCACCGGACCGCTCGATGAAGAATACCTTCCAGTCCGGGTCGGCCGTGTGGCCCAGTTGAAGCCCTGCGTCCAGGCTCGTATGCGGAGCCATCGGATGAGGTTACCACATTGCCTCCCGTGTAGATGTACGCCGAATCCCCTGAGAAGAGCCTCACCAGACTGCTGACAGAGCTGTCCGTCGCGGGGAGCGTCATGACGGCGTTCAGGCCTTTATCGTTGTGGAAAACGCCTCCATCCGCTCGGCTCGGCCATCCCCGTCGTCATCTCGGGCCCACTCATACTGGCTGTGAAGCACCTGCCCGTGCACAGAGCAGTAGGTATGGCCCACGCGCACATACTGATCTGAGCATTGATCTCTAAATGTAGGCTACGTGGTCGAAGCAGGCCTGTGAGGTCGGGCCTGTCTCCAAGACGAGCGGCCGCTTGATCCAACTCTTCCCTCAGGTGCCCGATGTCACGACAGCAGAGGTTCCTCAACTCGACGTACTTGAGGTAGCGCCAAATCCCCTCGTCGGGGTTCAACTCCGGCGCATACCCCGGCAGGCGCTCCAGCCAAAGGCGCTTGGCCGCCCCGCCCGACAGGTACTCTTGAACCGCCTTGCTGCGGTGGATCGGCGCGCCATCCCAGATAATGAGCAACTTGCCAGGGATCTGTCCTTGCGCTGCTCCAAGAAACCGATGCAGCCTGCGCTGTCGAAGGCTTTCTCCTGCACCCGCAGGAACAGCTGGGGCCATCCGGGGTGATCCCGCTGATGACGGACAGATGCTCGCGCGTGAGTGTGTGAGCCAGCACCGGCGTCTCCCCGACCGGAGCATAGCTGGCCACCACGCCCGGCAGCAGGTAAAAGCCGGACTCGTCTACGAAGACGGGAGTGCGTCCTTCTTCTTGGCACTTTTTTTGAGTCGCGGCCAGCGCTCCTCTTTCCAGCGCCGGATCGCCTCTTCGTCGCGCGGGCGGGCGCGGCGCATCGGCTTTGTGGCGGCTCCACCGACAGCTCTTGAGCAAGCGGCTGATGGAGGAGCGATGATACGCGACGCCCTGCTCTTGCTGGATGACTTGTGCGACACGCGCCTGCGTCCACACATCGCCGCGGAACCCGAAGGCTTCCGCTCCCCGAAGCAGCAGCCCTGGAGTAGGTGCGCTTTTTGGATCATCTGACAGGCGCGGCGCGGCCCGTTGGGCTTGCGCCCCAGCAGGGCGAGCGCGCCCTGTCCCTGCCGCGCGCGCTTCATCCACTGGCTGACGGCACCTTCGGTGACGCCCAGCGCCTGTGCGATAGCCTTCTGGCTCCAGCCGGCTTGTTTGAGTTCCAGGGCACGCAGTCGGCGGCCTTCACAAAAGTCGCTGGCTTGGCTTGAGTAGGTTTGTTCCATGCCTACAGTATCGCATACTTTAGAGGTCTTCGCTCAGGTCAGTAACTGGTCAGGCCATCGGTATACCGAGGCGCGCCCCCGGGGGCAGGCATGCCCGCACGACCTCTTGGCAGGTGCCGGCGTCGGCATGCTCGCGCACATAGTAGCGCTCCTGCCCCTTGTCTCGAGAGCGCCCCCAAGAAGGGCGGGCGCTCCTGCTCCCAGGCGCAACCGGAGTTGTAGGCAGTCCGGTGCAGCGCCTTGTTGTGCTGCTGTTCTTGCCCCACGCTCAGAATGTCTTGTCCGTAGCGCGCCGACTATGGCTTCGGTGCGAGCCAGATGCCATTGCGACGCGCATTGCCTGTTCTTTGGTCTATTACGACCTCTGCTCCCTTTCCAGAGCGGATCACGAAGATTTCTTCGTTGGGGAAGCTAAACTCTGCTTGATACAGCCACAGAGAGGCAACTGATTGTTTTCGCGGGAACTTATTGGCATCTTTGAACTTTTGCAACTCCTCTGCTGTAAGAAGATCGTCTGGCGAATAGTCCGCCAGAACTTCACCTTTAGCTCCATAGACCACGATCGCGTGCTTATCCTGTGGTGGCCCCCACGTGCCGATGGTGATGACTGCCTTGCCGCTGTTCGATACGAACGCCTGTCGGGGGACGTTTACCAGCTTGGCTTGCCATAATTCCTGTTCATCACCCTCAGACCCGGAGTTGTACAGGATCCCGATGCCCGCACCGCTCTGGACATTATGCTTACCGTACTTACCGTCTGGAGTGATGCGATACCACGGCACCGTTTTGAACAGATAATAATGGTTCTTCGAGACGAAGAACTGGATAGTCGGTGGTTCGTAAGTGTCGGCTTGCGCGAGTTGAAATTGATGCTGAGGCCCAGGATGATCATAAACAGAAGCCGGCGAATCTGTGGTTTCACGGATGTTCTTTCCCTTCTTGAACTACACACTTGATTAACAATCATATGTTGCGCCGCGCGCAGCAGCACGACGGCCGCATTCACCGGCGCGAAGAAGCGGGACCGGTAACGTGTGTCACTCACCGGGCGGCGACCCGTCCGCCCGGCGGGGCGCCGCCGGCTACCGGCACCGTCAACGTCAGGGGGATGTTTTGTAGGTCCACCTGTTGCTGGATGCGCAGCGTGAGCGAGTCCGGAGGTTGTGGCATGCGGAACGAGACCGTGTAGTTCCGACTGCTTCGCGACCATCTCGCCCCCAGAGATCCCTGAGCGGGCTCAACGGTCACACGCACCGGCTTTTTGTACTTCCGGTAAAGTGGCGAGCCGGGTAAAACAGCCTTATCCGGGTCGATGTCCAGGTGGACATAAAAGAACCCGGACGAACCACGGTAGCTGCGAACGGGTGGCGGCTTGTTGCCGTTTTGTTCCGGAAGCGTGATCGTGATGCCGCTTGGCGTTTGGAGCGATTGCGAATGGTCGGCGACAAGATACGGGACACCTTTGTCCGTTTTGAAGGACACGTCACGGAATGTGACTTTCTCCTCAAATGCGTGGGATTTCCTTAGCTGTCCCTGAAGCCGAAGGTAGCGGTTGTACTGCGGGTAGGCAACCGGGACGGTGACCATCATCCGGGCTTTCCCTTGGGCATCGAATGCTCTTGCTCTGTCCTGTGTGGCCCAGCGTGCCTTCCACAGCGGCTCCCACTCGCTGAGCGTTCGCGGATTGACCAGTTCCCACTGGTATGGCTTGATCGGCTTTGCCGTTCCCCCACTCGCACAGGATACGGCTTCTTCCGGGTCGGGCGGCGGCGCGGGCGAGGGAGGTGTGGCGCCACGCCCGGGCTTGCACGGTCACGTCCTTGGTCCGGAACGTATCACTCACTCTTATGGGGTGCACGAGTTAATTGAGCATCCGCGTCAGATCTGTGATGCGCCAGCGCGCGGTGCGGAGCTGTGGATCTTTGACCGTCACGTCCACGTACTTGAACGTGTTCGGATAGCCCGCGGGGATGTAGGTGAACAAGAGGCCGTGCTCTTTCCAGACGGTTATCTTCTGTGCCAGGGTCTCCAACCGGAAGATGTCGCCGGATGAGGAACGTGCTGTTGCCGCGATCACATTGCGCCCTGGGGAGGATAGGGGGCGTGGCATCAGAATCCATAACCCGATGCTGCCTGCCTCGGCGTCAGAAGAGCCATAGCTGGCGTGGAGGGCGGGGGTCCGGGTCCGGTACTCGAAGTGCCTGCGCGGATCCAGGATCTCGGTGTCCAGCAGCGTGAAGTCTTTTTGCGTATGCGGTGTAGACGGATCGACCGTTGCGGGGGCCCCGGCGCTCCATCACCGGGATGGGGTCGGGCGTCGCCTTTCGGGGCGGCTCCGCGCCCCGAAGCCGCCGAATCTCCTGGGCGGCCCGCAGGCGTCCGCACGCTTTGCTGCGGATTCGGCGGCTTCGCGTTGCGGTCGCGCGGCAAAATCAGCCATGTGGCCGTGCCAAGGGCGACAAAGGATAGGGCAAGGGCTGCCTGCGAAGAACGCTTCATCGGTTTCTTTCCTGTGCCGTCTTTCAATAGCCTGTAGCTGCATGCGAGCATTTGGACCGCCGCCGCGACGTTCTTCCTTCAACTGCCCTGCCAGAGGCAGTGTGACACGGTTACTGCTGTTCTGCTGGCAGAGGCGATGGCAGCGTGTCACCACGATACGCTTCAGCCAGCCGGGAAAGGCGTCCGCCGCCCGAAGTTGCGGCAGACCACGCCGCGCGGTGACAAAGGCTTCCTGCGCGGCCTCCTCGGCAAGGGTGGCTTCCCCCGACAGGGCGTAGGCACACCCGAAAGCCAGGTCTTGAAAGCGGGCGACCAGGGCGCCGAACGCTCGATGACGCTCTGCCTGGGGCGACGAAGAACCAGGTCATCGGCATCCACACGGTGAGCGTGGGGGGATCTGAGCTCAACGCTCGTTCACCCGCGCGAGGTGTTCAAGACGACCTGTACAAAGTGGCAAACGGCCCCCTTCATCGGGGGCCGCAACAAAAGGGGAAGCACCCACACGAAACACCACCGTCACCGCTTCGGCTCCCACTTCCACGCGCCTGACCAACGCCTGGATGATTTCCCGACGCCGCTGCCAGTCCGCATCCGCCAGACCCGACTGCACCTGACGGGCGAAATCTTCCAGCCGACCCACCACCAGCCGTAAGTCCGCCTGCACACAGGCTTGGGCCTCCATCTCCTGCGTCTCCTTTTCCAGAGCCGCAATCCTCTGCCGAAGACGGCGCACCCGCGGCTCGAATTCGGCCTTCTCAATGATGCCTTCGGCATAACTGTCAATCAAGCGCGCAACCCCCTGATGCAGCTTCTGCACCGTCGCCGTAACACGGCGCAGCTGCTCCTGGTAGGGCGCCTCCGGTGCCTGCAGGCGACGCTGGTATTCCTGTTCCAGGCGCCCCGGCTCGGCCAGCAACGCGCACACCTGCTGCCAGACCGCCATCTCCAACACATCGGTGCGCACCGCCTGAGCCGAGCAGACCCGCTCGCCGCCGAAGCGATAGGCATCGGTGCCCAGACAGCGATAGTAGGCGTACTCGAAGGTCTTGCCGTTCTTGCGGTGCGCCCGGTGCCAATGGCCATAGAAGGCATACCCGCAGGCCAGGCACACCGTCAAGCCTTGCAGCAGAAACTGCGGGCCGCGCGGGCCGCGCTGGCTCTGGCGGGCATGAGCCAGGTTCTGCGCCAGCTGCTCGGCCACGGCCTCGAACAACTCGGCCGAGACCAACGCCGGCACGGGAATCGAGATCCATTCCGGCTCTTGGACGCGCTGAGTGGAGCTGGCCTGGCGGGGTGTGAGGGTGCCGTTTCTCTGGGGGCGTAGCCGCGGCAGCAGCGGAACCACCCGGGTGCGCCCATAAGCCGCTTCGCCCTTGTAGGTGGGGTTGTGCAGCATCCAGGCGACCACGCTGCGCGACCAGAAGGGCGTGCCCCGGCGATTGGGCACCTGGGCGGCATTGAGGCGCCGGGTCACCTCACCAATGGTGGCCCGCTGGACCCCGACCCAGTCAAAGATCTGACGCACCACCTGGGCCTCCTCTTCCAGCACCTCAAAGCGCGCCTCGCCGGCTCCCTCCTGCTCGCTGACATAACGATACCCGAAGGGAGCGCGCGCGAGCACGCTGACATGGCCGGCCTGCGCGCCCTGGCGTCGGCCGCGCCGACAGCGTTCCAGCAGCTTGGCACGTTCGTACTCGGCGACCATGCCCTGCACCTGCAAGAGCAGCTGCTCTTCTGGCGAGGAGGCGGGGGCATGTTCCAGGAAGACGACTTCCACCTGCGCCTGGGCAAACTCCTCCAAGAGCAGCACCTGATAGGCGTACTTGCGGGCGAGGCGATCGGGGCACTGCACGTAGAGCCGATCGACGCCGCCGGCGGCCACGAGGTCGCGCAGCCGCTCCAGGGCGGGGCGCAGCAAGGTGGTGCCGCTGTAGCCGTCGTCGAGGAAGATGTTGTCTTCCGCCAGGAGACAGCCATCCTGAGCGACGCGCGCCCGTAAAGCGGTGATCTGGCTCTGGATGGTCCGCTGCTGTGCCTGCTGTTCGGAAGAGACGCGCGCGTAAATAGCGACTTGCATTTCCGTCGTCTGTGTGCGCTTCATGCGATAGCCCTCCTTGGTGCGGGGCTGGATGGGTGGGATGTCTCTGCGCTTTGGTTTAGCCCCTGCTGTCTCGTCTGGGTCGCCTGGGTTGCCTGGTTGGCAGCGGACGCGGGATGTGTCGTCAGGCGCCGCATACACATCGGAAGCACCGGAATAAGCTGCTCATAGGCTTCTTGCAGGCAGGCGGCAGAGCTCCAACCGGGTTCAAACATCGTCTTGATCTCCTGCCTGAGGACTGGGTTGGATTGTCGCGGCATCGGCAGACCTTCCTTCTTCCGCGGGCCGCGTGGGCGGGGCGGGTTGGGGGCAGGGAAGGGGAGCCCCAAGAGAGCGCTGACCCGGACCGGGGCGTAGCTGTGTCCGCGGAATGGTGATGCAGAACTGTAGCACATTGTTTGCTACTTTGGAGAGGTCTTTAAGCCCGCCATCCTGGCCAACGCCGCCAGCCTCCTTGTGGCCCACAACCACCCGCCTGTCCTGCCTGTCGTTGCCGATCGCGGCGCAGAGCGTCTCCAACTTTGGTTGGACGCGCCCTTTCGTCCTCTTTCCACTGGCAAGTGTAAACCTGCGGGCGATGCTATACGGCGGCACGTCCTGTTACAATGCAGACAACGCAGCACTGCACGGCCCTTTCGCCGGCCCGGAACCACGGCTCCGGCAACGGGGCAGCCAACCTTAAAGGAATCAACCACCTGATGAAACGGGACCATTCCTGGCGAGCCCGGCACTTCGTAAGCACCATGCTTGGCGTTCTGTTCTGGATGTCCACGGGCGTTCGAGCGCAGGAGATCGCCTCCGTGCCGGCGCCCCGCTCAAAAGTGACCTCGATCTCGCTGCAAAAAGCGGAGCGCGTCACAGACGAAAACGTCAACAGCCAGCTGCGCAGCCAGTTGCAAAGCGCGCTGGACGCCGCCGCAAAGACGCTGCCCTGGCAGGCGCAGATCGTCGCTCCCGAAGTCCTCGGCTGGGAGGTGGCGCGCTCGAACGCTGGAACGCCCATCTCGCAGGTGCACAAAGCCCTCGACGCGAAAGGTTACGAGGTCAAGTTCGACGACTTGGGCAAACAGGATGGCTCGCACCTTCAGTTCCTCTTGGCGAAGAAGGTCAACGAGGTCGTCATCGGCCTGTGGATCACCGGGGACGAAGCCACCTTCCTGGCGTGGGCACAGGCCGCGCCCAAACTGAACTTAGGCGGCGACGTTCTGGCCGAGGGAACCCCGCCGCTCACAGACGCCATGGTCGGCAAGTACACCGACTTTCTCGTGTGGCTGTTCAACAAGTCGCAACTGCAAACGGCGCGCCACGAGATGATGAAACTCACGGCCGTGTACCTGGCCGACATTTGGAAGAGCCAGGCCGCCCCGGCGATGGCGGGCGCCTTCACCATCCTGCACAACATGCAAAAGAAAGGTGTGCTCTCCGAAGGCGAGCAGAACGGCGCACGGCAGTGGCTGCTGCACGGACTGCGGCAGGCCGCCTACGGCGAGCGGGCGCCGTCGCGCGCGACTCGATCATGAAGGTCTACGAGATGATCGACCCGACGCTCGCCAAGGGACAAACTGGCGCGCCGCCGCTCACCAAAAACAGTGCGAGACGCCTATGTCGCACTGCAAAGTTTCATGCTGGAGCAGATTCCCGGCGGCGTCGAACTGAACACGAAGGAAAAGGCCGCGCTGGGCGACTGGCTGGTGGCGGCGTTCCGAAGTGGAGTTCGGCGGACCAGACAAAACTTGCGCAAGCGCCGCTCGCGTGGGAAACGTTGCGCCAGGAATGGCCCAAACTCTCCGCCGCCAAGAAGATCGAAGCCAAAAAGGCATGGAAGGCTCAACTGGCAAGCTTGGCCGCGCATGTGCGGCAAAACGCGCGCCGAAGCCAAGAAAGCCGCTCACGCCGAAAAATAAGGCGAGCAGGTGAGCAGTTCAAAAAGCTCCAAGGGGCAGCAGCTACGAGCGGGCGATGGAGTCCGCCCGTTCGAGTTGGCGCACCCACAACACGCTCTCCAACGCCATGTGGCAGAGCCATTACAGCCGCATGAACGCGATAGCGACCTGGGGCGGCAGTTCCTACCGCTATGTGAACCAGTGGGGCAATCCCTACTAAGAAGAGGAACGTGGCCCCGGCGAACGAAGCGGGTGTATCGGCGTCGACTTCGGGGAATATAGCTGCCGGAACGACTGACGATCGGCGGACGGCAAAGTAAAACCCATGCGCGTGGGCGCGCAGCGATTGCGCTGCTTCCTGACTTCTTTATCGTGTTTGTGCCTGAGCAGCGCGGCCCTCGCCGCGGAGCCGGCCCGGCAGAACCCGGATGCGGTTGAACCGGCCGCCTCGGCGCCCGCGGTGGTTGACACCGGTACGAGGCACGAAGCGGACGGCGCGGCAAAGGCGACGCACCCGCGCCCAGACGCCCGAGCGGACGGCGGGCGTGGCCGCGGCATCCGCGCCAACCCCGGGACGCCCAGCGACCCCGTGTCGATCCTGGCCCACGATGCCGCCAGTGGCCGCCCTGGCAGCGCGGCGCCCGAAGTGCGGCGCCTGGAGGCGCGCTTCCGCTTGACGCCTCAGTTAACCCTGATCGGCGCCTCCAAGCCAGAGGCCGACACGATCGACGGCGACGATGGCCGAGCGGCGGCCGTTCCTGCGCGAAGGGGATCAGTACTTCCGGGCGTTAAGCGCGGGTGAGGGTGAGGGCGCGGCGAGCCTCTTCACGCCCCAGCGCATCCCGCAGTTCGACACCGGTCTCAAGCTCTACGGTAAGCTGCGCCCGTCCTCGGACGTGGGCGTGCTGAGCACGTTCTCGCGCTCGCGGCGCGACCTGGCGCTGCAGTGGCGCGAATCGCTCTCCCCAAGGCCGCGCTGAGCTTTGGCTACGTGCGCCGCGACGACCCGAAGGTGAACAACAGCGCGTGGCAGATGCGCTATCAGGCCCAGAGCGGCGGCTGGCAAGGCCGCTGGGCTACGCGCGCTCTCAGGACAGGAGTGTCGGGGGTAAAGGCGCCGGCAATCGCCTCGAGGTAAATGGCGGTGAATGCTGGGACGTGAGCGGCGGCTACGGCAAGAACGGCTTCGGCGCCGGCCTGCGCTGGGGCAGACCAGTGCGGGTTCATCGCCCGCAACGGCGTCGTCGCCGCCACCGACGTGCGCGGAGGTTGAGCGGCCAGCCTCTCCTACGAGCGCGCGCGGGCGGGGCCCTGCGCCGCCTCGGCGCCGTCACCAGCGCCTACCGGGCGACCCGCCTGAACAACACGCCCCACCGGCGCGTGACGCACGCTCTGGCGGCGCGCACGGCGGGCGGCGTAGATCTGCGCCTGAGCTACCGGACGGAGCGCTTCCAGCAGCACCGCGACCACGTCACGAGCGTGGGCTTGACCTGCCCCGCCTCCGGCTCGTTCCCGGCGCTGGGCCTGCGGTATGCGCTGGGCAGCCGGGGCGGGAGCGCCTACCATTTCTTGGCGCCGGCCGTGTCGTGTCGCTTCGGCCAGAAGCTGACGATGAGCCTGTCGGGCCAGATCATACGCCACATCAAGAACAACGATCTGGCGACGGTGACGCTGAACTACGACCTGGGGGACAAACGCAGGCTGGGCATGCGCCTGGAGCGGCGGGAATCTGATATCCGCTGGTTCCTCGCCTACCATCAGAACGGCTACGGCAGCCTGTAAGCACCCGCAGGCACCTGTGCGCCCCGCCGCACACCCAGGCGGAAGGGCATTAGAGTTGTGGTGCATTAGCGTTGAAGCCGTCTCCTGGCGT
This sequence comes from Armatimonadaceae bacterium, assembly GCA_030446525.1. Next base: position 20,940 of record JAUJNC010000047.1, read on the forward strand.
CTTTGTCCTTGCTTCGGTTTCAGGCCGCCGCATAGCTCTTGAGCGGACGCACCGCGGTGCGCCGGTTGACCAGGCCCGCCACGACACGCACCACCGGAGAAGGATGCTCACGCCCATGACGGAACACCTGCCACAGAACCGCAAACCCATTGAGCCTGAGCCAGCGCGTGCTCCACCACCATCCGATACCGCCACAGATGCCGGTGGTAAGCTTTGTGCTCCTCAGTCCAAGGGTGGCCGCGACGTGCCTTGAACGGCTGGTAAATGCGCGCGCGGGGTGATCCTTCTGGAGGCCATCGTAGCCCTTGCCCGTCATCGCCGCCTCCTCCGGCGTCAGTCTGTCCAGCAACTTGGTCTGCCGCAGCAGCGTCCGGTCGTGGTTGGCGCCGCCCGGCACGCTCTCAGAGAGAGCATCGATGTGCCCATCCGGGCGCACGCCCACCTGGTTCTTGAGCGTGTGCGCCTTCTTCTTGCCCCAGTAGTAGGGCTTCTGCTGATCGTGGGCAGGCGTGTCGCCCTTGGTGCTCCTGGATGCGCTGCTCTTTGGCATCAATGACCAGACGAACGTCAGGAAAGGCATCCATCACCGCGTGCGGCGAGCGCAGCTTGGGCCGCTCGGGAGCAGGGCGCTCAAAGGCGAAGGTGCTCATGCTCTGCAAGGTAGCTAAAACATCCTTGAGATTGTCTTCGACATTAGTCTTGTTGAGCCCGGAAGAAGAAGCCCAGGATCTCATAGGTGGTATAGACGCGCAGCCAGATGAGCGTCATCAGTAGCCGGTCGCGAAGGTCATGGCGGTGGGGCCGTCCCGCCCCCGCCAGACGCTGCCGGGGGCGTTTGTCGCGCTTCGTGATGTTGAGCGTGGCGCGGCGTCGGGCGTGGGCGGGTGCGAACTCTTCGTGGAGGGCGTCGAACTCGGCTACGCTCATGCCGGTCATGCTAACAAAGGCCCAGGGGGGCGGACAGCTTCTGATAGGTCACCATGCTTGAAAGTTTACCAGACGAGACGACAACAAAGCAATTGCGCCACAACTCTATTGTCAAATATCGTGTCAGGCAGGTCCGTCGGCAGCGATGGCGAACACGGAGATCGTGAACCCGAACCCGCTCGGCTACCGGGATGTCCAGCAGATGTTGGAAAGGCACCCAAAGCTGGAGGTGAGAACTTCGCTGCGGCAAACCGCTCCCGTGGAGGTCACGACAGGGGTGCTATCGACAGCCACCAAGCTGGCAGGAAAACGGCGGGTCGTCTTCCCCGCGCTTCTTGGCGTTGTATGGTTCTTAGGCTCGGTGGGATGCACCGAGACAAAGTCTGGTCTGGCTCGAAACGCCGCGCCCTCGCCGGCGTCAGCGGCCCGGCCGCACCAGGACGAGCCGAGCCGCGGACTCGTCATCGCCGCCGTGGGAGACGTGATGCTCGGCTCCGCCTGGCCCGACGAGCGGGGGCTCCCGCCCAACGATGGCGCTACGCTGCTCGCCCAGGTCGCGCCCATCCTGTCCGCCGCGGACATCGCTTTCGGGAACCTGGAAGGGCCGCTGATCGACGGCGGAACCTCCGCGAAGCGTGCCCACGCGTCGCCAAACAGCTACGCCTTTCGCACCCCGACGCGCTACGGCAGGCACCTCAAGGCGGCGGGATTTGACGTGCTGAGCCTGGCGAACAACCACGCCTCCGACTTCGGGGCAGCGGGGCGCCGGAGCACGCGGCAGGTCCTGGACCGCCTCGGCATCGTACACGCCGGGGAGATCGGCGACATCGCCTACCTGCGCGTGCAGGGCAAGAGGGTCGCCGTAGTCGCCTTCGCCACCAACAGCGTCTCCTACAACTTGAATGACATCGGGACCGCCCGGAAGGTTATTGCACAGGTTGCGCCGAAGGCGGATCTGGTCGTCGTCTCGTTTCACGGGGGCGCGGAAGGGGCGCGTCATCAGCACGTCCCGTGGGGGCGGGAAAGGTTTCTGGGCGAGGATCGCGGCGAGCTGCGCCGTTTCACCCATGCGGTGGTGGAGGCGGGGGCGGATCTGGTCCTGGGGCACGGCCCCCACGTGGTCCGGGGCATGGAGGTCTACCGGGGTCGCTTGATCGCCTATTCGCTCGGTAACTTCGCGACCTACGGCAAGTTCCGCCTCGCCGGTGCGACCGGCCTCTCGCTGATACTGGAGGCGCATCTGGCGCCGGACGGGGCTTTCCTGGGCGGACAAGTCCATCCCGTGAAGCAGGAGATGCCCGGCGGGCCACGTCTGGACCGTCGCCGGAGGGTTGTGCCCGTTCTGGGGCGACTCTCCAAGCAGGATTTCGGCGCGCGGGCAGTTAAGATCAGCGCCAGCGGTAAGATCTGGCCGCCATAATGGCCTTGAACAAACATAGACCTTCTTGGGGTGGGTTGTCTCCAGCAGGTTCTCATCGGGAGTGGACGCTGGCGTCACTCCCACAGGGTTGAGCCGGTGCGCCCTGTCTGCGTCACGGGTCCGCGTCACATGGATCTTATCGCCGGCCCAGCCCTCACGCGAGCATCTCCTGCTCCAGCCAGGCTTGCTCGCCCAGCGCCACAAGAACCTGCACCGCGGCGGTGCGCACGCCCTGACTGGTATGGTGCACCAGCGGCTTCACGACCCCCACCACGGGCGTGCCGATGTCGATCAGCGCCTCGGCGACCGCCGCGCGCATCGCCCAGTCCTCGTCCTCCAGAAGGGCGACCAGGATAGCAATGCCCCCGGCTCCCTCTTCCCGAGCGAGACAGCGCGCGCAGGCCTGACGCAGGGCCGGATCCGTCTCCTGTCGCAGGGCCGCCCGCCAGTCCACGCCGGTCGCGCCCGCCCGGATCGCGGCCAGGCGCAGCGCGGGGTCCGGGTGACGGGCGAACCGGGCCAGAGAGGGCAGAAACGGCGCGGCGTCCGCGCCCAAGGCGGGCAGGCACTCCATGGCCGCGAACGCCACGCTGTCCGTGCCCAGCTCCAGGGCGGTGGCAAGGAGCGCGCCCGTCCGGGCCGGCCAGTTCTGGGTCCCCCAGACGAGCAGCCACTCCCGATTCGCATCGGAAAGCGCGTCCCACTCCCCCCGCAGATATGCGAACGCCGGCTCCCCCTGCGCCTCCAGCCGCTCCTGCGCCTGCGTGCGAAACACCCCCTCCAGCTCCGCCAGCCAGCAAGCCGCCGTCCCGGCGTCCAAGGGCGCCGTCTCGAAGCCCTCGGCGCCGCAGAGCAGGGACACCCGCACGCGCTCGGCGGCGCTGAGCGTGGCCGAACCGGCGAGCAGGCCGGCCACGGCGCGGGCGCGGGCGACCGAGTCGCTTTGCAGCAGCAGCGGGGTCAGAAACGCGTGCAGCGATTCCACCGGCTCGTGCGACAAGCGTCGCGCGGCCGTGAAGAGGATCTGCGGCTCCTCGAAGGTGGCCAGGATCCGCTGGAAGAAGGCCACCACGCGCGTGTCGCGGAAGGCGGCCAGCGCGCCCACCACGGCCAGCCAGTCGGTGCGCCCGCGCCTCTGGCTCGCCTGGCAGAGCAGTTTCATCGACGACGTCCCTGCCGTCATGTGCGCCCAGGGCCAGCGCCCGGTCGGGCTCGGCCGCGACGCCCCGGAGTACGGTCACACGCGAGGCGATGTCGGTAAGCCGCAGCGCCTCGAGCACCCTCCGGGGCGCTGCGGATGCGCGCTTTGGTCGCGGTCATGGCTCCCCGCCTCCCGCCCTGTCGTCCGGGAAATGCGGCGGCCGCCCCGCCGGCGCGCCAGCAGCGCCAGGGCCGCCACGGGCAGGCCGGCGCTCAGGTGCAGGAGCGTGCCCGGTTCGGGGATGACGTCGGGGTCCTGACCTAGACCCGGGGCAGGGGAGAACGCCATCGCATAGGCAAGGCCTACTCGCCACTGACGAACAAGCTCGCAGGGATGAAGATGTCCAGGAAGGCGCCCGTTGCCCCGTGGTAGCGCGCGACTTGTCCAGCATCATCTTTGTTGAAGCCTCCCACATACAGGTTGTCGTCCGGGCCGAAGCTCATTGACGTGAAGCCCATCAGGCCGTCGTTGTCCGTCACATTGGGCGCGATAAACGTTTCCCAGGCGTGACCCGTCGGGTCGTAGCGCACGACACCCAAGAAAGCATCGGCGGCGTACAACCTTCGATCCGGCCCGAAGGCCAGGGCGAAGAAATCAACAACGCTCCCGTGACCGTTCGTAGACGGGCCGGCGAAGAAGTCGAGGTAGGCGCCCGTGTGCCCGTCGTAGCGCACGATGCGCGCCGAGGAGTTCGCGGCCCGCGGGCGTTTGTCCACCACGTACAGGTTGCCGTCCGGGCCGAAGGCGAACATGCTGGGCCAGATCGTCTGGTTGGGGTCGCCACCCGTGTCGAGGCCGGGGATGAAGATCGCCCCCGGTTGGTCCCCAACGGCAGGGGCGCCCTGGTCTTGCCGTCGTAGCGGTTGATGCTGTTGGTACAGCGAGGTCATCCCGATCACGGCGTTGCAGGCGACATACAGGTTGCCGTCCGGCCCGCAGCCGAGGCCGACCGCCTGGTAGAGCCTGCCGCTGTTCTGGGGGATGAAGACGTCGATCAAGGCGCCGGTCTGAGCGTTGTAGCGCGCGACGTGCCCGTAGCCATCGTTGACGATCGCGTACATATTGCCGTCGGGACCGAACGTGAAACTGGTGAAGCCCGGCCTATCGACGTAGGGGATGAAGGCAGTTCCGTTGTTGCCTTCCGAGGGCTTGGGCGCTCCCGTCGCGTCGAAGCGCGACATCAGCGGGGGAGGGGTTGGGCCCACGTACCCCTCGTTCAGGAAGAAAAGGTCCTGTGCCGGGGCGGCGGTGGGCGGCAAAACGGCGCCGAGGCCGAGCGCGAGCAGAAGCAGACAGTGGCGGAAGCGTTTCATGGTCGGTTGCCTTATCGTGATCGGAAGCCGGTGCGGCTCGGGTGACAGGACGCTGGCTCGGTTTGCCGGCTGCCGGAGGAAAGGCTCGCCCACCTGAGGCGGGCGAGCCGCAGCGTCAGGACTCGATGATGCCCCCGCCGCCGTTCAGGTCGCTGGACACCTTGCCGGCCACGGTGGTCGTCGGGATCGGGTTCGGAATACCCAGGACAGAGAATAGGTCCTCCGGCGCCGTGTTGACGTTGTAGCTGAACACCTTGAGCAGGCCCACGGAGAAGAACAGGCCCAAGCCGATCGTGAAGCCCGCCTCGTGCGAGACGTTCGCGCCGATGACCTGGGGGTTGTCGCTGATGGGCGCATCGCCCGAGGCGGAAATCTGCTTCGCGCTCGCGTCGAACGCGTCGATGTCGTACTCGTTGCCGTCCACGAAGAGGCTCTCCGGCGTCAGCGTCACCGGGACCTCCAGGCTGATCGTGGGCCCGAAGGCGATCCACCCGCCCAGTTTATCGAGGGCCTCGTTGGCCGCATACAGCGCGTCCCCCGGCGGCGGGAGATCTTTGGTCAGCGAGACCAGGTTGATGGGCACGGTGAAGGTGGGGTTGGTCACGATCTGTCCCGGCTTGGGCGTGTCGGCGTTCCCGCTCAGCAGCGCATTGCTCGCCTGGTCGAACATGCCCCAGCTGGAGGTGAGCGCGCTGCTCGTTGCAGCGTCGAGCTTGGAGAGGAGCGTGTCTTTGACGGGCGGCTCCTTGTTCTCGAGGATAAAGAGGATCAGCGAGATGATCAGGTTGATGAAATCGACGGAGAACTTGAAGGAGCGGGACCACGAGGCCACCCACCGGCCTTTCCAGGGCGAGTACCAGTGGTAGGGCTTCCATTCGTTGCTGCTGATGTCGACCTCGGCCCCGAAGTTGGCCCCGACCACGAAACCCGCCTGCGTGGTGTCGCTGTGCACCGTCAGCCCCACCTCGCCATAGCCCAGGGCTTGCGGGGTGGTCGTGACGTCGGTCTCGTACAGGAAGGCCACGGACGGGCCGCAGATGCCGAAGAAGTAGCTGTATTGGGCGCTGGCGTTGTACTGCCAGGCCAGGATCGTCACACTCTTGCTGAACAGGTCCTCGGTCCTGCCGCCGCCGGCGACGCCCGCCCGCGCCGCGCCGGTGGGCAGCAAGGCCAGACCCTTGCAGAGATCGATTGGATCGGACGTCCCGATCGGGATATCTTCGAACGTGGGCATGGACGGCCTCCTTGAAAAGCGGACGTTACACCGGGATACCCACCACGATGGAGGTGGTGATATTACCGGGGTTGGTGGGATCGGCATTCAGGCCGGAGAGGAACTCCCCGAGGAACGCGATCCGCCCGGCGCTATCGGTCTGGGCGGTATGGTAGCCGAAGTGGATCTCGGTGGCGTACCCGCCCGGGTTCACGGGATCCAGGCTCGACAGGAGCAGCTTGTTCGTGTCGCCGTTGGAGACAAAGAGCTGGGTGACCTGGTTGCCCGTGCTGTCGAGGATAACCTCCGCGAAGTACGCCAGACCCGTGGGGCCGATCACCGAGGGACCGATGCCCTGGGTGATGCCGCTGTCGTCTCCGACCGGGTTGCTGGTCTGGCGCAGCACGGTGGGGGTTTTGCCGCGGTGGTAGGTCAGGCGGTGGACCGTGCCGCTCTGGTGGGTCACGTGGCCCACCACGTTGCCCCGCCCGACCCGCGGGCCCAGGAACGTCTCGCCCTTGACGACGTTGCCGCCGGGCCGCAGCGCGGCCGAGGCGGCCAGAAGGCGCGCCTGGGACGCGGGCTGGCCGACGTGGCCGTTGATCCGCACCGAGGGCTGCAGGGCGCCGCGTGGCACGCTTTGGCCCGGGGCCGCCCCATAAGCCTGCGCCACGTAGTAGCCGTCGCTTGCCACGTCCACAAGTCCGATCGCCGTCAGGATGGCGCCCGGCTGCGGCAGCATGTCGCCGGTGGTCTGCACCAGGGTGCCCTGATCGCTGGCGACGCCGCCCGTCAGGTTGAACAGCCCCTGCTTGGCCTCCGGGCCGATGGGCACGCCCAGCGGTCCGGTGTTCTTGTTGTAAAGCGAGTAGTGGGCGGTCAGGAGCACGCTGTTGTCGTCCTGAAGCGCGATGTCGCCGTGGATGGCGCCGAACTGGCCGTGGGTGCCCTGTGCGTCCAGGGGCGGGGTGGGGCTGCCCAGGTTCACCAGCGGCTGAAGCCCGCTGCTTGGATCCTTCTGGATATAGACGGTGGAGGCGGTGATGGGCGGGGCGACCGAGGCCGGGGAGGCGGACTGCGGGACCCAGTTGCTGTCGGCGGTTCCCGGATTGGGCGTGGCCGCCGCGGAGCTGTTGGGCGAGAGATTGGGTGAGGCCGGCGGGGTTATCTGCGTGCCCGGGTTGTCGGTGCCGATGACGGTGGCGTAGCTGCCGGTGGCGTTGGTGTCGCCCACGGCGATGCGGTGGACGGGTCTGCCGTCGGCGGGCAGCGTGTCTCCCACCTCGACGATCTTGCCGCCGGCGCTCACGCGCGGCGTGGCCTGCGAATAGTCCATGCTCAGCGCGTACACGCCCCGCAGCCCGGCGCTGTTGGTGGCGTGAAAGATGATCTGGCTCTGCTCGGTGAGCATCACGCCGGGGTTGATGTCGGTCAGCGGCGCGAAGGGGAACGGGTTTACGGCGCCCAGCGTGAACACGCGGTAGAAGTTGTAGCCGTTGGGCAGGATGGGCCCGCCCGGGCCGCCGCCCTGGCCGCGGGCGCCTCCGCCGTACATGCCCAGGCTCACGCCCCCCAGGGCGCCCCCCATGAGTTTCAGGAACTCGCGCCGGTTAGTTCTGGGAAGATCTTTATCGGCTGCCATGTCTCACATCCTCCTTTTCGCGGAATCTTGGGGCCGGCGCTATCGCCGCCCACCATTATAAGGTGAGAAGCATCCCCGATCCTTTTTTGCGCGAAAGTGTATAACCCCGGCAGGAGTCGCGCGGTAGCTCTGCATCAAACCGTGCATAACATGCCCTCCTGCTTGGCTTTGGGGGAACGCCTTCGCCGCTTGGGCGGCGACCACGGCGGCGGGGGCACCCCTGCTTGGCCACACCCCAGCAATGATGCGTCAGGCGGCGCCGCTGGGGCGGCGACCCCGGCGGCGGGGGCACCCGCTAGCCGAGCACCTCGGCCACACCCCAGCAATGATGCGTCAGACCCGCCGCTTGCGCCGGCGTTTGACCCGACAAGCTCTGGTGCGGCGTGCAGAAGTTGTACACCGGTCCCACCAGCGCTCCAGCATGCCTCTGCCAGGCGGCCACCGTGCGCGCATCCAGGCCGAAGGCGGCCACAATCGCGGCGGGCGGGCAGCCCCAGGCCAGCAGTGTCACGACCCGTGTCCAGAAGGTCGGTCGGTAGCGCTGGCGAATTAGGACCGGGAGGTGCTCGCTATCCCGATCCGGAGCCGGCGCAACAAGAAGGCAGCCATCAAGTTCTTCCGCAGGCTCCTCGAACAGGTCGATCATTACGCCGGAAGAAGCGAGGCTTCGTTCCCCGCACGCTGGTCACCGACAAGCGGAGAAGCTATAGCCGCTCGGGAAGCGTTCCCGCTCAAAAGATGATACAATCACCTGACGGCACGGCCGTAATATATCTTCTGCCAGAACGCCAGTTGCACGCGCGCAGACACCCGCATGCACGCTTTCGCTCTTCCAGTCGATGTGTTCAATCACAGACTACAGAGGAAAGAGCAGGCCGGAGCGCTGCGTTGCCGTGCGAGTCTAAACAGACCTGCACCGGTTCACAGGGCTCCAAAAGCTCCCTATCGCGGACTCTCGGAAGGGAGAACCTCATGAGGAACCAGGACGGCGCGCAAGCGCAAACGTTGGTGCAGCAAAGGATTGGGCGGGATCTCGAAGCCCAGGTCCAGGACGCCCCCCGCAGCGGGCAACTTTCGGTCTACGCCTGCCCGGAGTGCGGCGGCGTTCTGTGGGAGACCCACGGGCAAGAAGACCTTCTCTCGTTTCAGTGCCACACCGGTCACACCGTTCCCGCCCGGGAGCTAATACAGCGGAAGTCAGTGCTTCTGGAAGGGCTGCTCGGTTCGTCGCTGCGCACGGTTATAGAGAAACGCACGCTCGTGCGCCAGCTCGCGGTGCGGCTGCCTGCGGACGCGACCCCGGAGCAGCGGGCGCGCATGGAGGAGATGGAGCGCCTCGACGAGCAGAGTGAGCGCGCCCTGCGCCAGATGCTGGAGGCGTGGCCCAACCCCAGTGCGCAGGGCTACATCGTACAAGAAGTGCTCGAAGAAGGGGCGTGACCGTGCTGAACCACCGCCCTTCGGCGACCAGGCAGGATGTGGTCGTTATCGGCGCTTCGGCGGGGGGCGTCGAAGCCCTGTCCCAGCTCGTGGCGGCGCTGCCGCCCGGGCTGCCTGCCGCCGTGCTGGTCGTGGTGCACGTCCCGGCAAGCGGCCCCAGCCGCTTGGCCGAGCTGCTTTCCCGCGCGGGTCCCCTTCCGGCCGCCCGCGCTCAGGATGGGGAGGCGCCCTTACCCGGGCGTATCTATGTGGCGTCTCCGGACCAACACCTGGTCATGCGGGACGGGCTCCTTCATCTGTCGCACGGCCCGCACGAGAACCACGCACGGCCCGCCATCGACCCGCTGTTTCGCAGCGCCGCTCGGGCGTTCGGGCCCCGCGTGGTGGGCGTCATCCTTTCCGGCGCCTTGAATGACGGCAGCCGGGGACTCGCGGCCGTGAAGGCCAACGGCGGGGTCGCCATCGTGCAGGACCCCAAAGAGGCGCGCGTGGGAAGCATGCCTCGTGCCGCCCTGGCCGCCGCCGCGCCGGTCGACTTCATCCTGCCGGTCAGGAGTATCGCGGCACGGCTCGCCGAACTGGCAAGACAACCCATTGCTGACCAAACCAGGCAGACCAAAGAAACCGAGGGGACGGAGACTATGCCAACGGACACTGGCACGAACCGAGACGAAGAAAAAAGGAAGCAGCAGGTCGTCCAGAGCGATATCGAGGCGCAGGCTCAAAACGCCCCCCGCAGCGGACAGGGCGCCGTCTACGCCTGTCCCGAATGCGGCGGCGTCCTGTGGCATCTGCGCGAGCACCAGGTCGCGCATTTCCAGTGCCATACCGGCCACACCTATTCGCCCCAGACCCTTTTGGTGATCCAGTCGCGGTCGCTGGAGGCGACGCTCTGGGCGGCGGTGCGCCTGCTGGCCGAGAAGAAGACGCTCACGCGCCAGCTCGCGACCGAGTTCTTGACCGAAGGGGATGAGGCGGGGCGGGCGCGCATTGAGGAGATGGAGCGGCTCGACGAGCAGAACGAGTGCGCCCTGCGCCAGATGTTGGAGGCCTGGCCCAACCCTACCGCGCAGGCCTGCCTTGTCGAGGAGGCGCTGGAGCAAGGGCGGCGCGAGGGGCAGCAGCTGCCCGGCTCCTAGACGTGGGCTTGTAGATGCGGCCATGCCGGTAGCAGGAGTTTGGGCTCTGGCTGACGAACCTAACGAACAGAAATGGCACAGGGACAACGAGGAAACTCGGACAAGGGCAAAGGGAACCGGGGCAAGGATATCCATAAGGATATCCAGGCGGTAGAGGAGTGGCTAACGTCGCTGAAGCGACGAGCCGCCCAGCAGGGGCAGCAGGCGGACGCGGCGCTGACGCCCACGCTCCTTGGCGCGTTCCTCCCGGAGCTGGAAGCCTGCCTCGATGTGCTCCGGGTGGCCGAAGAAGAGCTTCAGGTCCAGAACGCGCAGCAGCAGATGGCCTGGGCGATGGCCCGGGAAGAGCGCCGGCGCTACCAGGAGCTCTTCGACTTCGCCCCGGACGGGTACCTGGTGACGGACACGGCCGGCATTATCCGGAAAGCGAACCAGGCCGCCGCGGAGCTATTGGGGCTCTCCCCGCGCTCTTTGCGCGGCAAACCCCTGGTCGCCTTCCTTGCGGGCGAGGATCGCCAGGTCTTCCAGCACCTGCTGCTCAGACCGCCGGGGGGCGGGCAAGTTCAGGAGTGGGAGGCGCGCCTGGAACCGCATAAAGCCGCCCCGCTGCGCGCTGCTTTCCAGATGACTGCGGTGCAGGAACGCGGCGCGAGCGGCCAGCAGCCCACCAGCCTGCGCTGGCTCCTGCGCGAGGCGCCGCAGCAGACAGCCGCCGAGGAAGCCCTGCGAGCGGCCCTGGCGCAGCAGCGCCACATCGCCTCGACGCTGCAATCCTCGCTCCTGCCGGCCCTGCGCGCGAACGCGTTCCCCGGCCTGTCGGTGGTGACGCGCTACGCGGCGGCGGCGCAGTCACAGGCGCAGGTCGGCGGCGACTTTTACGACGCCTTCCTCCTGCCGGACTGCCGGGTCGCCCTGGTGGTAGGTGACGTGTCGGGCGAAGGGCTGGCCGCCGCCGCGCGCGGGGCGGACTCTCGCCACGCGCTCCGCGCCAT
>JAUJNC010000471.1 GCA_030446525.1 Armatimonadaceae bacterium
AGAGCTGCACGACGCGCTTGGCCCGGGGCCGGTGGTGCGGCCCGCCACGCGCGTTGAGTGCGCCGCCGGTGGCGCCGGCGAGGAGCCGGTCGTTGCCGAGTAGGCTCGCTAAGGCGCAGCCGCCCAGCCCGCCGCCGAGCCGCCAGAGGAAGTCCCGGCGGCTCGAGGTGGCGGGCGCGTCCGCGAAGGGGCGTTCGGTGCTGGTGCAAGGATGTTGCGGGTTGCGCATGAGGTCACCTGTTGCGTTCATCTCGGTGGTCACGAAGTACCGCTCGGACCCATTCTTGATCGGCCTCGTTAAGCGGCGGCGTCACGTTGCGGTCGTACTTCAGCATGTAGTCGTAACCGCTTCGGTCGAAGATCGCTTCGAAGATGCCCTGAAGATCGAGCATGGCGTCCCGATCCTCCGGCTTCAGCGGCACCGGCACAACTGACAACCGCTCACGCAGCCGCCACGGCCACACCGCCATCTGGTGAGGGGTGGAAGACCGGATTACGGTCACGAAGTAGTCGTGGTCTCCCGGCACCCTGTCGCGGATGGTCGGCCGCTCGCCGGCGCGTAAAAGGTCGATCTCAACGAGGTTTAAGCCCGCGTCGATCAGGTTGCAAATCCGACGGCGGTACTCGCCGATGCTCCGCGGGTGCTTGTTCCAGGAAGCAGGTGCTCGATTGCGGTGATCGGGCGTCGCGAGTCCGTCGGCGAAAGCATGATCCGCACTTGCTTCCACGGTGGGGCTTCCCACCGGTGTGCCTCAGCCGGGGCGGTGCCCGCCGGGTAGTCGTGAGTCTGCATGTCCACGACGTATGTCGGACGCAACTGCCTGACCAAGTCTGAAGCCACTTCCGCCATGAAGCTCGCGTGAAAGCTGCGCCATCGCTGGCCCTCGATGAACGGGTCCATGCCGGGGAACGGTGACGGCATGGCAGATTCTCCGCTCCCCAATCAGGCGGGCCGCCGTGCCCGAAACGGACGGAGTATCTGTCGCAGCCACGCGTGGTCCGATTCACCCGGCGGGGGGACCAACTCATCCCCGTACGGGAGCCGGTAGTCGAACCCGCCGCGGTCGTAGACCTCCGTGAACGCCGCCTGAAGGGCCATGGACGCGTCCGGGTCCTTTCCGCCCAACGGCACGGGGACCGCCGGCAGCGGGTCACGAATCGTCCACGGGTACACCGCCGCCCGCGGCGCGTCGGCCGCGCGACAGACGACCGCGAAGTAGTCGCCCTTGGGCATGGCCGGCTGCATCGGCAGGCGCCGCCCGCGCCGCATCAGGTCGAGCTCGACCAGGTTCACGCCGGACTCGATGAGGTCCTGCCGCTTGTTCAGGTACTTCTTCCGGCCGCGCCGATCCACTTTGTTCGTGGGCGATAGCACCTCGACCGCCGTGACGAGTTTGTTTGACTTCCTGTCGCGGACCTCAACAAACCGGTGCGTCCGCTCATGTGAAAGCGGGATCGTGCGGGCGACGGGCTCCACCGTTGCGACCGCGTCCTGGCCGGCCTGGCCGCTGCGCCTCGGGCGGCTGACGGCGCGGGTCCCGGCGATCGCCACGTCGGGCTGCCGTTTTTCGATCGCACCGTCGTCCCGGACCATATAAACATCCTCGGCGATCCCCACGACATACGACGGCCGCACTTGCGGCACGAGCAGGTCGCCGAGCGCCGCGATGAACCGGCTGTGAAACGTCTGCCAGTCGCCAGCTTCGATGAACGGGTCCATGCCGGGGAATGGTGAAGGCATATCGCTTGTCTCCCACTCCAATTCTACCGTGCATCCCGACCGTTCCACTCAATCCACGAACACGAACTCGTTCGTGTTGAAGATCAGCCGGCAGGCGTTGGCCATCCCGTGCTTCCCGGCCACGTCGAGCAGCGCCGCTGATTCCTCTTGCGTCGGGACTCGACCGAGTGCCAGGCGGCAAGCGGCGTCAATTTGCTTCGGGAGGTCGCCCGGGGCTTGCGCTTCCACGCGCTGGGCGAAGCGCTCGGCCATGCGGACCATGAACTTGTTGTTCAGCAGGGCAAGCGCCTGCAATGCGGTCAGCGTCTCGTTGCGGCGCTCGACGATCAGGGACGGGTCGGCGCAGTCGAGGGTCTCCATGAACGGGTCGGGCACCGACCGCACGATCAGCCGGTAGATCGAGCGGCGGTGCGACGCG
>JAUJNC010000472.1 GCA_030446525.1 Armatimonadaceae bacterium
AAGGGAGAGGGGCGCTGCCACGTCCTGGACTTGTGCCCCTTCGGCCAGCGGCGCCAAGGAAAAAGGGCGGGGGGCGACGAAATAAACGGCGTATCCGCAACCCGACGGCAAAGAGGCACGTAACCCTTGGCAACACGAGAAAACCCCGGAGCAGGCTCCCCACGGGGCCGCCCCGCCGCGCAGGGCGAGCTGCCCTCGCCCGCGGCGGCGTCCGCCCGCAGCCCGCTGCGCCACGCAGTCGTCTTCGGGTTCGGCACCCTGCTCCTCATCTTCAACGCCTACTTCGGCACCTACGCGTACGTGGTCGTGCAGGCGCTCATCTGGACACAGACCGCGCTGCTCCGCGGGCCCGTCGTGCTGCTGTTCTTCCTGGTGGTGATCAACCTGCTGCTTCTGCGCCTGGCGCGGCGGTGGGCGCTGTCGCAGCCGGAGCTCATCGTGTTGTACTCGATGCTGTGTCTGGGCACCTGCGCCGCCGGGTACGGGTTCGTCCAGATCCTCATCAACCAGATGGCCGCGCCCTTCTACGAAAAATACGCCACCAGCGCCAGCGGGTTTCAGGACCGGATCTGGCCCCACATCCCCGCCTGGCTCGCCCCGAGCGACCCCGACGTGATCAACGGCTTCTTCCGCGGCAACGCCAGCCTGTATGATCGCGCCGTGCTCGCGGGCTGGGCCGCGCCCGTGCTGGCCTGGAGCGCGTTCATCTTCGCCATCTTCTGGGTGCTGCTGTGCGCCACCACGCTCCTGCGCCGCCAGTGGGTGGAGGAGGAGCGGCTGACCTTCCCCCTCGTCCTGCTGCCCCTGGAGATGACGGAGAACGGCGGCGACACGCCGTTCTGGAAAAGCCGGCTTCTGTGGGCCGGCTTCCTGTTCGCGGGCCTGGCCGAGAGCGTCAACGCCCTGAACTTCCTGTATCCGTCGGTCCCGTCCGTACCGATCAAGCCGGTCGGCCCCAACCAGCTGGAACAGTTCCTGACGCAGCGCCCGTGGAGCCAGGCGGGCATGCTGCGCATCGCCTTCTACCCGTTCGTGATCGGCATCGGCTACCTGCTGTCGCTCGACGTCTCGTTCTCCTGCTGGTTCCTGTACCTGTGTGTCAAAGCCGCCAACGTCATGACCGCGGCGCTGGGCTTCGCCGAAGGGGGCGGGTCGGGGCCGGCCAACCGCGCGCCCTTCATCCGCGAACAGTCCCTGGGGGCGTTCATCGGGATCGCCGTGTTTTCCGCCTGGATGGCGCGGCGGGCGCTGGCGCGGGCCTGGCAGGAGATGCAACGCCCCACCGGCGCCGACCGGGGTGAGCTGATGCCGTTCCGCCTGGCCCTGGTCGGGGGCGCCGCGGGGCTGCTCTTCCTGGCCGGCTTCCTGGTCGCGGCGGGCCTGACCCCGGCCACGGCGGCCGTCTGGGTGTTCGTTTACTTCTGCTTCTCCCTCACCCTGGCCCGCATCGTCTCCGAGGCGGGCGCGGGGTGGGCGTTCGCACCAAGCTGGTCCCCGACGGCCTTCACGTCCGACGCCTTCGGCTCCAACAACCTCACGACCAAAAACCTCGCGGTCCTGCACGGCTACACGGCGTGGACATCCGACATGCGCGACAACCCCATGCCGCAGCAGATCCAGAGCGTCAAGCTCGGCCAGTCCGCCGGGATCACGCCGCGCGCGTTCCTGCTGCCGCTGGTCTGGGCATCCGCTTTCGGCATCCTGTGCGCCTTCTGGGCCCATCTGGACATCTACTACACCTACGGCGCGGCCACCGCGAAGGTGCGCCCCGCCCTGGCGAACGGCGCGACCGGCCCGGCGCGTCAGGCGGCCTCGATCATCCTGACCCCGACCTTCCAGGACATCTACGGCATGGTCGCCGCCGCCTTCGGCCTGCTGGCCGCGGTCGGGTTCTCCGTCCTGCGCCAGCAGTTCCCCTGGTGGCCGCTGCACCCGGTCGGCTACGCGCTGGCGACCACGCAGAGCATGGACTACATGTGGTTCCCGTTCCTGCTGGCCTGGCTCGCCAAATACCTCACCCTGCGCTACGGCGGCATCAAAGCGTACCGCGCGGCGCTGCCGTTCTTCCTGGGCCTGATCCTGGGCGACTACGTGGTCCCCACGCTGTGGGGCATATTCGGGATGGCGACGGGCTACCAGCAGTACATGTCCTTCCCG
>JAUJNC010000473.1 GCA_030446525.1 Armatimonadaceae bacterium
GCCAGCGCGCCCGAGACGTTCGTCGAGCCCGGCCGCACGGTGCGGGCGCCGCTGGGGGGCGCGGCGCTGCTGGCCACCTGCGCGAACGGCTTCGCGGGCTACGTCCCCCCGCCCGCCGCCTACGCCGAGGGAGGCTACGAGGTGACCGGCTGGACGCGCCTGTGGGCCTACCCGGCCCCCTTCGCCCCCGACGTGGAGGCGATCTTCATCGAAAACATGCTCGAAACCGCGCGCGCCGCGGGAAGGGGTTAGACATGGCGTCGAAGCTGAGATACGGGTTCATCGGCACGGGCCTGCGCGGCTGCGGCAATCTCAGGGACGCCGGCCAGCTGCCGCAGGTCGAGGTCGCGGCCGTGGCGGATCCCTACGGGCCGAGCCGTGACCGCGCGCTGGCCCTGTGCCCGGACCCGCAGGCGGTGCGCGTCTACCAGGACTACCGGGACCTTTTGGCCGACCCCGACCTGGACGTGGTCGTCATCTCCTCGCCCAACCACACGCACGCCGAGATCGTGGCCGAAGCGGTCCAGCACGACAAGCACATCTTCTGCGAGAAGCCGCTGGCCCACACGCCCGAGGCGGCGGCGCGCATCGTCGAGCTGACGGCCGCCTTCCCCAGGACGTTCTGGGTGGGCCTGCAGATGCGCTACGCGCCGGCGCTGGCCTACCTGCGCCAGCAGGTCGAAGCGGGCGTCTGCGGCGACGTCAAGATGCTGACGCTGCGGGAACACCGCGGCCCGTTCCAGAAGAAGGTCGGAGACTGGATCCGCTTCAACCGTTATTCGGGCGGCACCTTGGTCGAAAAGAGCTGCCACCACTTCGACCTGTTCAACCTGCTCGCCCGCAGCAAGCCGGTCCGTGTGTACGCCTCCGGGGGCGCGGACGTCAATGACAAAGACGAGATCCACGAGGGCGGTGAGCGCCCCGACATCCTGGACAACGCGTTCGTGGTCGTCGACTACGAGGACGGCAAGCGCGCCCTGCTCGAGCTGTGCATGTTCCATCCGGGCGCCCCGACGCACCCGCACACCCTGGTGAGCGTCCTGGGGGACGAGGGCTATGTCCAGTGGACGACGCCCGGCAACGAGGTGGTGGTCGAGCGGTTCGATACGAAACAGAACCACCGGGTGACGCCCGAGGAACAGGGGGGAGGCGGCGGCCACTCCGGGGCGGACCCGCGGGTGCACCGCGCCTTTCTCGACTGCGTCCTGTCCGGCAGGCGGCCGGAGACGGACGCGTACACGGGCGCCCTGTCGGTCTATGTCGGCGCGGCGGCGGAGCGCTCCGCCCGGGAAGGAAGACCCGTGCTGATCTCCGAGATCGAGCCCAAGCCGGATGCAGATTGACGCGGGTTCCGCAGCGCTCGTCCTCGCGGCCGTGAGCCTGGCCGGTTTCGTGCAGGGCATGACCGGGTTCGGGTTCGGGCTGGTCGCGATGGCCCTGCTCCCGCTCCTCCTGGACATCGAGAGCACGGCGAACCTGGTGCTGCTTTTGAACACCCTGGCGACGGGGGGCATGTTGTTTGTCTACCGCAAGCACTACGCGTGGCCCATGGGGCGCGGGCTCATCTTGGGGTGCTGCTGCGGGGTGCCGTTGGGCTACTACGTGCTCGTCACCGCGCCGCACAGGCTGCTGCTCCAATCGCTGGGGGTGATCCTGATCGCTTTCGCCGCCAATGATCTGCTGGGGCGGGATCGCGGCCGGAAGCTAGCCGCCTCGCTGGGCTTCCCGCTCGGCCTGGTCAGCGGCGGTCTGGGCGGGGCTTTGAACGTGGGCGGCCCGCCGGCCATCGCCTACGTGTATGCGCAGCCCTGGACCAAAGAGCAGATCGTGGCCGTGCTGCAGGTCGCGTTCGTGTCCGCCATCCTGGTACGGCTGCTCCTGGGCGGCGTGGGCGGCTCGTTTTCCGGCCCGCTGCTCACGCTGCTCGTGTGGGCCGTGGGCCCGGTCCTCGCGTCGCTGTGTTTGGGAGCGCGCTTTTTGCAAAGAGTGCCCCAGCAGCAGCTCAAAACCGGGGTTTTCGTTTTCCTGGGGCTGATGGGTCTCAAGTATTTGTTGCTGCCGTGAACCCCGACCCACGCTATGGGGTTCGGCGCTGTTTTCAGGAGAGTACACCATGCCCGTTTTTATGCGCGAGACGGACCCGTCGGC
>JAUJNC010000474.1 GCA_030446525.1 Armatimonadaceae bacterium
CGCTCTTCGACCCTGATCCCTGGTCCAAGCCGACCGGCCAGAAGCCCGCCAAGACCGAGAACCCTCATCACGTCCGGGCGCGCGAGCGCGGAAGCGCCCCGCATCAGCAGCGTGCGGCGTGGGGTGCGCAGCGACAGCGCCAGACGCAGACCGTCGTGGTCGAAGCGCCACACCCCGTCCTGCTCGCGCACGTCGTCGGCCAGGTGCATGAACAGGGTGAGCGCGCCCGCCGAGAGCCCCGCGCCCAGCGCCATCGGGGTGACGAGCGCGGGCAGCAGCGGCGCGACATACTTACGCGCCGTTCTGCCCGCCCTGCGCGCCACGCGCGCCGCCACCCACCGCCCCACTTTACTTAGCCGCATAGCGAAACGTCGCCTCCGTTTCCGCCCGCATTGTACCAGACTGTCCGCATAATCATTGCCCCGTCCTTTTTTCTTGTCCGCTTTTCTTGTCCGCCGGCGGGCTAGGCGCTCAGAAGCGACAGCAGGTAGCCGGGCGAGAGCAGGCGGTAAGGGCTGACCATGTCGCCGGTGACGCCCAGAAGCCGCTCCGCCAGCGCGGGGCGGCGGGCGAAGCGCGAAGCGACGAAGGACATCAGCGCGCTGCGCTGCACGACCCGCTGGACCAGGCCGCAGACCGCGTACTTCGGGTGAAGCTCGCGCCGCCGTGCCGCGGCGTACGGGTATAGGGCGCGCACCGACGTGTCCCCGCGCCGCAAGGCGCTGAGCATCGTCTCCGCCGCCATCTGCGCCCCGCGCAGCGCGAAATACACGCCCTCGCCGGTGAACGGGTCGATGAACGTGGCGGCGTCTCCGACCAGGAGCGCGCCGTCCGCCACGGGCCGCCGCACGGTGTGCCCGAAGGTGCCACAGGTCAAGAGCCGCGTGCGACGCGCCCCCCGCAGCCGCCGGGTGACGGGGGGGAACGCCCGCAGCAGGTTGTCGTAATAGGCGGCGGGACCGGCCGCGGCGATCGGGCGCGCTTCGCCCTCGGCCACGACCAGGGTGACATCCGCCGTTTGCCCCGGCCCCGGGCCGAAGCCGCACACCGCGCCGTCCGGCGCCAGGTGCATCTCCACGGGGTGGTCCGCTTCGAGCGGCACATCGGCGTAATGGGCGACCAGGGCGATCGTCTGCAGGTGCGGCAGGGGACGCACCACGCCCATCCCCCGGGCCACCCGCGATCGCCCGCCGTCCGCGCCCACCACCAGGGGCGCGCGGAACACGCCCCGGTCGGTCTGCACCCCGACCACGGCGCCGCGCTCTTGGAGGAGGGCGCGCACGCCGACCCCCTCGCGCGCGTCCGCGCCCTGTCGGCGGGCGTTCTCGAAGAGCAGGCGGTCCAGCACGAGCCGCTCGAGGGACAGCCCGCCCTCGCGCGCCCACGCCGAGCGGGCCGCCGACGCCGCGTAACCGCCCGCGAAGGTCTCGCCGCCGGCGCACCGGACGCGGGCGCCGGGCACCGCCCGCGCCCCCGCGCCGAGAACGGAGTCGTAGACGCCCAGTTCCTGCAGCAGACCGCGGACCGGGGGCGAAAGGAACTCGCCGCAGGCCTTGTCGCGGGGGAACGTCGCGCGCTCCAGGAGCAGGACGGCCCGCCCCGCGCGGGCCAGGTGCGTCGCCACGGCGGCGCCCGCCGGGCCCCCGCCGACCACGATGACATCGGACGTGTTCAAAATTACGGACTTTCTAACGGGCGCTTCCCGACCGGCTACACACGATCACGGCGCGGAAGAAGGGGAAGGGACGCACACCGCAGGAAGATATACCCGCCGAGCGCGCCATCCGAACGTACTCGGGCAGGGTGTAGGCGCGCAGGACGGAAAGCGGGGCGTCGTGGCGCGTCAGGCGGTTCGCACCCAGCAGCCGGGTGAGCGCCCAGATCAGAACGCAGGCCAGCCGGTCGCGCACCAGCTCAAGCGTGATCTGGTCGGGGACCAGGACGCCGGCGTCCCTGTAGGCCTTCGCCTGCTGCCCCAGCGGCGTGCCGGCACTCACGTTCGCCCGGAAGATGTCGCCGGTCGAGACCTTCGGAATCCACAGCTCGGTCGCGCTGAACTGAGCCTGCGTCCCCTTGCCCGCTCCGGGGGGCCCGACGAGGACCAGGCGCACTAGCGGAGGAAGCCCTCGTAGTTGCGCA
>JAUJNC010000475.1 GCA_030446525.1 Armatimonadaceae bacterium
CGTCGGCGTCGCGCAGGTTGGCGGCGTGCTGAGCGACGTTCTCCAGAACGGGCAGGTAGGGCACGCTGGAAAGCTCCCAGCTATTGGCCGCCTGAATCTTGGCGATGGTCTGGAGGCCCCGTTTGCGGGCCATCTCCCAGTGACGCCGCGCCCGCGGGCCGGGGCCGACCGCCGACAGAGAATACGCGCCGATGACGCTCTCCACCCCGCCGCGCCGGACGGGCAGGCTCCACTCGCTGACGCTCATCAGCGCGACCTCGCGCGGCAGCCCCTTGATAATCGCCTCCGCCGCCTCATCCGGCCAGCCCCAGTCCCACACGAGGAGGCCAGCGCGGCTGCCGGCCTGTCGAATCCCCTCGAAGACGAGCCGGTTGACCTCGGCAATCACCTCCGCCGCCGAGCGTTTTGCGCAGCGAGAACAGTCGGCGCCGCGCCCGTGCGACCAGCAGTTGGTCAGGTTCTCCGAGGTGGTGATGGTGAACAGGCCGGCCAGGTCCGGCACGGCGCGGCAGACCGATGCCACGGCATCGGTCAGGTACCGCTGGACGGCGGGGTGGCTCGTACACAGGGCCGCGTGGTCGCCCTTGACGACCCCCTTCATCTCCGGGTGGGCCTCGAAAAATTCGAGCGGCAGGGCGCGCGGCTCGTTGAGATACAGGTACACCCCGATGCCGTGCTTGCGCGCCCGCGCCACCAGCGCGCGCAGGTTCCGCAGGCGCTCCGCGTGTCGGGCGCTGCGCTTCGGGTCCCACGGGAACGGGGTCAGCGTAGACAGCACGGCCTGGAGCCACACGCCGTCCACGCCGGAAGCCGCGAGCCGGGCCAGATAGCCGTCGGGGTACGGGTCGGCCTCCTTTTCCAGCAACGGATCGCCGTACAGCGCGAAATAGGAGTAGCAGAAGCGCGGGGAAAAGCGCGAGGGCCCGCCCTCCGGCGGTGTCTGAGCCTTCGCCGGCAGCGGGCGGGAAAGCCGGTCCACGAAGCCGAACAGCGGGTCGGGCGTGCCGCCGCCGAGGCCGCCGGGAAACTCGCGCCAGACGAGGCGGGCGATGTCGCGCTCCCGCTCCTGGGTCTTCCCGTCCGGCGGATGGTACCGCAGCGGCGCGCACTTGGGCTTGAGGCTGCCGAGTTTGATGAAAAGGAAGTCGTCCTCGCGAAGCGTATACGCCATCTGCTCCGGCGTCCATTCCAGCAACTGAAGCAACTGGTCGTAGGGCAGGAGATGCCAGTTGCGCCGGATGACCGTCAGATAGGATCGACGCTGCTGCATCGCACTCAGGCGTGGCGGCTTTGACAGGCCCATCGCCATGCCCGTCCGCAGGATGTCCGACGGCTTCGCCCCCACCAAGCGCGCGAGCCGTTCGATGGGAACCAGCGTCCAGTTGCGCCAGACGTAGGCGTGCAACCGGCTCGGGAAATGCGGCAGGGGCACCGGTTCGGGAGCGGCACCGGTCGGTAACTCGTCGTTCATCGGCATGGGGGTGAGTTTAAGGGCGGCAAAAGGCCCATTTCGGGAAGCGTGCCTGTTTTATCGTCTGCCCCAGGAGTTCATCACGCCCCACGCCCGAGCGAGCAGAACGGGCTGATCGAACGCTTTTTCAGGAGCCTGAAGGAAGAGTGCGTGTGTGGCAAAGCCGGTTCGCTTCAACGCCTACAGGTGGCTTGACATGGTGGGGGCACTACCCCAAGAACCAACCGGCGGCGGGCGCGCTGCCACGGGGGGCTTCCCGGCCCCAGCGGGGGGGCGCGCCGGGGCCCAGGGGGCTGGGGCGGCCACCAGCAGCAGGACGGCGAGGCTGCGCCCCCCGACCGGGCGGCTTTCATCCCTGGTCCGATCTTCACTATGAGCGCCACGCTCCTTCCGCTGCCGCGCCGCGCCGTTACCTTGAACTTTGGCATGAACGTGGGTACCTTTTGCTTACAGGGCACGAAGGGAGTGTTCCAGCGACTCGTTCGCGATCTTCACCGGCGGCGGTAACATCAAATACGCGGCGACGCCGGCCTTTCCCTACGGCCCCCGTTGCGGGTTGGCGTCGCCATCGGGTTATCGCTTATGACGGGAGGCGTCTGCGCGCCTGCGCCCAACAGAAAAGCCCCTGTGCTGGGGGCTTTTCTGTTGGTGTTGCCCCAAT
>JAUJNC010000476.1 GCA_030446525.1 Armatimonadaceae bacterium
TCGGACACGCAGCGACGCGCATCGTGGCCGAGCTGACGAACGCCCCGAAGGACTGACCCATGCCCAGCGACGCACCCGACGACTCCGCCGCAGGAGGGGTTTTTAGCGCCGGATTCGTCCAAAAACCCCCCAGCCAAATACCCGGCCAAGACCCAGGGTGGGAGGCGCCCGGCGCTCGCCCCGCCGATCTTCGAGCCGCATGGAAGGGCGAGCGGCCGCCGCGAGTTGGAGGTGTTTTTGCGGTGCACCCCCCACCTGTATGGGGGCAGAGGCCGAAAAACCCTCCGCCGCGTGCCCCGGCGGCCGACCTGTCGGCGGCGCCGCATCGAGGCCGGGGCGGGGCATCCAAGCGGTCCGGGCCCAGATTTTTCGGGGCGGCTTCGCCTCGGGGCCGAGCCAAGAGTGGACGCGGCGTGGCGGGGCGAGCGCGGGTACCGCTACGTGAAGGCCGGCGTGCTGCTCAATGACCTCTGCCCGCCGGAAGCGGCGCCCCCTGCCCTCTTCGACGCGCCGGCGCCGCGTTCGGACCAGCTCATGCGGGCGATGGACAAGCTGAACACCCGCTTCGGCCGCAACACGGTGTTCCCGGCCGCGATGGGCATCGAGAAGGGCTGGAGGCTGCGCGCCGCGCACCGCTCGCCCCGCTACACGACCCGCCTCGATGAGCTGCCGCGCGTGCGGGCGTGAGCACGTCGGGCCGGGATCAGTCATCAGGGCCGAGAAGGTGCCGGGCTGGTACACCGTGCGGCGTCTGGCCGAACGGGTCTACGGCTTCAAGGTGCTCGTCGAGGAGGACACCGGCCGCATCCTCGGCGCCCACCTCGTCGGCCCGCACGCCGACGAGGTGATCAACCTGTTCGGGCTCGCCATCCGGCACGACCTCACGGCCAAGGACTTGAAGGGGACGATGTTCGCTTACCCGACCGGCGCTTCCGACATCGGGTACATGGTTGAAGTGGACGGCGCTCGCCGGGATCCCTGCGCCGGGAGGACTCCGCGGCGCGGACGTGATCGTCAGTCCCGGCCGAATGTCGGCAACGTGGCCGTCGCCGTGGGGACGGGTTTCGTCCGGTGGACCGGTACGCTCTAGACGACCGACTTACGTACGGCGGCCCATGCCTGACGGGTCTCGTTTCCGGCGGAACCTTCCCATGTGGGAAGGGCGTATTCGTCGTGGTCAACCATGAGGAAGGATACCCGATGCGGAAGTTCATCGTACCTGCCGTCGCGCTGGCCGGAGTTCTGGCCACGGGGGGCGCCTTCGCCCAGGGCACCCAGCCGCAAGGGTCGCAGGGTGGGATGATGCAGATGATGCCGATGCAGCAGGGACAGCAGGGCGGCATGATGGAATGCCCGATGATGAAGCGGATGGCGGCGATGGACAGCCGCCTGAAACAGCTTGAGGAGCGGGCAGGGATTCCGACGCCGCCCGCCCAGCCCGGCACGACGCGCTAGGGCAGCAGCATCGACCGGTTCGGCATAGACGAGTCGGGTTCGAGGGCACGGCTTCACGAGGGACCGCGCCCCACGCCGGGCCGATGCCGGACTGGCCGCGCGCCCTGCGAGCCTACCTGGGCACGATCGCCCTCGGCGACCTCGCCTGGGAGGCGGCCCACCTGCCGCTCTACACGATCTGGCGGACCGGGACGCCGGGCGAGAAGGTGTTCGCCGTCGTCCACTGCACGGGCGGCGACCTGCTGATCGCGCTCGCCTGCTTGGCGCTCGCCCTGGTCCTCGTGGGGAAGCCCGCGTGGCCCGCCCGCGCGCACCGCCGGGTGGCCGCGCTGACCATCGGCTTCGGCGTCGCGCACACGATTTTCAGCGAGTGGCTGAACATCACCGTCCGCGAGACCTGGGCGTATTCCGACCTCATGCCGGTCGTGCCGATCATCGACACCGGCCTGTCGCCGCTCCTGCAATGGGCCGTCGTTCCACTGCTTGCCCTCCACCTCGCCCGCCGGGCCGCGAGGGCGCTTGGGAGTCACCGGACATGAAACCGCAGCACCGGGCGACCCGCCAGCGCCGCCGGGCATGCCTGGAAGACCGGGTATTCGCCACGCTCAAGCAGGCCGTGAGCGACGGCCGCACCGATGTCGCCGACCACCTTCTGAGCGCGCTCGAAGTCCTCGCG
>JAUJNC010000477.1 GCA_030446525.1 Armatimonadaceae bacterium
GTCTCCTTGGCGGAGTCAGCACGTGCGGCCTCGCACCCGACACCTCGATGTCGTTCCCGCACCGCGAACCCAGCTGGCTGTCCTCTTCCTACGAAAGTTTGAGGCGCCCTGCCGCTTCCGGTCGGACCGAGATCTTCCCCCTTCTCTTAGCGCACACTGTGAGCAGTCGGGCGATGCCGCCGGGCGGCGCCTCCGGCTACAATCCAGCCAAGAACACGAAAGCGCCGCGAACCGTGCGGGTTCGCGGCCGAGCGACACCCCGCCACCTTGGCAGGAGACCCGACCGTGACCCGTTCCCGCAACCATCGCCGCGCCGCCACGCTCCCAGCAGCGGCGGCCCTGGCCGGGCTGTGCCTGGCCCCGACCCTCGTCCCGCCATTCGCGGCAATGCCGACCCGCGCCGCCGCTGCCAGCGAGGACCCCCAGCCCGCCGAAACCTCGACGCTCGCCAGCCTTGCCGTCCTGAAACTGCCGGCCAACGCCCTGCGCGTTCCGGCCAGCCACGCCCTCGCCCGCGACGCCAAAAAGCAGATCACGGAACTCGCCGCGCAGTCCGGCGTTTCGCTGACCGGCAAGAACGAACTGCTGCTTTGGGCCGCGGGCGCAGGCTACAAACCCGGCCAGCGGACCGCTATCTCCGGACCGCTCGCCCAGGCATTAGCCAGAGCCGGCCTCACCTACAAAGAGGTCCACACCCAGAAGATCGACACGGGAACCATGGTCGTGTTCCTCGCCGTGCGGCCCGGCAAACAGCCCACGGGCGTGCTCGGCATGTGGGTCGCCTCCGACGACTCGCTCCTGCTGGAATGGGCCGACGCCGCGCTCCAGCCTGCGAAGACGAACGAAACGCCGACGGCAGCGGGCAACGCCGAACCCGGCGACGCCGCTCCGCGGCAGGGCCGCACCGCGACCGAGGCCACCGGAGGCGACCCGAAGGCCGAGGCGAAAGGCGAGCAGAACGCCGAACTCGCGGCCAAGTCCAAGATCGCCGACGTGCGCTTCCCCGGCGGCACGCTGCGCCTGCTGGAAAAGGACGCCGTCGCCCAGAGCACGGACCAACTCAAGACCATGATGAAGGAACTCGGCCTCGTCCTGGGCGGCAGCGAAGTGCTCGCCTGGGCCGGCGGCGACTACAAGCCCGGCGACAACGACGGCATTCAGAGCAGCATGGCCGGCGCGCTCAAAAGCGCCGGCTACGCCTACACCCCGCAGCCGCCCCACAAGACCGATGGCGGTACCTTAACCCTGTTCACGGCGGGCCGCGAGGCGAAAAAGGAAGCCCTGATCGGCTTCTGGCTCGCCGGCAAGGACTTCCTCCTGATGGCCTGGGCGCAGGCCAGGCCCAAGGCGGACGGCACCATCGGCAACGCCGCGCCCGCCCCGTCCGGCGGCGACGCCGCCGACCGCGCCCCGGCTGCCCTCGAAGGCGCCGCGCCGCTCGCCAGGCTGACGTTCCCGAAACTGGCCCCCAAACCCATGCAGGTCGCGGGCACCGTTCTGGACCGGCTCGGCAAACCGATCTCCGGCGCGCGCATCCGCTTCTGGCGCATCACCGACCAGGGCGCGTTCATCCATCAGGAGGCCCGCACCGGAGCGGACGGGCGCTACAGCCTCGCGCTGTCCGGCTCACCGACGTGGAAGTGCGACAACGCGCTCGCCCGCCGTGAGTGGAACGGCGCCATCTACTTCCTGCCGCTGCGGCCCGAGCAGGGCGACGGCACTCTGTTCGACGGCGAGGACATCGACATATCAAAGGGCCGCGTGCTCAACTTCTTCCTGCCCGTGTCGGGGCGCATTCACGCCGAGAACAACCCGAACGACGACATCTCCTACTACGGCGGGTCGGCGCGCATCGAGTACGGCATTGCGAACACCTTGGACCACCCCGTCGACCGGATGCTCAACAATCCCGGCGACCTGCCGCCCGGCACCAAGATCGAGCTGACCTTCGCGCCGGTCGGCCCGCTGCTCGACGGCACGCGCGGCGAGGTCCGGCGTGTGACGGCGAGCGTCGAGCCGGCCCGCGACTACGTGCGCCGGGGCTATCTCGTCGCGCGCGACCTGCCGCTGGGCCGTTATCAGGTCGGCGGCCGTCTCCGCCGCCGGTCGCCCACCGGGGCCGGTAA
>JAUJNC010000478.1 GCA_030446525.1 Armatimonadaceae bacterium
GACCTTGTAGCCGCAATGCTGGAAGAACTGGCGCGCGTCTGCTGGCGTGAGCGTCGCCGCGGCCAGCGCAACACCGGCCCGCAATGCCCCCCGATCCCGTGGCTCCCGCTGCCTAAGCTCGCTCTTGAGCTTGCCCCAAGCCGGCTCAATCGGAGAAAAGTCCGGCGAGTAGGGCGGCAAAAACAACAAGTCGCAGCCTACCGCTTCCAGCACAGGGCGCAACAGAGCGGCCTTGTGAATACGCGCGTTGTCCAGCACCAGCGTGTCGCCGGGCTTGAGGCACGGCAGGACCGCTTCCCGGACGAACCGGGCGAGCCGCTCGGCGTTGACCGAGCCGGTGTGGGTCTCAAGCGCCTCCATGCCCGACAGACTGAACAGCCCCAGCAGCGTCTCGTTTTTGCCCCGGTTGAAGGGAGCGACGTAGAGGCAACGCGCCTCGCGTTTGGCCCAGCCGTACAGCCGGGTCATGGCTAAATGGCTGCCCGCCTCGTCCAGGAACTTGAGCCGCTCCGGGGCCAGGAGCGCTACCGTCTCCCGGAAGGCGTCCCGCTTTTTGGGGTCGCGCTCCTGGGCGAGGAGGGACTTTTTTTGAAGGTAAAGCCGCGCCGGCGCAGATTGGCATGCACGGCGGAGCGGCACAAGCGGACACCCTGCTCCTGAAGCCATCGTTTCTGGTCGGCGATGGTGGCGTGCGGGTGGTTCTGGAGGTACTCTTGCCAGCGTTGCGCCAGGGCAGGGGTGAGGCGGGCCGGTTTGCCTTTGGGCTTCTTGGGGGCCAGGTTCTGGCCGCGCCGCTGCGAGGCGACATAGCGGCTGACGGTGGCGGGGGAGACGGCGAAGCACTGGGCCGCCTGCTTTTGGTTCATGCCCCCGCTCACCACGGCGGCGACGATACGTTGTCTCAGGTCCAGGGAGTAGGCTTGCATGAACGCACCTTACCTCAAGCACCAGGACATTTCAACAATAAGTGGAAACGCTATATGACGGGCGGCGCGTGGTCATCCCCAACGCCGACCTGTTCAGCGACAGCGTGATCGTCAACACCGCCTATGACAAGCGGCGCCTCGAGTATGATTTTGGGATCGGCTATGGCGATGACGTCGAGCGAGCCCGCGGGATCATCCGGGAAACGCTGGGCCGGAGCGAGGGCGTGCTGCCCGACCCGGCACCCGAGGTGCTGCTGGTCAGCCTGGGTGACTTCGCGGTGAATCTGCGCGCCCGCTGGTGGATCCACCCGCCGCGGCAGGCGGACCTGTTCGCCGTCAAGGACCGGGTGATCTCGGCGGTCAAGCAGGCGCTGACCGACAGCGGGATCGATCTGCCGTTCCCGACGCAGCAGATCCTGTTCCACGACCAGACCGAGGAGACCGACGGGGACCGCTCGCGCCAGAGGGAGGGATGGCCCGCCGGCAAGGCGGCTCGGCCCCGGC
This sequence comes from Armatimonadaceae bacterium, assembly GCA_030446525.1. The sequence continues at coordinate 1,431 of JAUJNC010000478.1, forward strand.
CGCGCCCGTTGTCGGCCGAACTCGGGCGCCTGCTGGTAGAAGCGCCGCCCGGGGCCGAGCCGGGCGAGATCTCGCGGAACGGGCGGGGGGAACGCCCGTGAAGTCTCGCGTCCTCCTGTTCCGGCTGTTCCAGATGCTCCGGGGGCGCACGGCGCTGCTGCACACGCGCCCGCGGGGGAATGGCACAGGATGAAAGCCCGCCTGGGAAGGATCCTCAACGCGCTGGGAGCCAGCCTGTGGCTCGTGCCCTCGCTGCTGGCCCTGGTAGCGGTGGCCGCCGCGCTCGCCCTGATCGAACTGGACCGCCGGATCGAGCTGCGCACGTTGGGGATTGCCAACCTGCTGTTCCACGGCGGACCTGAGGGCGCCCGCGCCGTGCTTTCGGCGCTCGTCTCCTCGATGATGACCGTCACCGGCGTCACCTTCTCCGTCACCGTGGTGGCACTGACGCTGGCTTCCCAGCAGTACACGCCGCGCCTGTTGCGCCACTTCACCGCGGACCGCGTGAACCAGATCGTGCTGGGCACCTTTATCGGCACCTTCGTCTACTGCCTGCTGGTGCTGCGGACCGTGCGCGCCGAGAGTGCCGACGGGGCGGGACACTTCGTTCCCCAGATCGCCGTCACCGGGGGCGTCGTTCTGGCGGTGGTCAGCCTGGCGCTTTTGATCCTCTTCATCCACCACACCGCCGCT